>DATDKW010000385.1:0-6573 GCA_036519715.1 Mycobacteriales bacterium
CCCGTACGTAGTCCACCGGCGCCGGCATCGACGGCCACCGCGCGGCCGTGCCGAGCTGCGCGCTCCACCGCGGCGACTCGCACAGCGAGCGCAGCAGCGCGTGCGACGGCGCCTCGAAGTTGCCCGGCACCTGGATCGCCAACCACCCGCCCGGCGCCAGCGCGCCCACCAGCTTCGGCAGCAGCGAGACATGCTGCGGCACCCACTGCAACGCAGCGTTGGACACCAGCACGTCGACCGGCCCGTCCGGCCGCCAGTCCTGGATCTCGCCCAGCACGAAAGACAGGCGGCCAGAGGCACGCACAGCCGCAGAAGCCAGCATCGACTCCGACGAGTCCACCCCCACCACCGACGCCGACGGCCAGCGCGCCGCCAGCGTCTCCGTCAGCGACCCGTCCCCGCAGCCCAGGTCGACCACCCGGCCCGGCGTGACCGCTCCGACCCGCGCCACCAGCTCGTGGAACGGCCGGCTGCGCTGGTCCGCGAACCGCCCGTACACCTCCGGATCCCACATGCCGTGGCTCCTCTCGACGTCGAGATGTATTAGCTCGACGTCGAGATATCATGCCACCGTGCAGGACGAGACCGACGGGCTACTCGCCGCGTGGCAGCGGGAGCGGCCGGACCTGGACGTCGCGCCGCTGGCGGTGCTGAGCCGGGTCACCCGGCTGGCCCGCCACCTGGACCGGGAGCGGCGAGCGGCATTCGCCGAGCACGGCCTGGAGGCGTACGAGTTCGACGTGCTGACGGCGCTGCGCCGGGCCGGCCCGCCGTACGAGCTGACGCCCGGGCAGCTGGTCCGCGAGACCCTCGTCGGCTCCGGCACCATGACAAACCGGCTCGACCGGCTGGAGGCCCGCGGGCTGATCGACCGCCGGCCCGACCCCGAGGACGGCCGGGCCCGCCGGATCCGGCTCAGCGACCGGGGCCGGGACCACGCCGACGCCGCCGTCGCCGACCTGCTGGAGCGGGAGCGCCGGCTGCTCGCGGGGCTGTCCGAGCGGGACCGGAGGACGCTCGCGAGCCTCCTGCGTACCGTCCTGGTGAACTTCGAGGGGCGGGCGGCCGACGCCTGAGAGCGCCTCAGTTTCTGTCGGAACCGGCCTATACAGTCGGCTCATACAGCAGCCCACCAGCGAGCCGGAGGAGGTCGTCATGACTGCCGACCCGCCTCCGGAGCAGTCCGAGGCGCTGGTCTCCTCGACCCAGCGGATCCGCGCCGTGCTGCGGGTGCGCGACTTCCGCCGGTTGTGGCTGGTCATGTCGTTCTCCAGCTTCGGCGACTGGCTCGGCCTGCTGGCCACGACCGCGTTGGCGGCCGAGCTCGCCGACGGTTACGCCGCGGCCAACTTCGCGCTCGGCGGCGTGCTCGTCGTCCGGCTGCTGCCGGCGGTCCTGTTCGGCCCGCTGGCCGGCGCCTTCGCCGACCGGTTCGACCGCCGCAAGCTGATGGTGGTCGCCGATCTCTGCCGGTTCGCGCTCTTCCTGTCGATCCCGCTGGTCGGGGTGCTGTGGTGGCTGTTCGTGGCGACCTTCCTGGTCGAGTGCGTCAGCCTGTTCTGGATCCCGGCCAAGGAGGCCTCGGTCCCCAACCTGATCCGCAAGGACCAGCTGGAGGAGGCCAACCAGGTCAGCCTGGTCACGACGTACGGGATCACCCCGGTCGCGGCCGCGCTCGCGTTCTCCGCGCTGGCGCTGCTGACCCGGCTGCTGGCCGACAGGTTCGAGTTCTTCGTCGGCAACCGGGTCGACCTCGCGCTCTACATCAACGCGCTGACCTTCCTGGCCTCGGCCCTGACGGTGCAGCGGATCCGGCGGATCAGCGGCCGGTCGGTCGGCGCCGGCGGGGCCCCGACCCAGGGCGTGCTGCGGCTGGTGGTCGAGGGCTGGGCCTTCATCGGCCACACGCCCCTGGTCCGCGGGCTGGTCATCGGCATCCTGGGCGCCTTCGCCGCCGGCGGCGCGGTCATCGGGACGGGCAAGACCTACGCGGCCAGCCTCGGCGGCGGCGACGCGACGTACGGGATCCTGTTCGGCGCGGTCTTCGTCGGGCTCGGGCTGGGCATGGGGCTCGGCCCGCGGGTCGCCCGGGACCTGTCCCGGCGGCGGCTGTTCGGGCTCTCGATCGTCTTCGCCGGCGGCTGCCTGGTGCTCGTCGCGCTGATGCCCCACCTGGTGCTGAGTCTCATCTGCGTGATCGGGGTCGGCTTCGGCGCCGGGACGGCCTATCTCTCCGGCGTCACGCTGCTCGGCCGCGAGGTGACCGACGACGTGCGCGGGCGCACGTTCGCCTTCGTCCAGTCGCTGGTCCGGATCGACCTGATCCTGACCCTGGCCGCGGCGCCGTTCGTGGTCGGGCTGCTCAAGCAGCGCAGCGTCGATGTCGGCTTCGTCGACTTCACCGTGGACGGCACCCGGATCCTGCTCGCCTTCGCCGGGCTGCTGGCCGTCGGCGGCGGCATCCTGTCCTATCGGCAGATGGACGACCGGACCGGCGTGCCGGTGGTGCCCGACGTGGTCAGCGCCATCCGCGGCGACACCACGGCCCGACGGCGGCTGTCCAAGGGCGGCATGCTCATCGCGTTCGAGGGCGGCGAGGGGTCGGGCAAGTCGACGCAGACGGCCCGGCTGGCCGAGTGGCTGGCCGAGCGCGGGGTCGCGGTGACCACCACCCACGAGCCCGGGGCGACGGACTTCGGCCTGCGGATCCGCGGCATCCTGCTCGACTCCGCCGACGGCTCGCTGACCCCGCGGGCCGAGGCGCTGCTGTTCGCGGCCGACCGGGCCCACCACGTCGACACGGTGATCCGCCCGGCGCTGGACCGGGGCGAGGTCGTCATCACCGACCGGTACGTGGACTCCTCGCTGGCCTATCAGGGCGCCGGCCGGTCGCTGTCGGTCGACGACGTGCGCCGGCTGTCCCGGTGGGCGACCGACGGGCTCAAGCCGGACCTGACCGTCCTGCTCGACATCGACCCCGAGGTCGGCCTGGAGCGGGCCCGCTCCTCGACCAAGCAGCACGACCGGCTGGAGCGGGAGTCGCTGGACTTCCACCGCCGGGTCCGGGCGGCGTTCCGGTCCCTGGCCGACGCCAACCCGGATCACTACCTGGTCGTGGACGCCGGCGGCAGCCCGGACACGGTGGCGACCCACATCCGGCTGGCGGTCGGCAAGCGGCTGACCGCCCGGCTCGCGGCCCACCGCCCGGTGCCGGCGGACGCGGCGGCCGGCAAGCCCCTGCGCTGGCGCAGCCGCCGGTCCCGCACCGGGCCGGGCGCGACGGTCGCGCCGGTGCCACCGCGCGGCACCGCGGTGCCGCCGGTCGGCATGGCCAGCGTTCCTCCGGAGCCGGCCGAAAAGACCACCCCGGACCGGTCCCGATGACGGTCTGGGACGAGGTCGTCGGCCAGGCCCGGGCCGTCGAGACCCTGCGCGACGCCGCCGCGGCCGCCCACCGGATCGTGCTGGGGGAGACGACCGCGGCCGGCTCGATGACGCACGCCTGGCTGTTCACCGGCCCGCCCGGCTCCGGTCGCTCGGTCGCGGCCCGCGCCTTCGCGGCCGCGCTGCAGTGCGAGCGGGACGGGATCGGCTGCGGGGTCTGCCCGGGCTGCCACACCGTCCGCTCCCGTACCCATGCCGACGTGCACATCGTCGTGCCGGAAGGGCTGTCGATCGCGGTCCAGGAGATGCGCGCGATCGTGCTCACCGCCGGCCGGCTGCCGTCGCTGGGCCGCTGGCAGGTCGTGCTGGTCGAGGACGCCGACCGGCTGACCGAGGCCGCGTCCAACGCGCTGCTCAAGGCGGTGGAGGAGCCGCCGTCCCGGACGGTCTTCCTGCTCTGCGCGCCCTCCACCCATCCCGACGACGTGTCGATCACCATCCGGTCCCGGTGCCGGGTCGTCCCGCTCGGCACCCCGTCCGCGGAGGCGGTCGCCGCCGTCCTGGTCCGGCGCGACGGCATCGACCAGGGCGCTGCGGACTGGGCCGCGCAGGCGTCGCAGGGGCACGTCGGCCGGGCCCGCCGGCTGGCCCGGGACGAGGAGGCGCGGAAGCGGCGGCGGGCCGTGCTGTCCGTGCCGGCCGCCCTGACCAGCATCGGAGCCTGCTTCGACGCCGCCGACCGGCTGGTGACCGCGGCCGAACAGGAGGCCGCGGCGCTGTCGGCCGAGCTCGACGGACCCGAGACCGAGGCGCTGCGGCAGGCGTTCGGCGCCGGCGGCACCGGCAAGGGCGCCGCGACCGCGACCCGGGGCACCGCCGGCGCGATCAAGGAGCTGGAGCGGCGGCAGAAGTCGCGCTCGACCCGGGCCCAGCGGGACGCGCTCGACCGGGCGCTGGTCGACCTGGCCGCGTTCTACCGGGACGTGCTGCTGGCCCAGTGCGGCGCCGCGGTCCGGCCGGCCCACCCGGACGCCGCCACCGACGTCCGGACGCTGGCCGCGCGGCTCACGCCCGAAGGCGTGCTGCAGCGGCTGGACGCCGTGCTGGGGTGCCGGGAGGCGCTGGAGCTCAACGTCAAGCCGCGGATCGCCGTCGAGGCGATGACGGTCGCCCTGCGCCTGCCCTGACCTCTCGCCGCGCGGGACGCTGCCGCGGCGCCCCGTGAGGGCGGACCCCTGCCGCGGCGCCCGGTTCGGCACATAGAGTCGGCACATGGGCATGGTCTGCGCGGTGAGCTTCGAGCGGTACGGCCGGCTCTACTACTTCGACCCCGGTCCGTACTCACCCGCCATCGGGGACAAGGTCCTCGTCCCCACCGACGACGGCCCCGAGGTGGCCGAGTGCGTGTGGGCGCCGCAGTGGGTCAGCGAGGACACGATGGGCATGCCGGTGCTGGCCGGCCTGGCGCAGCCGGCCGACCTCGAGCGGGACGAGCTGATCCGCAAGCGCAAGGCCGCCGCCCGGGTCGCGGCGAAGCGCCTGGTCCGCGAGCACAAGCTGCCGATGAAGGTGGTCGGCGTCGACCACGTGCCCGACACCAACCGCACCACCATCTACTTCTCCGCGCCCCACCGCGTCGACTTCCGCGGCCTGGTGCGCGATCTCGGCGCGACGCTGTCCTGCCGGGTCGAGCTGCGGCAGCTCTCGCCGCGGGACGAGGCCCGGGTCCAGGGCGGCATCGGTTCCTGCGGCCGGGACCTGTGCTGCGCGACGTTCCTCAAGGACTTCGAGCCGGTGTCGATCCGGATGGCCAAGGACCAGGACCTGCCGCTGAACCCGCTGCGCATCTCCGGCGCCTGCGGCCGCCTGCTGTGCTGCCTGAAATACGAGCACCCGCTGTACGTCAAGGCCCACGAGACCGTTCCGCCCCGCGGCTCCGAGGTCGAGACCCCCGACGGCCCGGGCCGGGTGGTCGAGATCAACGTGCCGAGCGAGACGGTGAAGGTCCGCCTGCGCGACGGCGGCCGGGCATGCTCGTGCTCGTTCGAGTCGGTGTGCGCGCCGCGCGTGGCCCATGACGAGCGGTACAACGCCTGACCTTCGGGGGAGGATCTCGACGTGGCCAAAGAATTGGACGACAGCTGGTACTACAACGTCGAGAAGGGCGTCGCCGAGAAGGGCCCGTCCAAGCGCGGGTTCCGCGAGGCCAGGCTCGGCCCGTACGCCTCGAAGGAGGAGGCCGAGCGGGGCCTGGCCGAGCTGCACGCACGCAACAAGCGGATGGACGAGGAGGACCGGCGCTGGAACGAGGGCTCCTAGCGCTGCTCCCCACCCGCCGCGGACACTTCGCGTTCGAGTCGGGCTACCACGGCGATCTCTGGCTCGACCTGGACGCGCTGTTCCGGCGGCCCCGGGCACTGCAGCCCTTCGTGGCCGAACTCGCCTCGCTCCTGCGCCCGTACCGGCCGGAGGTCGTCTGCGGCCCGCTGATCGGCGGGGCGTACGTCGCTCTCGGCGTCGCGGCGGCCCTGAACGTGGACTTCGCCTGGTCGTCGCCTCCGGACTATCCGGTGACCGGCGCCGCCCGCGGCCGCCGGGTCGCGATCGTGGACGACGCCATCAACGCCGGCTCCGCGGTCGCCGCCACCGCGGCCGGCTTGACCGACGTGGTCGCCGTCGGCGCGCTCCTTACCCTCGGCGCCGCCCCGCCCACCATCGCCGGCGCCCCGGTCGAACGCCTCGCTAGCCTCGACTCCGCCCTCTGGCCCGCCTCCACCTGCCCCCTCTGCGCGGCCGGCTCCCCACTGGCCGACCCACCGTCCTGAGCCCGCTACACTGTTCCCCGCCGGTACGCGCCCGCGCTTGCCGAGCGCCGCCTTAGCTCAGTCGGCAGAGCGATTCACTCGTAATGAATAGGTCGTCGGTTCGATTCCGACAGGCGGCTCCACCCTGACCTGGCGGGTTTGTCGCGCTGGCGCGCTCGAATTGACGATCCATTCATCTCTTGGTCTCAGTTGCGGGCGCATTCACGTGTGTTCCGTCGCGTTCCTCCCGCATGAGCTTTGAAGCCCGATCGGCTTAGCCGCTGCACGTCGGGCGGTAGGACCGGCCGGGCAGGTAGACCGCCCACTCGGCCGGGGTGAGGTCACGCTGGACGATCGAGCAGGCGTGGGCCAACCAGTCGGACGG
>DATDKW010000386.1:0-19005 GCA_036519715.1 Mycobacteriales bacterium
GAACTCCGGGGGCATGCTGTCCCAGCCCTCGACCTCTTCGGGCTTGCGCGGTCCGGGGCCCTGGTAGCGGGCCGACGGCCGGATCAGCTTGTTCAGCCGCTTCTGCTCCATGATGTGCGCGCTCCACCCGGCCGTCCGGGCACAGGTGAACATCGACGTGAACATGTGCGGCGGGACCTCGGCGAAGTCCAAGACCACCGCCGACCAGAACTCCACGTTCGTCCGGAGTGGACGGTCGGGGTAGCGGGCGGTCAGCTCCTCGATGGCGGCCTTCTCCAGCGCCTCGGCCACCTCGACCCGGCGCGAGCCGAGCTCCTTGGCCGTGCGCCGCAGCGTACGGGCGCGGGGGTCCTCGGCCCGGTAGACCCGGTGCCCGAAGCCCATCAGCCGCTCCTTGCGGTCGAGCAGGCCCTTGACGTAGCCGACGGCGTCGCCGGACTTCTCCACCTCGTCGAGCATCTTCAGCACCCGGGACGGCGCGCCGCCGTGCAGCGGGCCGGACAGCGCGCCGATCGCGGCCGAGATCGCGGCCGCGCCGTCGGCGCCGGTGGAGGCGACGATCCGGGCCGTGAACGTGGACGCGTTGAGCCCGTGCTCGGCCGCGGACACGAAGTAGGCGTCGACCGCCTTGACGTGGGCCGGGTCGGGCTCGCCGCGCCAGCGGATCATGAACCGCTCGACGATGGTCTTGGCCTGGTCGATCTGCTTCTGCGGCACGGCCGGCAGCCCCAGACCGCGGGCGGACTGGGCCACGAACGACATCGCCGTCACCGAGATCCGGGCCAGGTCCTCGCGGGCCTGCTCGTTGTCGATGTCGGTGAACTGCCCCAGCCCCCAGTACGGCGCCATCATCGCGATCGCGCTCTGCACGTCGACGCGGATGTCACCGGAGTGCACCGGGATGGGGAACGGCTCGGCCGGCGGCAGGCCCGGGTTGAACTTGCCGTCCACCAGCAGACCCCACACGTTGCCGAAGGCGACCCGGCCGACGAGGTCCTCGATGTCGACGCCGCGATACCGCAGCGCGCTGCCCTCCTTGTCCGGCTCGGCGATGTCGGTCTCGAAGGCGACGACGCCTTCGAGCCCCGGCTTGAAGTCCTCCGGCATCGGGCTGTCTCCCAGCGTGTCGACGGTGCTCTGGTCGTTGCCGTCATCTTGCCCACCCGGGACCGGCCTTGGCGACACCGGTGGGCGCGTCCTGGTGACGAGGAGGAAAATCGACGGGTGCCCGACCTCAGCCTCCGTCGTTCGTACGCCCGCGGATCCCTGGCCGAGGAGGACCTGGCGGCGGACTGGGTGACGCAGTTCACCCGCTGGTTCGACGAGGCCGCCTCCTCCGAACTCATCGTCGAGCCGACCGCGATGGTGGTGGCCACCGCGTCGCCGGCCGGCCGGCCCTCGGTCCGGACCGTGCTGCTGCGGGGCGTGTCCGCCGACGGGTTCGTCTTCTACACCAACTACGAGTCCCGCAAGGGCCGCGAGCTGGCCGCGAACCCCCAGGTCGCGCTGGTGTTCTCGTGGGTGCCGCTGGAGCGCCAGGTGATCGTGACGGGCACGGCGTCGCGGGTGCCGGCCGAGGAGTCGGCGGCCTACTTCCACTCCCGGCCGCGGGACAGCCAGCTGGCGTCGGCGGCCAGCGCGCAGTCGTCGGTGGTGGCGTCGCGGGCCGAGCTGGAGGCCGCCGTGGCCGACCTCGCCGCGCGCTACCCGGATTCGGTGCCGGCCCCGGCGCACTGGGGCGGCATCCGGGTCGCGCCGGACTCGGTGGAGTTCTGGCAGGGCCGCCCGGCCCGGCTGCACGACCGGCTGCGCTTCCGCCTCGTCCCTGCCGCCTCACCCGAGTGGGTCGTGGAGCGGCTGTCGCCGTGACCGGCCGCCTCCGCGGCCTCGCGATCGACACCCGCCCGCTGCGGCACCGGGACTACCGGCGGCTGTTCATCGGCCAGGGCGTCTCCTTCGTCGGCTTCCAGGTGACCGCCGTGGCCGTACCGGTCCAGGTGTACGACATCAGCCGCTCGTCGTTCTGGGTCGGCATCCTCGGCCTGGTCGGGCTGCTGCCGCTGATCGTGTTCGGGCTGTGGGGCGGCGCGGTCGCCGACGCGGTCGACCGGCGGATGCTGCTGCTGGTGTCGGCCACGCTGACCTGGCTGGTGACGCTGGGGCTGCTGGCCCAGGCCGTGCTGGGCCTGGACTCGCTCGGGCTGATCCTGGGCCTGGTCGCGGTGCAGTCGGCGGCGTTCGCGGTGGCGTCGCCGACCCGCAACGCGATCCTGCCGCGGCTGCTGTCCCGGGCCGAGGTGCCGGCCGCGAACACCTTGAACTTCACCGTCACGAACGTCGGCACCGTCGCCGGGCCGCTGCTGGCGGGCGTGATCATCGCCCGCTGGGGCGGCTTCCCGGTGGCGTACGCGACCGACGCCGTGCTCTTCACCGTCGCCCTCTACGCCGCGCTCCGGTTGCCGCCGCTGCCGCCGCTGGCGGCCGCGTCCGCGCTGACCCGGCCGGGGCTGCGGTCGGTGGTCGACGGGCTGCGGTTCATCGCGGGGCGGCCGGTGCTGCTGATGTCGTTCGGGGTGGACATCATCGCGATGGTGTTCGCGATGCCGCGGGCGTTGTTCCCGGAGGTGTCGTCGGAGCGCTTCGGCGGGGAGGGCGCGGTCGGCTGGCTGTTCGCGGCGATCTCCATCGGAGCGGTGCTGGGCGGGCTGTCGTCGGGCTGGATTGGCCGGGTACGGCGCCAGGGTGTGGCCCTGACGTGCGCGATCGTCGGCTGGGGGACCGCGGTGGCGCTGGCCGGGTTGGGCCGGACGCTGTGGATCACGGTCGCGCTGCTGGCCGTGGCCGGGGCCGCGGACCTGGTCTCGTCGGTGCTGCGGCAGACGATCCTGCAGGTGTACGCGCCGGACGAGATGCGGGGCCGGTTGCAGGGCGTGTTCGTGGTGGTGGTCGCGGGCGGGCCGCGGCTGGGTGACCTGCGGGCCGGGGCGACGGCGGCGGTGGCCGGGGCGACGTTGTCCTGGGTCGCGGGCGGGATCGCCTCGGTGGTCCTGGTGCTGGTGGCGGCCGCGCTGGTGCCGGCCTTCCGGCACTACGACGCGGCTGCCCACCGCGCGTCCGTGGACCCGCCGCCCGATCTGGAGGAGCCGCTGGTCGGCACCCCGGAGGACCCCGCCACGGGCGAGCCGATCAAGCCGACCCTCTCGCCCCTGACCGCCGACGACACCGCCCTCCGCGACACCACCCCCTCCGACCGCTGACCCCGCGCTGCGCGGCGAGGTCGGGCGGCGCCGCCGTCAGGCGAGTGCGGCGGCGCCGGTGCGCAGGTCGGCGACGAGGGCGTCGTAGGCGGCCTGGCGACCCTCCTCGGGCACACGCAGCACCGCCGACGGGTGTGCCGTCGCCATGATCCAGGCCGACTTGACCGCGGCGTCCTCGGGCTCGTCGTCGAACAGCGACCCCTCACCGGCGAGCGGCGCGGGTGGCTCCAGCGGCACCAGCTGGCCGCGCTGCCTGGTGATCCGGAACGACGGCCCGAACATCGCCTTGGCCGCGGTCGCGCCGAGGCAGATCACCAGCTCGGGGTCGACCAGCGCCAGCTCCGCCTCCAGCCAGGGCTTGCAGGCGGCGACGTGCTCGGGCCCGGGCGTCTGGTGCAGCCGGCGCTTGCCGGTCTGGGTGAACCGGAAGTGCTTCACCGCGTTCGTCACGTACGTCTGGTCGCGGTCGATGCCGGCCTCGACCAGGGCCCGGTCCAGCAGCTTCCCGGCCGGCCCGACGAACGGCTCGCCCTTGCGGTCCTCGACGTCGCCGGGCTGCTCGCCGATGAACAGGACCCGGGCGTCGGCCGGACCCAGCCCGAAGACCGTCTGCGTGGCCGGCTCCCACAGCGGGCAGGCGTGGCAGTGCCTGGCCGCCTCCCGCACCCCGTCCAGGCCGACGCCGGTGGGCGGAACCGCGACGGAGAACTCCTCCTTGGTCACCATGACCAGGTGTCTTTCCCCGTCGCGGCCGCTCACACCCGCAGGGTCAGTTCGCGTACACCCAGGGTCGCTTGCCGGTCGCGTACGGCCCCATGGCCGGGACGACGATCCGGCCGTTGGTCGGGTCGACGTACTGTGGCCGGCCGTCCACGGTCGGCCCGGTGAACGGGATCGGCGCCTTCCCGGACGGCGTGATCCCCAGCGTCGACGTGTCCGCCGGCGGCGTGCTCGGGATGTACGGGTTCTGGGCCGCCGGCTGGGTGACGATGCTCGGCGCCGGCGAGCCGTCGGCGTAGTCCCAGGGCTGCTTGCCGGCCGCCCACGGCCCGGGCCGCGGCACCACGATCCTGCCGTTGGCCGGGTCGACGTACGGCCGGGGCTGGCCGGCCGGGATCGGCCCGGTGAACGGCACGGGCTCCCGCCCGGACGGCGCGGTGCCGACCTGGCCCCGGGTGGTGGAGACCTGGTGCGGCAGGCCGGCCGGGGTCGGCGGCGCGGTCGGGACGTCGGCCTTGGTCGCCGCCGCCTCCAGCGCGGTCCGGCAGGTCCGGCCGGCGGTGTTGCGCCCGCTCACGGCGTTGGTGATGCCGGACTTGCCGCTGGCCATCTTGGCCCGGGCGTCGGCGTTGTCGCAGGACGTCCTCTGGTAAAGGTGCCAGCCGGCCCGGCCGGTGGTGACGGCGGTGGCGCAGTCCTCCTGGTAGACGCCGAGGTGTTGCTGCCAGGTGCCGAGCGCGGTGGCCGATTCCTTCTGCATGGTCGCCAGGCCTTGCACGGCCGGCACGACCCGGCCCTTGAGCTCGGTGAAGGCCTGGGCCGCGGGGCCGGTCCAGAAGTCGGCCACGTTCATCCCGGCGAGGCTGTCGGCGACGGACTTGAGGTCCTCGCCGGCGGTGTCCAGCCCTCGGCCGTAGGCCTGGATCGCCGCCGGGTCACCCCAGACGTAGTGGTCGGTCTGTGCCGTCTCCCACTGCTGCAGCTCCGGCAGTGCGTAGCACCGGTCCCGCCCGCTCACCGCGATCCCCTCCCGCTCCGACCCGACCCACCGCCGGCGTCCGGCACGCTACCGCCGCCCCTCGCGCTCACAGGTAGTCGTCCTCGTCCTCGGCGGCGTCCTCGTCGTCCTGCTTGCGCTTGCGGTGCACGGCCCAGGCCGCGGCTCCGGCCGCCCCCAGCACGCCCACCGGCGCGACCGCGGCCGCCACCGGCAGCCCGCCCGGATCCGCCGCCGTGGTCGCGCCGCCGCCGGTGGCCTCGCCGCCGACGCCGACCGTGCCCGATCCCGAGCCGACCGAGCCGCCGCCGCTGAGCGACGCCGGGTCCACCGGTGTGCTGGCCGCCGTGTCCGGGACGGGCCCGCCGACGGAACCCCCTCCGCCGACGGACCCGCTCCCGCCCCCGATCGGGGAGCCGGCGTCCGCGCCGGTCCCCGTGTCCGTGCCGACCCCGCCCGAACCGGACAGGTCGGATCCGCCGAGGTCGGAGCCGCTGGAGCCGCCGCCGAAGTCGGTGCCGCTGGAGCCGCCGAAGTCGGTGCCGCTGGAGCCGCCGAAGTCAGAGCTGCTGGAGCCGCCGAAGTCAGAGCTGCCGGAGCCGAGGTCGGAGCCGGCGGTGTCGGCGGTGTCGGCGCCGATCACCCCGGTCGTCGTGCTCGGGGCGACATCGGCCGGCGCCATCGGCGATCCCGCCGACCCGTACTCCGTCGAGTCGCCGATCCCGTCCCCGTCGTAGTCGGGCCCGACCGTGCTGCCCACGGCACTGTCACCGGGGCTGAACGAGCTGCCGGTCGGGTCGCCGGGGTGGGTCGCGCCACCGGCCGTGGTGGCGGGGTGGATCGTGCCACCCGGGCCGACCGACGCGTCCGGGTTGCCAGTGCGCTCGACCGAGTCCGGGATTCCGTCGTCGTCGGAGTCGGTGTCCTGGTAGTCCGGGGTGCCGTCGCCGTCGGTGTCCGTCGGCTGGGTCGGGTCGCCGGGCGAGGTCCCGGGCCCGTTGTCGGTCGTCGTGGTCGTGGGATCGCCGGGCTTGGTCCCGTCCCCGGAGGAGCCGGACTGGCCGCCGCCCGGCGGGGTGAAGGTCGCGTTGCCGCCGGGCGAGCTCGACCCACCCCCACCCGGCGACGACGAACCGCCGCCACCGGGAGAGCTGGACCCGCCGCCCGGCGAGGACGAGCCCCCACCGGAGCCGCCCGGCTGGGAACCCCCCGGATTCGACCCGTCCGGGTTGTCGAAGGCGTCCTTGCGGGCCTGCTCCTCGGTCCAGCCGTATTCCCGGGCGGCCACGAACACGCCCTGTGCCAGCTGGTCCAGCAGCTGCCCGACCTCGGGCTTCTTGCGGGTCCACCTGGTCTGGATGGTGCTGACGCCACTCTCCACGTCGGGGCTCCCGAGAGCCTCGCCCTCGGCCGGGGAGCTGACGGTGATCCCGTCGTACTTGCCCTTGAGCCGGTAGAGCGCCGTGGCCAGCGTCTTCAGCTGCCCGGGATCGGTGACGAACCCGTTCCCCATGCCTGCCGTCCCTCCAGCCGATGCTCGGACGGTCGGGAGCATACGCCCGACATCTGAGGTATGTCCAAAGGATCCGAATTAGCCTGGCTGTCCGGCTGCGAGCGGCGGCGCCGACCGGGCAGTATGTCCGGCAACCGCCCATCCGGAGAGGAAAGCATGCTCGAACTCGACGGTCTCACCAAGCGCTACGGCGACACGGTCGCCCTGAGCAACCTGTCCTTCTCCGTGCGCCCGGGAGAGGTGTACGGGTTCGTCGGAGCCAACGGCGCCGGGAAGACGACAGCCATGCGCATCATGCTCGGAGTGCTCGCCGCCGACGCCGGCGAGGTGCGCTGGCAGCGCCAGCCGGTGACGTTCGAGACCCGGCGGCGGTTCGGCTACATGCCGGAGGAGCGCGGCCTCTACCCGAAGATGCGGGTGGCCGAGCACCTGGTCTACCTCGCCCGGCTGCACGGTCTGGACGCGCCGGCCGCGGCCCGCGCCGCCGACGAGCTCACCGAGCGTCTCGGCGTCGCCGAGCGCCGCAACGACGCCGTGGAGAAGCTGTCCCTGGGCAACCAGCAGCGGGTGCAGCTGGCCGCCGCCCTGGTGCACGGGCCGGAAGTGCTTGTCCTGGACGAGCCCTTCTCCGGCCTGGACCCGGTCGGTGTCGACGCCCTGGCCGGGGTGCTGCTGGAGCGGGCCCGCGGCGGGGTGCCGGTCGTGTTCTCCTCCCATCAGCTCGACCTGGTCGAGCGCCTCTGCGACTCGGTCGGCATCATCAACGGCGGCCGGATGGTCGCCACCGGCACCGTCGCCGAGCTGCGGGCCCAGGAGGGCACCCGCCAGCTGGTGGTCACCGTCCCGGACGCGCCGCCCGGCTGGACGTCCGGGCTGCCCGGCGTCACGGTCGTGTCCGAGCGCCGCGGTGAGCAGGTGCTCGAGCTGGCCGACGGTGTGGACGACCAGCAGATCCTGGCCGCGGCGGCCCGGGCCGGCCGGGTCGAGCAGTTCAGCTGGCGCCAGCCGACCCTGACCGAGCTGTTCCGGGAAGCGGTGTCCGAAGGCGACCAGGACGAGGCCGGCGCCGGCCCGGTCCGACAGGGAGCGGTGGCATGAGCAGGGCCGACCGAGGCGCACCCCGCGGCATGGTGCCGCTCGTCGTCCGCCGGGAGATCAGCACCCGGGTACGCGAGCGCAGCTTCCTCATCTCGACCGTCATCACCCTGCTCATCGTCGGGGCGGTCGTCGCCATCCCGGCCGTCGTCAACTCCGGTGACGACAAGATCAGCGTCGGCCTGGTCGGGAACACCACGACCGTCCAGTCCGCGCTGGAGCAGGCGGCGAAGGTCCAGGACGTGACGGTCACCGTCACCTCGTACGCCGACGAGGCCGCCGCGCGCTCGGCCGTCGAGGCGGGCGACGCCGACGCGGTCTTCCTGGGCACCGACCGGGTGCTGGTCGACTCGGAGCTGGGCGGCAAGACCGAGCAGGTCGTGCAGACCGCGTATCGCCAGGCGGCCGCGGCCGACCGGATCACCGCTGCCGGCCTGGACGCCGCCGCAGTCTCCCGGGCCCTGAACGTGCCGCCGCTGGCCGTGACCGCGATCGACCCGCCGGACCCCGACTCGGACTCCCGCCGGGGCGCTGCGTTCTTCGGCGTGCTGCTGCTCTACTTCCAGCTCATCGGCTACGGCGTGTGGGTCGCGCTCGGCGTGGTCGAGGAGAAGTCCAGCCGGGTGGTGGAGCTGCTGCTGGCCACGCTGCGCCCCTGGCAGCTGCTCACCGGCAAGGTCATCGGCATCGGCCTGCTCGGGCTGGGCCAACTGGTGCTCACCGGGCTGGTCGGCATCGTGGCCGCGCTGGCCACCGGCGTGGTCGACGTGCCGAGCGGGATCGCCGGGGTGGCCGGTCAGGTGCTGATCTGGTTCCTGCTCGGCTTCGCCTTCTACGCCTGCCTCTACGCCGCGCTGGCCTCGCTGGTCTCCCGGCAGGAGGAGGTGCAGAACGTCACCGCACCGCTGTCGGTCCTGCTGGTCGGCAGCTTCTTCCTCGCGCTCGGCGCCCAGGGCAGCCCGGACAGCGGGCTGTCCCGGGTGACCTCGATCGTCCCGCCGTTCTCCACGATGGTGATGCCGATCCGCTGGGCCTCCGGCAACGTGCCGCTGTGGGAGGTCGGGCTGTCCATGCTGCTCATGGTCATCGCGGTCGTGCTGCTGATCCGGGTCGCCGGCCGCATCTACGCCGGGGCGGTGCTGCGCAGCGGCCCGCGGGTGCGGATCAAGGAGGCGCTGGCCGCGGGCAAGGACAGCGACCGCGCCGTCGTCCGGAGCTGATCGCACGGCTCACACGTCCCGCCGGTCGAGCACCACCGCGGCCAGCCCCAGGAAGACCGCCAGCCAGCCGGCCACCACCAGCCCGGCCGCCCAGGTGCTCAGCCCGGCGGGGGAGTCGGGGAAGGGCGGCAGCGTGAGGCTGTCCGACGCGGACCCGGGCAGGTAGCGCCCGGGTTGAACGCGGCCCGGTCCTCGGTCGACCACTCCGGCCAGGTCGCGAGCACGGCCCAGCCCAGCAGGGCGGTGGAGCCGACGCCGAGCACGATGCCGAGCAGCAGCGTCACCCGGGCCGAGCGCAGCGAGGTCAGCTTTATTATCGGCGCACCCGCTCGTACCGGGCCAATGCCTCCAGCCGCTCGGCCGCGTGGTCGACGATCCGCTCCGGGTAGCCGGCCGGCACCCCGCCGGGCAGGTCCCACGGCTCGTGCACCGCCGCGCCCTCGACCGACCGCAGCTCGGGGACGAACGTCCGCACGTAGTCGCCGGACGGGTCGAACTTCCGGCCCTGCGTGATCGGGTTGAACACCCGGTAGAAGGGCGCCGCGTCCGTGCCGCACCCGGCCACCCACTGCCAGCCGTGGCAGTTGGAGGCCAGGTCCCCGTCCACCAGGTGCCGCATGAACTCCCGGGCGCCGAGGGCCCAGTCCAGGTGCAGGTCCTTGACGAAGAAGGACGCCACGATCATCCGGACCCGGTTGTGCACCCAGGCCTGCGACCGCAGCTGCCGCATGCCGGCGTCGACGATCGGGTAGCCGGTCCGACCCTCGGCCCAGGCGGCGAAGCGCGCGGGGTCGGAGTCCAGCTCCATCCCCGCGTACGCGGTGTTCAGGCACTCCCGCGCCGACCGCGGCTCCTGCCAGAGCACGTCGGCGTAGAACTCCCGCCAGGCCAGCTCCTTGCGGAAGGTCTCGGCGCCCTCGGCGCTGTTGCCCTTCAGGTCGGCCAGCAGCGTCCGCGGGTGCACCGTGCCGTACTTCAGGTGCACCGAGAGACGGCTCGTCCCCGGGTGATCTGGACGGTTGCGCTTGTCGGAGTACGTCCGCAGCGCCGCCTCCTGGAACTCGGCCCATCGGGCCAGCCCCGCCGCCTCGCCCGCGTCCGGTATCGCGAGCCCGGCCGGCAGGTCCGGGTCCTTCGGGATCCCGGTCGAGTCGATCCCGGTCAGCCAGGACACGGGGCCGGAGGAGTCGGCCGGGGCGCGCCAGCCGTGCCGGGTCCAGGCTCGGTAGAACGGTGTGTAGACCCGGAACGGGGTGCCGTCGTCCTTGCGCACCCGCCCGGGCGCAACCGCGTACGGCGAGCCGGTCCGGACCAGCGGCACCCCGTCCGGCAGCGCGGCCTCGACCCGCTCGTCCCGCCCCCGCCCGTACGGCCCGAAGTCGGCCGCGACGTGCACCGAGGACGCGCCGACGTCGCGGACCACTCGCGGCAGCACGTTCTCGGGCCGGCCCCGCAGCACCACCAACCGCCCGCCCAGCGCGTCGTCGAGCGAGCGCAGGCAGCGGTAGAGGAAGGTCAGCCGCGGCGCTCCGCTCGGTCCGCGCAGCGCGTCGTCGAGCACGAACAGCGGCAGCACGCCGTCGCCGGCCGCGTCCCGGGCCGCCAGCAACGCCGGGTTGTCCCCGAGCCGGAGGTCCCGCCGGAACCACAACACGCTGGTCACGGGCGCGACCCTAAGGCCGCAGCGGTGCCCCCGCGCGTCGGGAACCCGGCGGCCGTCCCGTACGTCGGAGCGCACATGGTGACGGTCCGGCTCCGCGTCCTGCTCGTCCTGCCGGCCGTGGGAGGTGCCCTGCTGCTGTCCGGCTGCGGCAACGCCACCGACCAGGCCGCCGGCGGCGACCCGACCACGGCCGCGCCGACCACGACCGCCTTCCCGACCCCGGTCCCGGTGCCGAGCACGCCGACCTCGGTTCCCACCGGGACCGCGACCAAGCGCCCCGGACCGCCCGGCATCCCGATCGGCACCGGCCGCCCGATCACCGTGGACGGGATCATCGAGGGCGGGGTCGAACCCGGCTGCAAGGTCCTCACGTCAGGGAGCACGATGTACCTGGTCCTCAACGGCAAGGACGTCCCCGTGGGCGTCCCGGTCCGGGTCGAGGGCATTCTGCAGCCCGGCGTTTTGAGCACCTGCCAGCAGGGGACGCCACTGCGGGTGACTAGCGTGAAGCGTCGCTGATCGGCAGCGGTGACTCGGAGCGAGGAGAGAGCAGACTCATGAGCGTGGACCCGGGCGCGATGGAATCGGGCAGCGACCCGCAGGACGCGGTCATGGACATCGACGAGGAGTCGACGCTTGAGGACAACGAGGTCCTCGACCCGATCGACGAGGACGACAACACCAACGATCGCAACGCCTCGGTGTACGACACCAGTTGGGTCCCGGACGACCGGCCCAACCACCGCACCGACTTCGGCAACACGCTGACCGAGATGCGCGAGGGCGAGACGCTGGACCAGCGGCTGGCCGAGGACGAGCCGGACCTGCTGGAGCAGGAGCTGGGCGACCCGGTCGACCAGATCCTCGGGCAGCGCAAGGACACCGAGGACGACCCCAACGTCGAGGAGGACCGGGACGCGGAGCTGGCCACCGAGGCCGACGACGACCCGGACGCCCGGCGGGCGCTGGCCGACGCCGGTGGCGACCTGGACATGTCCGGCGCGTCCTTCGAGGAGGAGCAGCCCCGGGCCGGCCGGCTGGTCGAGCCGGACGAGGGCCTGGAGTCCGACACCGAGAAGGACATGATCGCCTACGACGCGGGCATCTCCGGGGCCGGCGCCTCCGCCGAGGAGGCCGCCGTCCACATCACCGAACAGCCCTAACGACCGGTACGGGGCACTTCCAGCGCGACGTGCAGCTGGTAGCGGTCGGCCCGGTAGGTCGACACGGCGAACTCGACCGGCCGCTCGCCCGCGAACGACCGCCGCTGCAGCAGCAGCACCGCCGCGGCCCCGGCCGGCAGGTCCAGCAGGGCCGCGTCGGTCGGGTCCGCGATGCCGGCCTCGATGGTCTGCTCGCCCCGGTCCAGCAGCACCCCGTACGTCGAGGCCAGCAGGTCGTACAGCGACCGCCCGGCCAGCGACTCGTCCGACAGGCCGGGAGCGACCGCGTCCGGCACGTGGGAGCGCTCGACCGCCATCGGGATCCCGTCGGCGGTCCGCAGCCGCTCGATGACGTGCACGGCGTCGCCGGGGGCGATCTCCAGCATCCGGGCCAGGTGGGCGCTGGCCTTGTCGGTCCGCCGGTCCAGGTCGCGGGAGCCCGGCTCCAGCCCGCGGGCCCGCATGTCCTCGGTGAACGAGGCCAGCCGCAGCGGCATCTCGATCTTGGGCCGGGCCACGAAGGTGCCCTTGCCCTGCACGCGGTAGAGCCGGCCCTCGGAGACCAGGTGGTCCACCGACTGCCGCACGGTCATCCGGGACAGGCCGAAGCGGGCGGACAGCTCGCGCTCGGACGGGATCGACTGGTCCGGGGCCAGCTCCGTCTCGACCAGGTCGAGCAGGATCTCCCGGAGCTGGGAGTACTTCGGCACCGGACTGTGGTGATCGATGCTCACCTTGCCCGCGGTCTCTCCGGCGGCCATTGCGCGCTCTTCCTTCCCGCGGTTACAGTCGCCGCACTGGTATGGACCGGTCTAGTCCGGAAGTGGACCAGACCGTTCTGCACAGTGTCAATGTTCCTGCCCGGGGGAGGTTCCCGTGCCAGTGATCCGCGCGCCGCGTGTCGTCGCCGACGACGTGCCGCTCGGACCGGCCTGCATCGCCGTCTCCGACGGGACGATCGTGGGTGTGGTCGCGGGCGACACGTACGGGGGCGTCCGCCCGGACGTGGACCTGCCGTCCGGCGTCCTGGTCCCCGGGTTGGTCGACATCCAGATCAACGGCTGCTTCGGGGTCGACTTCGTCGCCGCCGACCCGGCCGGCTGGGCCGAGGTGTCCCGGCGGCTGCCGGAGACCGGCGTCACCGCGTTCCTGCCCACGTTCATCACCGCGCCGGTGTCCGAGCTGGTGGCCGCGCTGCGCCGGACCGCGGCGCTGCCGGCCGACCTGGGCGGGGCCCGGGTGCTCGGCGTGCACGTGGAGGGCCCGTTCCTGGCCGCGAACAGGCACGGCGCGCACGACCCGGCCCTGCTCCGCGACCCCGTGCCGGCGTCCATCGACGCGTTGATCGAGGCCGCGCCGGGACTGCTGCGGATGCACACCCTGGCACCGGAGCGGCCGGGCGGGATGGCGGCGATCCGGCGGCTGGTCCGGGCCGGCGTGCTGGTCAGCATCGGGCACAGCGACGCCACCGCCGCCCAGACCGAGGAGGCCGCCGACGCCGGCGCCCGGCTGGTCACCCACCTGTTCAACGCGATGCGGCCGCTGCACCACCGCGAGCCCGGACTGGTCGGCCAGGCGCTGGCCGACCCGCGGCTGACCTGCGGGCTGATCGCCGACCTGCACCACGTGGCCGCGCCGATCTGCCGGCTGGCCTTCGCGGCCGCGCCGGGCCGGATCGTCCTGGTCACCGACGCGGTCGCGGCCGCCGGCATGCCGCCGGGCACGTACGACCTGGGCGGCCAGCAGGTCTCGGTCGATCCGCTGGGGCTGCCGCGGCGGGCC
Organism: Mycobacteriales bacterium; assembly: GCA_036519715.1. Lineage (GTDB taxonomy): Bacteria > Actinomycetota > Actinomycetes > Mycobacteriales > CADCTP01 > CADCTP01. The sequence goes on from DATDKW010000386.1 coordinate 13,411, forward strand.
GACGGCACCATCGCCGGCTCGGGCCTGCGGCTGGACGCGGCCGTGGCCAACGTGGTGGCGGCCGGGGTCGACCTGCGTGCGGCCGTGGACGCGGCGACCCGGCTGCCGGCCGACGTGATGGGCCGGCCCGACCTGGGCCGGATCGCAACCGGCGCGACCGCCGACCTGGTCTGGCTCGGCGACGACCTGACCGCGCGGGCGACCTGGCTCGGCGGCCGGCTGGCGTACGGGACGGTGCCCGGGGCCGGGGTGTCCGCGCCGGATCACGCCGCCGACCGGGTCCGACCGTGACCGTGTCCGCCCCCGCCACCTGGATGGCCCGGGAGATCCGGGAACAGCCCGAGGCCCTGCGGCGGACCCTGGACGCGCTCCTGCCGCGGGAACCGGACGTCGCCGCGCTGGCCGCCCGGACCCGGCAGGTCCTGTTCATCGCCCGCGGTTCCTCCGACGCCGCCGCCCTCTACGGCCGATACCTGTGCGAGGTCGGCGCCGGCCGGCTGGCCACCCCGGCCTCGCCGTCGGTCGCCACCCGCTACCGCCGCCGGCTGGACCTGGACGGCGTGCTGGCGGTGGCGCTGTCTCAGTCCGGCCGGACCGAGGAGATCGTGGAGACGCTGGCGTGGGCGGCCGACTGCGGCGCGGCCACGGTGGCGATCACCAACGACGGCGGCAGCCCGCTGGCGGCCGCGGCGTCGCTGGCGCTGGTCACCGAGGCCGGTCCGGAGCGGGCGGTGCCGGCCACCAAGTCCTACACCACCCAGCTGGCCGCGCTGGTCGTGCTGGCGCTGGGTCTGGGCGCCGACCCGGCGTTGCGAACCGGAGCCCAGCGGATCCCTGACGCGGTGGCAGAAATCCTCGAGTCCGATGTGGACCCATTGGTCACCGCACTGTCCGAAGTGGACGGGCTGATCGTGTCCGGCCGCGGGTTCGCCGCCTCCACCGCGTGGGAGCTGTCCCTCAAGGTCCGCGAGACCTGCTCGATCGACGCAAGTGGACTGTCCTATGCGGACCTCCTGCACGGCCCGATCGCGGTCGCCGGCCCCCGTACGCCGGCCCTGCTGGTGGCCGCCGGCGACGGACCCGTGCTGCCCGGGGTGCTCTCCCTGGCCGACCGGCTCCGGCGGGCCGGCGTCCCCGTGCACGCCATCGGCGGCGGGGCCGCGCTGGCCCAGCGGGCCGACACCGCGATGCCGGGACCGGACCTGCCGGAGCAGCTGGCCCCATTGGGGCTGGTCGTACCGGGGCAGCTGGCGGTGGAGGCACTGGCCCGGCGGCTCGGGCTCGACCCGGACGCGCCCGGCGGCTTGAAGAAGGTGACCCAGACCGACGAGAGGCCGGCATGACCACTTCCGTGCACGTGGACTCGCCCACCGAGGGGCGCAACCCGGCCACCGCGGACATCGACCGGCTGCCGACCGAGGACGTGCTGCGGCTGCTGGTCGCCGAGGACGCCACCGTGCCGCCCGCGGTCGCGGCCGCGCTGCCGGAGCTAACCCGGGCCGTCGACCTGCTCGTCGGCGCGCTCCGCGGCGGCGGCCGGGTGCACGTCGTGGGCGCCGGCACCTCGGGCCGGCTGGCCGCCCTGGACGCCGACGAGCTCGGCCCGACGTACGGGCTGGAGCCGGGCCGCTGGACCGCGTACGTGGCCGCGTACGACGGCATCGTGGACGGCGAGGACGACACCACCGCCGGCCGGGACATCGGCGCCCTGGCCCGGCCGGGCGACGTGCTCGTCGGCGTGACCGCCAGCGGTCGCACACCGTTCGCTGTCGCTGCGCTGCGTGAAGCCCGGTCCCGTGGCGCCGGCACCGTCCTGCTGAGCGGAAACCCTTCGGCCGCAGCGGGGTCCGAAGTGGACGTGCATGTGGCCGTCCACACCGGACCGGAGGCGGTCACCGGCTCCACCCGGCTCAAGGCCGGTACGGCCCAGAAACTGGCGCTCAACGCCCTGTCCACCGCGACGATGGTCCGCTGTGGACGGACCTGGTCCAACCTCATGGTGGGGGCGGTGGCGACCAACTCCAAGCTGCGCGGGCGGATCGCGGCGGCGCTGGAGGCGGCGACGGGCGAGGACCCCGACATGTGCCGGAACGCCGTGGACGAGGCCGACGGGGACGGCAGAGTGGCCCTTCTCACGTTGCTGGCCCGAGTGCCCACTTCCGTCGCGCAGCGTGCTCTGCAGCGGACAGGCGGTCACGTTCGGGAGGCACTGGAGGCTCTGACCGGGCCACCGGTTGAGCCGAACGGGTGATCTGGGGCCGGATTTTGCGTCACCGTAGGTCAGGGCTTCTTGACTCCGTCCGTACAGGCCGTAATCTTCACGCGGCTTACCGGCCGTCTGTCGCCCGCTCGGGGCGGCACCGGAAGTCACCGTCTAATCGTGACGCGGAACCATCGAAGTCACGAGCCGGGGACCCACCTCCCTTCCCTGGGGTGAATCGGACACCGCCCGCTCGACTGGGGCAGGACCGTAGGGCGCCTTCCACGCCCGAACCCGTCAGCTAACCCGGTCGGCGGAACTGGAAGACAAGGAGTGCCGCCTCGGTGGCAGTACCGAGACCCACTTCCCGCCTGTCCCGATCATTCGCCGTCGCCGGTGCGGTCGCCCTCATCGTGGGGCTCTCCGCCACCAGCGGTCAGGCGGCCCCCGGTGCCACCCCTCCGGCACCGTCCACCTCGGCCCAGGCGCTGACCCAGCTCAAGGCGTTCAACGAGCAGTTCGAGAAGGTCACGGAGCAGTACAACGACGCTCGGATCACGCTCGGGAAACGCACGGCCGAGTCGAAGACCGCGAAGGCGAAGGCGACGGCCGCCGCCAAGACGGTCTCGGCGTTCCGCGGCCGCATCAAGCAGCTGGTCACGTCCGAGTCGCGCTCGGATCCGTTCGGGACGTTCGGGGCGATGCTGTCCAGCAGCTCGCCCGGTGACTTCGCCGCCCAGGCGAGCATCATCGACGTCGTCTCCAACCGGCGCTCCGCGGTCCTGACCGCGGCGACGAAGGCCAGCGAGGCCGCGGCGAAGGCGGCGAGCGACGCCAAGGCGGCCCAGGCCGCGGCGGCGAAGCTCACCTCCGACCTGGCCGCGAAGCGTGCCTCGCTGTCGAAGCAGGCCGCGCAGAGCAAGGCGATGTTCGACCGGCTCTCCGCCGCCGAGCAGCAGTCCTATCGCGACTCCCAGGCGCAGCCGGCCCCGGAACGGGCCTCCCGGGCCGAGACCCGGACGGCGGCGCCGGCCCAGACCGCGCCGGTCGCCGATGTCCCGGCGAGCGGGGGAGCGGCGACCGCGATCGCGGCCGCCCGGTCGAAGCTCGGCAGCCCGTACGTGTGGGCCGCCGCGGGACCGTCCACTTTCGACTGCTCGGGTCTCACCATGTACGCGTGGGGCCGGGCGGGCGTGTCGCTCCCGCACTCCTCCGCGATGCAGATGAGCAGTGGACAGCGGGTGTCGGCGTCCGCGCTGCAGCCGGGTGACCTCGTGTTCTACGGGTCTCCGGTGCACCACGTGGCGCTGTACGTCGGCGGTGGACAGGTCATCCACGCGCCGCAGACCGGCGATGTGGTCCGCTACGCCAGCGTCGACATGATGCCGATCACCGGGGCCACCCGGCCCTGATCGATCACCGTCCACAGAGGACGGGCAGTGCCAGCGAGGGTCCGGCCGCGGTGCGCCGGGCCCTCGCAGCACGTCCGGGGTTCGACGCGGGTGCGGATCGGGTACGCCGATCGGCATGACCGAGCCGGAGGACCAGGACCTGCCCGCGATCACCGAGGCCATGAGCGCCGCCGGCGCCGCCCGGACCGCCGAGGAGGCGCTGCGCCAGGCCGCCCACGCCAGCTGGTCGGGCGTCAGCACCGCCGCCGACGTGTACGCGGTCTTCGGCGCCGTCGGATATTCATTGGAGCTGATCCCGCAGCTGCTCGACCAGCTCACCGCCTGGCTGGAGAAGCACCAGGACCAGCTGGACGTCTCCGCCGCCGACACGACCGCCGCCGCCCGCATCGCCGCGGTCCGCGCCGACGTCACCGCGGCCGTGCAGACGATCGCCGACGGCCGCGCCGGCGTCGCCAACGCCCAGGCCGCCCTGGCCCCGGTCTTTGGCCCGGTCCGGACCTCCGCCTGAGTTGCCGGGACGTACCGGACTCCATGAGACACTGACCCCGCGCCCCCGTAGCTCAGGGGATAGAGCACCGCTCTCCTAAAGCGGGTGCCGCAGGTTCGAATCCTGCCGGGGGCACCACCGAGATCCACCGCCTGACCTGCACCGTAGCGCTCGAGTCCGATTTTTCGATCCAATCTTCGGAGAGCGTCGTGGAGCTACCCGTGGAGCCAGTTGGGCTTACGGTGGCTCCATGGCTGCCACAACGAAGGCTCGGAGCCGCACGCGAGGCGAGGTGGAGGAGCTGCCGAGCGGCGCTCTGCGGGTCCGGGTCTACGCCGGGATCGACCCCGTCTCGAAGAAGCGGCACTTCCTCACCGAGACCGTGCCGGCAGGGCCGCGCGCCGCGGCGAACGCCGAGAAGGTCCGTACACGCCTGCTGAGCAAGGTCGACGAGCGCCGGGCGCCGCGGACAAACGCGACCGTTAACCAGCTCATGGACCGGTACTTGGAGCGGCTCGACGTGGAGCCGACGACCTACGACCGGTACGAGGGCGTCATCCGCGTCCACATCCGCCCGCTGCTCGGAACGCTCGCCGTCGGTCGCCTCGACGGCGAGGTCCTGGACAGCTTCTTCGCCACGCTCCGCCGCTGCCGCGCCCACTGCAGCGGTCGACGGCGTGCCATCAAGCACCGCACCAGCCGAGACCACGAGTGCGACGAACGGTGCGCACCTCACGAGTGCCAGCCCCTCGCCAACGGCACGCTCCGCAAGCTGCACAGCATCCTCAACGACGCCTGCAAGAGCGCCGTCCGCTGGGAGTGGCTCGGCACCAACCCGGTCGACCGCATCAAGCCGCCCGCCACCACCCCGCCCGATCCAACTCCGCCCACGGTCGAGCAGGCCGCGCGGATCTCGATGAAGGCGTGGAAGTCGTTCGACTGGGGTCTGATGGTCTGGCTGGCCATGGTCGCCGGCGCCCGCCGCGGCGAGCTGTGCGCCCTGCAGTGGTCGCACGTCGACCTCGACGCCGGCATCCTGACCATCCGCCGCGCGATAGCCCAGAGCGGGACCAAGATGTGGGTGAAAGACACCAAGACCCACCAGCGCCGACGCATCACCCTCGACGCGACCACGGTGACGCTGCTGCAGGTCTACCGGGACTCGTTGGTGGCCGAGTTGGCCCGGCTCGATATGACGCTCACCGACGAGACGTACCTGTTCTCCACCGACCCGACCCACGCGACGTGGCGGCGGCCGAGCTCCGTCTCCCAGCGCTACTCCCGGATGTGCGCCGGCCTCAGCTGGGACATGGACATCAAGGACCTACGCCACTACTCGGCAACCGAGCTCATCGCCGCCGGGGTCGATGTCCGCACCGTGGCCGGCCGTCTTGGCCACGGCGGCGGCGGAACTACGACCCTGCGCGTCTACAGCGCCTGGCGACCCGAAGCCGACCAACGCGCCGCCAGCACAGTCTCCGACCGCTTGCCGGTTC
>DATDKW010000387.1:0-12649 GCA_036519715.1 Mycobacteriales bacterium
ACCAGCACCGGCTTGCCGTACTCGGCGTTGATCCGCGGCCCCGGGAACGTGCCGTTGAAGCCGTAGATCGTCGAGGGCGGCAGGGTGCGGACGGTGCCGGCCGGGTAGGTGTTCCCCGCCGCGTCGTAGGAGGCCACGTTCTGCCCCAGCGAGTTGATCGGCAGCACCTGCGACGTCGTGAACGAGTGCGTCCGGACCAGCAGGTCGAACTTGTAGACGATCGGGTCCGGGTAGCCGATCGCGCTCGGCCACAGCTGGTGGGTCTCGTTCCCGAACGAGTTCTGCTGACCCAGCCCCGGACCGGGCGGCTTCGGCCAGTTCTGGTACTCCGCCGGCGGCACCGGCGTGGCCGCCGGCGGAATGACCAGCGGGTCACTGAACGGGTTCAGGATCAACGGGGACGTCGGGAAGACCTCGATGTAGATCGAGTCCGCCATGGCGATCGACGCCGCGTCGAACATCCCGTCCGGGGACATCAGTCCCCGGTTCTCCAGCGAGGGCTGCAGGAGCACTTTCCCGGCACCGACACCGACGGCGGCGATTCCCACCGCGCCGGCCCGCAGGACGTTGCGCCGGGAGATCCCGGCGCGGTCGTCCGTCGTGGTTGCATCGGACATCAGACCAACCTCCAGTTGGCGTGATAGTCGAGCTGCGCCCGGCGCCGCGACGCGCGCGCAGCCCTGGCGCTGACCACCCCCGACCCACCCGGTTTCTCCCTGGGTCCCCGGGTGGTGGCGGTCAGCATGGGGCGATATGGCGACGCACTCGGTCCGGCCGGCGGCGAGGATCGACCGCGACCCGGACGCGGCGAGGCGTCTGGTTTGGGTGGCACCGCCGGCTGCGGTGATCGGGCGCATCCCCGCAGCGGAACCGGGACGGCCGACGGCGTCGGCGGCGTACCGGGATCTGGCCAGAGATCCCGGGGCCGTCAGTGGGTCGGGCGGCCCGGTGCTCGTACCGGAGGAACGGGACGAAGTGTGCCGTGGAATGCGGCCGCGGAACTCCCCAAATGGTCCACCCCCGAGGTCCCGAAAATTGGGTCCCTCAATTGCGGGGCGACCATTCGGTCGACCGCCGATCGATCTTTCGGAGCAATGCCGATTCCGGATCGGGGGTCACCGACGACAATAGTTGAAGACTCAGTTATTGCAACGGCACCTGATGCGCTCAGGACGGGGAGGGGCGGTGGCGCTCGTCCCGGGCCGCGGCGTGCGCCAGCAGCAGCTCGGCCGGCAGGTCCCGGGCGACGACCGCCCGCGCGACCTCGGTGAGCCGCAGGTTGTGGTCCCGGGCGTACCCACGCAGCACCGCGAAGGCCGGTTCCATGTCCAGCCCGCTGCGCTGGGCCAGCACGCCCTTGGCCTGCTCCAGCACGACCCGGCTGTCCAGGGCCGTCTGCAGCTGCGCGGTGATGAGGGCCTGGTCCTGGGCCGCCTTCTCCTGCACCAGCGCGATCGCGGCCACGTAAGCCAGGGCCTGGCCCAGCCGGAGGTCGTCCTCGCCCAGCGCGCCGACGGTGGTGCCGAACAGCCCGACCGTGCCGAGCACCTGGTCGCGCAGCCGCATCGGCAGGGCGTGCACGGAGGCGAACCCGGCCTCGGCCGCGGCCGCCGCGAACTGCGGCCACCGGGCCGCCTCGGCGCTCAGGTCGGACACGTTGACCGGCCGCCCCGACCGGTAGCAGTCCAGGCACGGGCCCTGCGCGCGCTGCACCTGGAACACCTCGAGGGTGCGGGTGGCCTCCGAGGACGCGGCGACCACGTGCAGCACGCCGCGGTGGTCGGCCAGCAGCAGGCCGGTGGAGTCGACGTCCAGCAGCCGGGTGGTGTCCGCGGCCAACCCGCTGAGCATGTCGACCACGTCGGCTCCGTCGGCCAGGCTGGTGGCCAGCGCGACGAACGCCTCGGTCACCGCCCGCTCCCGGTCGGCGCTCATGCCGGTCGCCCGTCGGAGTCAGGCCGGACCTGGAAGGACTCCTCCTCGGCCAGCGACACCCGGCGCTCCACGATCGCCCAGGCCGCCTGGCTGGCGCTCAGGCCGTGGCTGAACGCGTAGGCCCGGAGCCGGACCAGGGCCTCGGCCGCGTCGACGTCCAGGTGGCCGATGATCATCCCGGTGGCGCGGCCGGGTCCAGCTCGGGCACCGGCCAGGGCGGCAGCGGGCGCGGCGGCCGGGTCCGGGTCGCGGCCAGCAGGGCCAGCACCGCGACGGCCACCCCGGCCACCACGTCCAGCACGTAGTGGTTGCCGGTGACCACGACGACGACCGCGGTCACCGCCGGGTAGAGCAGCACCAGCCGGGCGCCGCGCCGGCCGGCGAGCATCGTCAGCGCCACCGCGGCGGTCCAGGTCGCCCAGGCCAGGTGCAGCGACGGCATGGCCGCGTACTGGTCGGCGGCGACCGGGCCGGCGTGCGGCGGGCCGAACCCGGCGGCCGCGGCCGCGTCGGCGTAGCCGGCCCCGGGCAGCAGCCGGGGCGGCATCATCGGCAGGACCAGGAAGACCAGCAGGCCGGCCACGTTGGTCAGGACGAGGGCGTTGCGGGCCCGGCGGTAGACGTCCGGCCGGCTCCACCAGCACCAGGCCAGCACGGTCAGGGTCACGCTGAGGTGGGCGACCTGATACCACCAGGCCGCGGCCAGCGAGACCGGCGGATGCGCGGCCAGCCACCGGGTGGCGGCCAGCTCGACGTCCAGGTGCAGCCACCGCTCCACCGCCAGCAGGTGCTCGGCGTGCCGCAGCGCCGGGCCGGCCCGGGTCGCCTCCAGGCTCCGGACCCAGTCGTACACCTTGACCAGGATCAGGACGACGGCGAGCTCGCCGAACAGGTTGGCGCGGCGCACCCTAGCCGGTCGCTCCGAGCACGCCGGCGGACCGGGAGGGGCGGACGAGCTCATCAGCGGCAGCGTACGCGGCGGCGGTCCGGGCCAGCACCGACGACCAGCCCAGGTCGGGCGGGGCCAGCCGGCTGCGGGCGGCCAGCCGCTCCCGCTCGGCCGGGTCCGCGGCCAGCCCGACCAGATCCCGGACCATCTCGGCGTCGCTGCCGGCCAGCAGGCCGTCCTGGCCGTGGGTGACGAACGAGCCGATCCCGGAGCCGTGCCGGGCCAGCACCGGCAGCCCGCTGCAGCGGGCCTCCAGGGCCGCGATCCCGAACGACTCCAGCACCGCCGGGGCCACGAACAGGTCGGCGCGCTCGAACACCTGGCGGATCCCGGTCCGGGGCAGCCGGCCGGGCAGCTCGACCCAGTCCCGCATCCGGTGCCGCCACAGGTAGCGCTCCAGCGCGGCCCGCTGCCGGCCCTCCCCCACGATCACCGCCCGCAGCCCGACCGCGGGCGAGAGCACCGACCGGGCCCGGCGCAGCATCCGCAGCAGCGGCAGCGGCCGCTTGCGGGCGGCCAGCCGCATCACCCCGACCAGCAGCACCTGGTCCGGGTCGCGGTCGGACCGCCGGACCCGCCAGTCGGCCGGGTCGGTGCCGTTGGGCAGCACCAGCACCGGGCTGTCCGGGCCGACCAGCCGGCGCACCGATTCCGCGGCCACGTCGCTGACCGCCGTCCACTGCACCGGCCAGGACGACCAGCCCACCGCCGTGTCCAGGGCCCGGAAGGCCGGCTCGTACGAGGTCAGGAACGAGTGCAGGGTGACCACCACCGGCAGGCCGGCCCCGGCCCCGGCCGCGACCGCGGCGAAGGCCAGCGGGGAGAACACGCCCGCGTGCACGTGCACCACGTCGTACTTGCCGGTGCGCAGCAGCTCGCCGACCGCCCGCGGGCCGCCCGGGTGCAGAGCGGCCGGGTGCCGGAAGGCCTCGGTGATCCGCCGGACCGGGACGGCGTCGTCGTCGCCGCCGCCGGGGGTCGAGGTCAGCACCTCGACCGCGTGCCCGGCCGCCTGCTGCCGCACGGCCAGGTCGCGGACGTGCAGCTCGATCCCGCCCAGCCGGGGCAGGTAGAAGTCGGAGACGTGCGCGACCCTCATCGGAGGCCGACCACACTGTCGGCGTGCCGCACACCCTGGTGACCTTCCACGCCCACCCGGACGACGAGGCGCTGCTGACCGCCGGCACCATGGCCGCGGCCGCCGCCGCCGGGCACCGGGTGGTGCTGGTGCTGGCCACCGACGGCGCCGCCGGGCTGGCCGCGACCGGCTTCGGCCGCGGCGGCACGCTGGCCGGCCGGCGCCGGGCCGAGGCCGCGGCCGCGGCGGCCGCGCTCGGGGTGGCCCGGGTCGAGTTCCTCGGCTACGACGACTCGGGCATGGCCGGGGAGCCGTCCGGGGCCGCCCGGGCGTTCGCCGTGGCCGATCCCGAGGAGGCGGCCCGGCGGCTGGCCCGGATCCTGCGCGAGGAGCGGGCCGACGTGCTCACCTCGTACGACCCGGCCGGCGGGTACGGGCACCCGGACCACGTGCAGGTGCACCGCGTCGGCGCCCGGGCCGCGGCGCTGGCCGGCACCCCGGTGCTGCTGGAGGCGACCGTCGACCGGCTGCTGCTGCGCCGGGCGCTGCGGCTGGTGCAGTGGCTGCCGGGGCTGCCGGCCGGGTTCGACGCCGGCGCGGTCGAGCGGGCGTACACGGCCCGGGCCGACCTGACCCACCGGATCGACGTGCGCGCGTTCACCGGGGCCAAGCGGGCGGCCATGGCCGCGCACGCCAGCCAGGCCAGCACCGACCGCGGCACCCGGACCTTGCAGGTGCTGCTGCGGCTGCCGGGACCGGTGTTCGACCGGGTGGTGGGGCGGGAGTGGTATCGCCGGCCGGGGGTCCGGCCGGCCGGGCCGCTGCTCGGCGACGTCTTCGCCGGGCTGCCGCACTGAGCGGCCTGCGGTGCGCCCGGGCGCGTCGTCCATGGCAGCGGTCCTCCTGTCGGCCCGCGGTGCCGCGGTCGGTGCCGCCGAAGGATAGGCATGATCTCCTTCGCCGACCGGCCAACCGGGCGTACTTGAGAAGCAATTTGCTCACCGCCGCCGGGGGACGACCGCCCGGGCCTACAATCCCTACTCGATCAGTAGGAATGGGGAACCGCCGATGGACGACTCCGACTGTACGAGGACACGATGAGCGCGACCCCGGTCGTCGCGGTCGTCGGGGCCGGCGCGAGCGGCACGCTGGCCGCCGCCCACCTGGCCACGACCGCAGCCGCGGCCGCGACGCCGGTCGAGATCCTGCTGGTCGACCCGGACCCGCCCGGCCGCGGGCTGGCCTACCGCACGACCGACCCGCGGCACCGGCTCAACGTGCCGGCCCGGAACATGAGCGCCTGGCCGGACGAGCCCGGCGACTTCCTGCGCTGGCTGCGCCGGCACGTGGCCGTCGACTTCCCCGAGGGCGGCTACGCGCCCCGGCTGCACTACGCGCAATACCTGACCGGCGTGCTGGAGCGGGCCGCCGCCGGCCCCGGGGTGCGGCTGGACCACCTGCCGGTCCGGGCCACCGACCTGCGGCGGCACGGGAGCCGGCTGCGGCTGACCCTGGCCGACGGGACCAGCCGGCCGGTCGACGCGGCCGTGCTGGCGCTCGGCTACGACCGGCCGTCGACCCTGTGGGCGCCGGCCGGGCTGGAGCGGTCGGACCGGTTCGTGGCCGATCCCTGGAGCACCGAGCCGTACGTGGGCCGCGGGGACGAGGTCGTGGTTGTCGGGGCCGGGCTGACCGCGGCCGACATGGCCCAGCGGTGGGGCCGGGAGGGGGTCCGGCTGCACGTGGTGTCCCGGCACGGGATGCTGCCGCTGCCGCACGCGGCCGTCCCGCAGCCGCCTGCGGTGGCCGACGGTCCGGTGCCGGGCTCGCTGGCCGAGGCCCGGCGGCTGCTGTTCGACCGGATCCGGGCCGCCGGCGGGGACTGGCGGCGGGCCGTGGACGGGCTGCGGCCGGTCACCTCGACCTGGTGGGCGGCGCTGGACGAGCCGTCGCGGCGGGCGTTCCTGGGCACCGCGGCCCGGCGCTGGGACCGGGTCCGGCACCGGGTCGACCCGGCCGTGCACGAGTGGCTGGAGCAGCGGCGGTCGGACGGATCGCTGGTCGTGCACGCGGCCAGCGTGTCCGGGGCGGTCCCGGGACCGGGCCACCTGCGGGTCACGCTGACCGACGGGTCGGTGATCCGGGCCGCGGCGGTGCTCAACTGCACCGGCGCCGGCACCAGCGTCAGCGCCAGTGCCGACCCGCTGCTGATGAACCTCCTCGCCACCGGGCTGATCACCCCCGGCCCCCTCGACCTCGGCCTCGCCACCGACTCCTCCGGCCGGGTCATCCCGGCCACCGGGCGGCCGGGGATCTGGGCGCTCGGGCCGCTGCGGCGCGGGGACCTGTGGGAGAGCACGGCCATCCCGGAGATCCGGGTCCAGGCGGCCGCGCTGGCCCGGGACCTGGTCCCGGCCCTGCCGCACGCCCCCCTGCAGCGCCGCCCCCGCGACCCGTACGGGCTGCCGGTCAGCGCCGGCCCGGCCGCGGCCGGCCGCTACGTGGCCGCGCTGGGCCGGATCCTGCGGGTCCGGTCCGGGGCCGAGTCGCTGGTCCGGGAGGCCGTGGCCGCGGACCCCCGGTTCGCGCTCGGGCACGCCGTGCTGGCCGTTCTCGGCACCGAGTGGGGCGCCGAGGTCGACGTCGAGGCCGCGCTGGCCGCCGCCCACGCCCCCGGCACCCGGGCCGACGAGCGGGAGCGCCGCTTCGTCGAGGTCGCGACCGCCCGGGTCCGCGAGCCCGGGCCGGCCTCGGCCGCCGCGCTGCTGTCCTACATCCACAGCTACCCGGAGGACGCGCTCGCGGTCAGCCTGGCCGTGCCGACGATCGCGTTCGGCGGCGCGACCGAGATCCCGGCCGAGGCCTGGGCCCTGGTCGAGGGCCTGGCCCCGGCGTACGGGGACGACTGGTGGTATCTGGGGCTGCTCGCCTACACCCGGCAGGATCAGGGCCGCTTCGCCGAGGCCGGCGAGCTGGCCGGCCGGGCCCTGGCCATCGAGCCCGCGGCCGGGCACGCCGTGCATGCCAAGGCGCACGCGCACTACGAGACCGGCGACCACCGGGCCGGCCTGGCCTGGCTGGACCGGTGGATCGCCGGCTGCGGCGCGCACGCCTCCCACCGGGCCCACTTCTCCTGGCACGCGGCCCTGCACGAGCTGGCCCTGGGCGACGACGGCGCAGTCGCCGACCGGTACGCGGCCCAGCTCGCGCCGGGCCAGGTCACCGGCGTCCGGGCCCTGGTCGACTCGGCCTCGCTGCTGTGGCGGGTCCGGATGGCCGGCGGCGACCCGCAGCACGGGGTGGACGAGGTGCTGCGGGTGGTCCCGGCCGGGTTGCTGGCCGAGCCCCCGACCCCCTTCGTGGCCCTGCACGCGGCGCTGGCGCTGGCCGCGGTCGGCGACTGCCAGGGGCTGGCCCGGCTGCGCCGGTGGGCCCGGTCGGTCGGCACCGAGGTCTTCACCGACACGGTGGCGCCGCTGGCCGGCAGCCTGTCCGACCTGGTGCACTCCGACGCCGACCGGGCCGTCGACGGGCTGGTGGCGCTGGCGGGGGTGGACCGGCTCGGGGGCAGCGCCGCCCAGCGCGAGATCGTGCAGGAGACCTTGCTGCACTGCGCCATGCAGGCGGGGCGTACGGACCTGGCGGCGGGCATCCTGCGCGAGCGGCTGGACCGGCGGGAGTCGGTCCGGGACCGGCGGCGGCTGCGGGCGCTGCGCACGGCGGACACCTCGTCCTGAGGATCGTGCGCACACCCCAAATCGGTGATGTCGGACGCTCGACCGTCCGGCCTATGCTGATCGTGCGGTGGCCGGGAGCACCCCCCGTGGCTCCCGGCCCCCCGCACCCCACACAGTGCGCCCCGCCTCCGTCCCCCCGGAGCGGGGCGCCGTGCTGTCCGGGTCAGCGCCGGTCGCGGGGCCCGACCGTGACGACGGCCGCGGTGGCCTGGACGGTGGCGAGGGTGGCGACCATGATCAGGGCCGGGGTCCAGGAGCCGGTGTGGTCGCGGAGCCAGCCGGCCGCGACCGGGCCGCCGGCGGCCAGCAGGTAGCCGATCGACTGGGCCATGCCGGACAGCCTGGTCGCCTCGGCCGAACTGCGGGCGGTCAGGCTGATCCGGGTCAGCGCGTAGACCAGGGCGGCGCCGGAGCTCATCCCGGCCAGCACCACCCACAGCGGCAACACGCCCGGGGCGGCGATGATCCCCGCGCAGGCCAGCACCATCGGCGCGCTGACGACCACGCCGGTGGCCGGGGTGCCGGCCCGGTGCAGGACCGCCGGCAGGACTAGGCCGGAGAGGATGCCGACGATCTGGAAGGCGAAGAGGTACCAGCCGCCGAGGGTGCCGGACGCGCCGCGGCTGGTCGCGATCGACGGCAGCCAGGCGACCATGACGTAGAAGTTGGTCGACTGCAGGCCCATGACGGCGGTCAGCTGCCACGCCACCGGGGACCGCCACACCGGTCCCTGCCCGGTCCGGCCCGCGCCGGTGCCGGCCGAGGCGGCGAACGGGCCGGTGGCGGCCGGGGCGGCGGGGCGGCCGGTGGAGCGCGAGGCGGCGGGTGCCGGGTCCGGGCCCGCCGGGGCGGGTCGGGGGCCGCCGGCCGGGGCGGCGGATGCCGGGGGCGGGTGGCGGCGGGTCCAGACCGCGGCGGCGACCACGGCCGGGACGGCCCAGATGCCCAGCGACCAGCGCCAGCCGCCGGGCAGGTGGCTCAGCGGCAGCGAGACCCCGGACGCGACCGCGGCGGCCGAGCCCATCGCGGCCGAGTACAGGCCGGTCATCAGCGCGACCCGGGCCGGGTGGTCGCGGCGGACGACCACCGGGATGAGGACGTTGCAGACGGCGATGCCGGCGCCGATCAGGGCGGTGCCGGCCCACAGCGGCGGCAGGCCGGGCACGGACCGCAGCGCGACGCCGGTGGCCAGCGCGACCAGCGCCCACACGACGGTGCGCTCGATGCCGATGCGGCGGGTGGATCCGTGCACGAGCGGCGACACGGCCGAGAACGCCAGCAGCGGCAGGGCGCTGAGCAGCCCGAGCAGCGTCTTGCTCAGCCCGGTGTCGGTGCCGATCCGCTCCAGCACCGGCCCGACCGCGGTCAGCGGCGTCCGCATGCACACCGCCGCCACCACGATCCCGGCGATCCCACCGCCCACCCGCACCGCCGGCCCGAGCCCGGCGCCGGCCGACCGCGCGCCATCAGCCGACCGCGCGCCATCAGCCGACCCGGCGCCGGCCGACCCGACGCGGCCGGGGACGCCGGGGGTGGCCGGGGCGGTGCCGGCCGGGTCGGGAGCGGCCGGGGCGCGCAGCGGGGTGCGCTCCGGCTCGTCGGTCACCCGCCCACGTTAGCCAGCGCCGGTACGCAGCCCACCGAAGGTGATGGCCACGACCGCGTCGGCGAGGTCGCCGGCCGACAGCCCTCCGTCCGGGCGATACCACTCGACCACGGAGTTCACCGTGCCGAACAGCAGCCGGCTGGTGAGGGCGGGATCGACGTCGGGGCGTACGGCGCCCTCGGCCGCGGCCGCCCGGACCAGCCCGGTGACGATCCGGTCGAACTCCCGCCGCCGCTGCAGCGCTTCCTGCTCGACCGGCGAGTTGCCCCGCACCCGCAGCAGCAGCGTGACGAACGGCAGCTGCGCCACCAGCACCCGGACCGACCCGCGGACCACGTACTCCAGCCGGTCGATGGCCCGCCCGCGGACCGCCTCCGGCTCGGACGTCACCGCGAACAGCCCGTCCAGGGCCCGGTCCAGCGCCAGCCGCAGCAGCTCGACCTTGCTCGGCACGTGGTGGTAGATCGCCGACTTGGTGATGCCGAGCCGGGCCGCCAGCTCGTCCATGCTGGTCGCCTCGTACCCACGCTCGATGAACACCGCCACCGCCACGTCCAGCAGCGACTCCAGCGAGTGCCCCGGCCGCCCCCGCCGGACCGGAGCCGTCATGTCCGCTGGTCGATGAGGCGCTGCAGCTTGCCCATCGAGCGGGGCAGGGTCTCGGGGTCGATGACGACGACCTCGACCGACGAGCCGACCGTGTCCTTGACCCCCTGGGCGACCTCGGCCGCGGCCGGCGCCCGCCGCGCCGGCGGGCAGTCGGGCCGGGCCTCGACCTGCACGGTCAGGTGGTCCATCCGGCGGCGGGTGGACAGCACCAGGTTGAAGTGCGGCGACAGCCCGGCCGTGCGCAGCACGATCTCCTCGATCTGGGTCGGGAACAGGTTCACCCCGCGCAGGATGATCATGTCGTCGGTACGCCCGGTGATCTTCTGCATCCGGCGCATCGCGGGCCGGGCCGTCCCCGGCAGCAGCCGGGTCAGGTCCCTGGTCCGATAGCGGATCGCCGGCTGGGCCTGCTTGGTCAGCGAGGTGAGGACGAGCTCGCCCTCCTCCCCCTCCGGCAGGACCTCGCCGGTGAGGGGATGGATGACCTCGGGATAGAAGTGGTCCTCCCAGATGTGCAGCCCGTCCTTCGTCTCCACGCACTCCTGGGCCACGCCCGGCCCCATCACCTCGGACAGCCCGTAGATGTCGACGGCCTGGATGTCCAGGCGCTCCTCCATCTCGGCCCGCATCTGCTCGGTCCAGGGCTCGGCCCCGAAGATGCCGATCTCCAGCGAGCTGCGCCGCGGATCGAGTCCCTGCTTCTCGAACTCGTCGACCAGCGCCAGCATGTACGACGGGGTCACCATGATGATCCGCGGCCCGAAGTCGGTGATCAGCTGCACCTGCCGCGGCGTCATCCCGCCCGACACCGGCACGACCATGCAGCCGAGCCGCTCGCCGCCGTAGTGGGCGCCGAGCCCGCCGGTGAACAGCCCGTACCCGTAGGCGTTGTGCAGGATGTCGCCGGCCCGGCCGCCGGCGGCCCGGATCGAGCGGGCCATGACCGTGGCCCAGACGTCGAGGTCGTCGGCGGTGTAGCCGACCACGATCGGCTTGCCGGTCGTGCCCGAGGAGGCATGCACCCGGCGCACCTGCTCCCGCGGCACCGCGAACAGCCCGAACGGGTAGTTGTCCCGCAGGTCGGCCTTCGACGTGGTCGGGAAGCGGGCCAGGTCGTCCAGCGACCGGCAGTCGTCCGGGTGCACACCGGCGGCCTCGAACGCCTGCCGGTAGTGCGCGACGTGCTCGTACACGTGCCGGAGGGTGGCCTGCAGGCGCTCCAGCTGCAGGGCCCGCAGCTCGTCGACGCCGAGCCGCTCGGCCGGGTCGAGCAGGCCGGCGTCGGGCGGGGTGCCGAGCTTGGTCGTCATGCGGACCCCTTCTCGCGCCGGTTGTGCCGGGAGCAGCCGTCAGGCAGACTATTACCGACCGTACGGTCAGTAAAGAAGGTGAGCGATGACGGCGACCCTGTCCGAGCAGACCCTGCAGGAGCAGTTCGAGGCGACGATCGCGGCCGACCACCGGATCGAGCCGCGGGACTGGATGCCCGAGGGCTACCGCAAGACGCTGGTCCGGCAGATCGCGCAGCACGCGCACTCGGAGATCATCGGCATGCAGCCCGAGGGCGACTGGCTGCTGGCCGCGCCGAGCCTGCGCCGCAAGGCGATCCTGCTGGCCAAGGTGCAGGACGAGGCCGGCCACGGGATGTACCTCTACTCGGCCGCGGAAACGCTGGGCGCCGACCGGGCCGACCTCACCGACAAGCTGATCGAGCAGAAGCAGAAGTACTCCTCGATCTTCAACTACCCCACCCTGACGTACGCGGACGTCGGCGTCATCGGCTGGCTGGTCGACGGGGCCGCCATCTGCAACCAGGTCCCGCTCTGCCGCTCCTCCTACGGGCCGTACGCGCGGGCCATGATCCGGATCTGCAAGGAGGAGTCCTTCCACCAGCGGCAGGGCTACGAGCTGCTGATGACGATGATGCGGGGCACGGACGCGCAGCGGGCGATGGTGCAGGACGCCGTCGACCGCTGGTGGTGGCCGTCGCTGATGATGTTCGGCCCGCCCGACGACGACAGCCCCAACTCGGCCCGGTCCATGGCCTGGGGGATCAAGCGGCACAGCAACGACGAGCTGCGGCAGCGGTTCGTGGACATGACCGTGCCGCAGGCCGAGTTCCTCGGCGTCACGCTGCCCGACCCGGAGCTGCGGCTGGACCCGGAGACCGGGCGGCAGCACTTCGGGCCGATCGACTGGGACGAGTTCAAGCGGGTCATCTCCGGCCACGGGCCCTGCAACGCCGAGCGGATCGCCCGCCGCCGCGCCGCCCGCGACGACAACGCCTGGGTGACCGAGGCCGCGACGGCGTACGCGGAGAAGCACGCGTGACGGACATGAACGCCGAGGGTGGGCACGGGGCGGTGCCGACCGGGCCCGAGGTGCCGGTCGCGCCGAAGCCGGCCGTGGCCCGCCGGGACTGGCCGCTGTACGAGGTGTTCGTGCGGGGCAAGCGCGGGCTCAACCACGTGCACGTCGGCTCCCTGCACGCCCCCGACGACGAGATGGCCGTGCACGCCGCCCGCGACGTCTACACCCGCCGCAACGAGGGCGTGAGCATCTGGGTCGTGCGGGCCGCCGACATCACCGCGTCCAGCCCGGACGAGAAGGACCCGATGTTCGCCCCCAGCGGCGACAAGGTCTACCGGCACCCGACCTTCTACGAGATCCCCGACGACGTACCCCACATGTGAGCAGCGGATGACCCACGAGGAGACCGTCTACGACGCGCTGGA
>DATDKW010000388.1:0-6065 GCA_036519715.1 Mycobacteriales bacterium
CCCGACGGTCAGCCCCAGCAGCGTGGACACGACGCCGACCAGCAGCGACTGGCGGGAGCCGTAGAGCAGCCGGGACAGCTCGTCCCGGCCGAGCTGGTCGGCGCCGAGCGGGAAGCCGGGCCGGGGACCGGGCGCCGAGCCCGGTCGGACCTCGTCGATGAGCAGCTGGTCGGTCGGGTTGTGCCCGGCCAGCAGCGGCGCGAACGCCGCCACCAGCAGGAACAGCAGGACCAGGAGGGCCCCGAGGATGGCCACCGGGTTGCGGCGCAGCCGCCGGAACGCCTCGCTCCAGCGGCCACCGGCCCCCTCGTCGCTGGTCCCGGAGAACGCGCCGGTCCCGGCCGCGTCGACCTGGGTCGCCGTCGTCATCGCACCCTCACCCTCGGGTCGAGCACGCCGTAGAGCACGTCGACGACCAGGTTGATCAGCACGTACAGGATCGCGATGACCAGGATGGCGCCCTGCAGCAGGGCGTAGTCCTTGTTGTTGATCGCGCTGAAGATCTCCTGCCCGATGCCCGGGAAGGCGAACACGGTCTCGGTCAGGATCGCGCCCGACAGCAGCAGGCCGAGCTGCAGACCGATCGTGGTGGTCACCGGCAGCATCGCGTTGCGCAGCACGTGCCGGCGCCGGATCACCGCGGTGGTCAGGCCCTTGGCCTCCGCGGTCCGGACGTAGTCCTCGTTCACCACGTCCAGGACGGCCGCGCGGGTGATCCGCACGATGATCGCCAGCGGGATGGTGCCCAGCGCGATGCCGGGCAGGATGAGGTGCTTGACCGCGTCCCAGGACGCGTCGAACTCCCTGGTTATCAGACCGTCCAGGACGAAGAAGTTGGTCACATGAGTGGCCTCGATGCGGACGTTCTGGCGGCCGGACGGCGGCAGCCAGCCCAGCTTCACCGCGAAGACGTACTTGAGCAGGAAGGCCAGGAAGAACACCGGGACGGTCACGCCGACCAGCGAGCCGACCACGGACAGGCTGTCGAGGAAGCCACCCTGCCGCCGGGCCGCGAAGTAGCCCAGCGGGATGCCGATGCCCACCGCGAAGATGAGCGCGGCGATGCTCAGCTCGACGGTGCCGGGGAACTGGGTCCGCAGCACCTGGGTGACGGGACGCCCGGTCTGGATCGAGTCACCGAAGTTGAACCGGACGATCTGCTTGAGGTAGCGCCAGTACTGAACCCAGATCGGCTGGTCGAGCCCGTACGCGCGGTTGATCGCGGCGATCCGCTCGGGGGTGGCGCGCTCCCCCAGGAGGGCCGAAGCCGGCCCTCCCGGGAGGAGGCGCAACCACGCGAACAGCAGGATCGACAGGCCGAGCAGGATCGGGATCAGCTGCAGCAGACGCCGTACGACGAAGCGCAGCATCCCGGTGGGCTACTGACCCGAGGTGTAGACCAGCGAGAACTCGTCGTTGAGCACGGGGCTCGGCACGAAGTCTTTCACGTTGGCCGTGACTGCCACCGACGGCGGCGAGTGCACCAGCGGGACGGCCGGCAGGTATTCCATGATCTGCCGGTTGACCGCCTTGTACGCCTCGGCCCGCTGGGTCGCGTCCGGGGTCGCGTCCGCCTTGGCTATCGCGTCGAACAGCGGCTTGTTGGTGAAGCCGAAGTCCGGCTTGAAGCGGCCGAAGAAGGTGCCGTTGAAGTTGTAGGCGTCGTTGTAGTCACCGGTCCACCCGAGCAGGTGCAGGTCGGCCTTGCCGGTCTGCACGTCGGTCAGGTAGCCCGAATTCCACACCTTGGCCACCGGCTTGATCTTGATGCCGGCCTTCTGCAGGTCGGCCTGGATGATCGAGAAGATGCCCTTCGGGTCGGGCATGTACGGCCGGCTGACCTCGGTCGGCCAGTAGAAGTTGAGCGTCAGGTTGGTCTCGCCGGCCTGGGCCAGCAGCTGCTTGGCCTGGGCCAGGTTGTAGTCGTAGGTCTTGACGTCGTCGGCGTAACCGGCGACCTCCGGCGGCATGAACTCCTTGGCCACGACGGCGGCCGGCGGGAAGCTCGACTTGGCCAGGCCCTCGCGGTTGATGGCCAGCGCGATGGCCTGCCGGACCTGCGGCTTGGCCAGCGCCGGGTTCTTCTGGTTCATGCCCAGGTAGAGGATGTTGAACGGCGGCCGGTCCAGGACCTGCTCGCCGGCCGACTTCAGCCCGGCGATGTCACCGGGCGCGACCAGGTCGTACCCGTCGATGGTGCCGGCCTGCAGCTCCTGCTTGCGGGCGTTGTTGTCCGGGATCACCTTGAAGACGATCTTGTTGATCTTCGCCTTGTCGCCCCAGTAGTCGGGGTTGCGGACGATGGTGACCGTCTTGCTGGCCTGGTCCTGACCCTCCAGCTTGTACGGGCCGGTGCCGGTCGGGTGGGCCGTCGCGTACGCCGGGTACTGGAAGGTGTCGCCGGAGGCGCTGACCTTGTCGGCGTCGTACTTCTTCAGCGCCGCCGGGCTCTGCATCGCGAACGAGGGCAGCGCCAGCGCCGCCGGGATCCGGCCGGTCGCGCTGGTCAGCGAGATCTTCGCGGTCGAGGGGTCCACCACGGCGCAGGACTTGTACAGGCTGGACGGGGTGTCGGGGCTCTCGTTCTTCTTGAAGCCGCCGAAGGTGTCCTGCCAGTAGGCCGAGACGTCCGGGCTCTGCAGCGCGCCGGAGAAGTTGTACCAGCGCTCGAAGTTGTAACAGACCGCGGTCGCGTCGAAGGCCGTGCCGTCGCTGAACTTGACGCCCTGCCGCAGGGTGAAGGTCCAGTCCTTGCCGTCAGGGCTGCTGTCCCACTTGGTGGCCAGCGCCGGCTCGATCTCGGCGCTGCCCTCCTTGGTCTTCACCAGGCCCTCGAAGATCTGCTTGAGGACGCGGAATGTCTCACCGTCGGAGGCGAACGCCGGGTCGAACAGCTTCGGCTGGCCGGCCGCGCCGAACACGAGCGTGTCCTTGCTGCTGGTGCCGTTGGTGGCGCCGCCGCCACCGGCATTGTCACGGTCGCTCTTCGCGCAGCTGGAAGCCGCGACCGTCATGGCCGCGACGGCAGCGAGGACAAGAGTCCTCCTCGCCCTCTTACCTGGCATGTGGGCTCCACTGGTCTCGGGATCGCCGACAACCCGGGCGGCGCCGGGGCTATTGGCGACACAGTAGCGCCGCCCGCCGACGCACCGAAGCCGGTACCGGCCACGGTCTGGTCACGAACTGAGCGGCGCAGGGCTGACGCAGGACATCGGGCACGCGGGCGACGGCAGCGGCGGACACACGAGCGGTCCACCAGGGGTAACACGCCGTACACATCGGTGCGGCAGTCTTGGTCCCGGAGGTGACGCGGCGTGTCCTACCTGCTGCGCGTCCTGCTGCCGGACCGCCCCGGCATGCTCGGCGCCGTCGCGAGCGCGCTCGGCCAGGCCGGCGCCGACATCCTCGGCGTCGACATCGTGGAGCGGTCCGCCGGGGTGGCGGTCGACGACCTCATCGTCGACCTCCCGCCCGGGAAGCTGGCCGACACGCTCATCACGGCGGCGGTGTCGGTGCCCGGGGTGACCGTCGAGTCGATCCAGCGCTACTACGCCGGCGCCGGCGAGGCCCACCGGGAGCTGGAGCTGCTGGAGGCGCTGGCGACCTCGCCGGAGCGGGCGGCCGAGCTGCTGGTGTCCGGGGCGCCGCGGATCTTCCGGGCCGGCTGGGCCGTGGTCGTCCGGTACGACGAGCGCGGGCCGCTGGTCGAGGCGGCGTCGCCGGCCGCGCCCGACCTGGCCGAGGTCGACCTGCCGTGGTTGCCGCTGGCGCGGGCCCAGGTGCTGGACCCGACCGCGCGCTGGGTGCCGCCGGACTGGGGCGCGCTGGGCACGGAACTGGCGGCGGCGCCGCTGGGCGACCCGGACCGGGCCATGCTGGTCGGCCGTCCCGGCGGTCCGGCCTGGCGGCCGGCGGAGCTGCTGCGGCTGGCGCACCTGGCCGGCATCGCGGTCACGGTGGCGGCCCAGTCCGTCACCCCACCCCAGCGCACCCGTCGCTGAGCCGCCCGGGGCGGCGCCCGGGGGTCCCGACCCGGTCCCGGCGCCGACCACCTCCCGGCCGCCGCTGAGCCGCCCGGAGCCGGCGCGGGGGTCCCGACCCCGCACATCCCCGGGCCGCTGCTGAGGATCGCCGGTCGGCGGTGGTCAGGTCGAGGCGGTGGCCTTGGCCGGGGCCTTCTTGGCGACCTTCTTGGCCGGGGTCTTCTTCGGGGCGGCCTCGCGTGCGGGCTCGTCGGCGTCGGCGCTCGACGCCGCCTTCTTCGCCGGGCGCCGGGCCGCCTTCGTAGCCGCGGCCTTCTTCGCCGGGGCCTTCTTCGCCGGAGCACCATCGGCCGGGTCGGCGGCCGGGGCGCCGCCGGCTGACGCGTCCCTGGAGGAGGCGCCGGCCGGGTCGGGCGGGTCCACGGCCGGGGCGGCCTTCTTGGCCGGGGTCTTGCGGGGAGGCTTCTCGGGCGGGGTCGGCTTGGTGGCCACCTCGAGGGCGGCGGCGGGGCCGTCGGCGAGCAGTACGGCCAGCCCGGCGTCGTCCAGGATGGGCACGCCGACCTGCAGCGCCTTGTCGTACTTGGAGCCGGGGCTGTCCCCCGCGACGACGAACGAGGTCTTCTTGGACACCGACCCCGTCACCTTGCCACCGCGGGTCTGGATCGCGTCGGTGGCCGCGTCCCGGCTGTAGTCGGCCAGCGAGCCGGTGACCACGACGGTGATCCCGGCCAGCGGCCGGGGCCCCTCGTCGAAGCCGGCGTCCTCCATCCGGACCCCGGCCGCGGCCCACCGGTCGACCAGGTCGGCGTGCCAGTCGACCGCGAACCACTCCCGGACGGCCTCGGCGATCGTCGGGCCGACCCCGTCGGCCGCGGCCAGGTCCTCCACCGAGGCCGACCGGATCGCGTCCATGGACCGGAACTCGCGGGCCAGCGCCTGGGCCGCGGTCGGCCCGACGTGCCGGATGGACAGCCCGACCAGCACCCGCCACAGCGGCCGGTCCTTGGCCGCGACCACGTTGTCCAGCAGCCGCAGCGCATTGGCCGACGGGGTGCCGTCCTTCTTCCGGAACAGCTCGGCCTGGGTGATCTTGTCCAGGTCGAGGTCGAACAGGTCGCCCTCGTCCCGCAACACCGGCTCGCCGCCGCCGTCGGGCCGGCGGGTCAGCGCGATGGCGGCCTCGTAGCCGAGGGCCTCGATGTCGAAGGCGCCCCGCCCGGCCACGTGGAACACCCGCTCCCGCAGCTGCGCGGGGCAGGACCGCGCGTTGGGGCAGCGGATGTCGACGTCGCTCTCCTTCTCCCGGCGCAGCTCTGTGCCGCACTCGGGACAGTGCGTCGGCATGACGAACTCGCGCGCGCCCGGCGGGTGGTCCCCGACCCTCGTCACGACCTCGGGGATGACGTCGCCGGCCTTGCGCAGCACGACCGTGTCGCCGATCCAGACGCCCTTGCGCCGGACCTCGTTCTCGTTGTGCAGGGTGGCCAGGCCGACCGTGGAGCCCGCCACCACGACCGGCTGGAGCTGCGCGAACGGGGTGACCCGGCCGGTGCGGCCGACGTTGACCCGGATGTCGAGGAGGGTGGTGTTGACCTCCTCCGGCGGGTATTTGAACGCGATCGCCCAGCGCGGCGCCCGGGACGTCGAGCCGAGCCGGCGCTGCAGGCTGAGCTGGTCGACCTTGACCACGACGCCGTCGATCTCGTGCTCGACGTCGTGCCGGTGCTCGCCGTAGTGGTCGATGTAGTCCTGGACCTCGTCCAGGGTCCTGAACACCCGGAACCGGTCGGAGACGGGCAGGCCCCAGCCGCGGAGCAGGTCATACCAGCCGGACTGGCGGTCGGGGGCCTTGCCCTGGTGGGCGCCGACGCCGTGCAGAACCAGGCGCAGCGGTCGGCTCGCGCTCACCCGCGGGTCCTTCTGCCGCAGCGACCCGGCGGCGGCGTTGCGCGGGTTGGCGAAGGCGGCCTTGCCCGCCTCGACCAGCGACTCGTTGAGGGCCTCGAACCCGGCGACCGGGAAGTAGACCTCGCCCCGGACCTCGAGCAGCTCGGGGATGTCGGCGCCGGTCAGCCGCTC
>DATDKW010000389.1:0-11587 GCA_036519715.1 Mycobacteriales bacterium
GGGCGACGTCGTGGGTGAGCACCACCCGGGAGCCGGCACCGAGCCGGGACAGCACGGTCAGCAGCACGCCGCGCTCCAGCGACTGCGCCTCGTCCACGATGACGAACGAGTCGTGCAGCGACCGGCCACGGACGTGGGTCAGCGGCAGGACCTCGATCATCCCGCTGTCCAGGACGTGGTCGAGAACCTCCTTGCTGACCAGCGCACCGAGCGTGTCGAAGACGGCCTGGGCCCAGGGCGCCATCTTCTCGCCCTCGGAGCCGGGCAGGTATCCGAGATCCTGACCGCCGACCGCGTACAGCGGCCGGAAGACGACGACCTTCTTGAACGCCCGCCGCTCCAGCACGTTCTCCAGCCCGGCGCACAGCGCCAGCGCGGACTTGCCGGTGCCGGCCCGGCCGCCGAGGGAGACGATGCCGACCTCGGGGTCCAGCAGCAGGTCCAGCGCGACCCGCTGCTCCGCGGACCGGCCGTGCAGCCCGAACGCCTCCCGGTCGCCCCGGACCAGCTTGACCTGCTTGTCCGAGGTCACCCGGCCCAGCGCCGACCCGCGCGCCGACAGCAGCCGCAGCCCGGTGTGGCAGGGCAGGTCGGCGGCCGCGGGCAGGTCGATGCGCTCCTCGGAGTAGAGCGTGCCGACCTCGTCCTCGCCCACCTCCAGCTCGATCATCCCGGTCCAGCCCGAGTCGACGGCCAGCTGGGCCCGGTATTCGTCGGACGGGATCCCGACCGCCGCCGCCTTCACCCGCAGCGGCATGTCCTTGGACACCAGCACGACGTCCCGCCCGTCCACGGACAGGTTGCGGGCGACGGCGAGGATCTTGGAGTCGTTGTCGGCGCCCTCCTCGGACGAGGACGACCGGCGGAAACCCGGTGGCAGCACCGACAGGTCGCTGTGGTTCAGCTCGACGTGCAGCGTGCCCCCGCCGTCGCCGACCGGGATCGGGTTGTCCAGCCGGCCGTGCTTGACCCGCAGGTCGTCGAGCATGCGCAGGGCCTGGCGGGCGAACCAGCCGAGCTCGGGGTGGTGCCGCTTTCCCTCCAGTTCCGAGATCACGATGAGCGGCAGGACGACCTCGTGCTCACCGAAGCGGGCCGGTGCTCCGGGGTCGGAGAGCAGCACGCTGGTGTCGAGGACGTAGGTCTTGCGGGATTCGGTCGTGCGGCGCTCGGCCACAGGCCCTCCCTGCGGGCGGCACACCAACGCCCGGTCTCGAAGGTCCGGCACGCCCACGAGGGGGCTGGTGCCGGCCCCCTCGCCGTCGACTGCTCGACACGTCAGGGCCTCCCGGGGGGTGCTCCGGCACGGAGCGCCACCGATCAGAACGGTACGGCGCGAAGGGGTCCAGGGCCAGGACATCGGCGCCGCCACCCCGGACGTACGTCAGACCTTGACCGGCAGGCAATTGCGCTGACATCGTGCGGAAACAACAAAGATCACTGGGGGGAGCACCCGGGTGAAAAAGCTGATCAACGACCCTGCCGACGTCGTCCTGGACGCGCTGCGGGGAGTGGCCGCGGCCCATCCGGAGCTGCGGGTCGACCTCGAGAACCGCATCGTCGTACGGGGCGACGCGCCGCAACAGAACAGGGTGGGAGTGATTTCCGGCGGGGGCTCCGGGCACGAGCCGCTGCACGGCGGCTTCGTCGGCCCCGGCATGCTCGACGCCGCGGTCGCGGGCGCGGTGTTCACCTCGCCGACGCCGGACCAGATCACCGCTGCGACCACGGCGGTGTCCGGCGGCGCCGGCGTGCTGCACATCGTGAAGAACTACACCGGCGACGTCCTCAACTTCCAGCTCGCGGCCGAGCTCGCCGACGACGACGGGATCAAGGTCGCCGCGGTCGTGGTCGACGACGACGTGGCCGTGCAGGACAGCACGTACACGGCCGGCCGGCGGGGCACCGGCGGCACCGTGGTGGTGGAGAAGGTCTCCGGCGCGCTCGCCGCCACCGGCGCCGACCTGGAGCAGGTCACCGCGATCGCGACCAAGGCCAACCAGCTCAGCCGCAGCTTCGGCATCGCGCTGACCGCGTGCACCACGCCCGAAGCGGGCACGCCGAGCTTCGACCTGGGCCCGGACGAGATCGAGATCGGCATCGGTATCCACGGCGAGCCCGGCCGGGAGCGGCGCCCGATCGGGCCGGCCTCGGAGCTGGCCCAGATCGCGGTGCAGGCGATCCTGGACGACGACACCCTCCACCGCGGCGACGACGCCCTGGTGATCGTCAACGGGATGGGCGCGACCCCGCAGATCGAGCTCTACGTCGTGATGGCCGAGGTCGCCAAGATCCTCGAGGGCCAGGGCATCGGGATCGCCCGGGCGCTGGTCGGCAACTACGTGACCAGCCTGGACATGGCCGGTTGCATGGTGACGCTGACCAAGCTCGACGACGAGCTGACCCGGCTGTGGGACGCCCCGGTCAACACGCCCGGCCTGCGCTGGGGGGTCTGAGTGCCGGTCGACGCCGCGCTGGCCCGGGCCTGGGTGACCGGGTTCGCGGACTCGGTCACCGCGGCGCGGGACGAGCTGACCAAGCTCGACCAGGCGATCGGGGACGGCGACCACGGCGCCAACATGAGCCGCGGGCTGGCCGCGGCGGTCGAGAAGCTGTCCGGGGACACCGCCGGTGACCTGCTCAAGGGCGTCGGCCGGACGCTGATCTCGACGGTCGGGGGCGCGTCCGGCCCGCTGTACGGGACGGCGTTCCGGGAGATCGCCAAGGCCCTCGGGGACGCCGACCCGGCGGCGGACGCGGATCTGGGCGCGGCCCTGCACGCCGGGCTGGCCGGGATCGTCCGGCTGGGCAAGGCCGAGACCGGCGACAAGACCATGGTGGACGCGTGGACGCCGGCGCTGGCCGCCTTCGACGCCGCGCTTGACCAGGGCGAGGCGCTGGCCGACGCGGCGGCCGCGGCGGCGCGGGCGGCCGCCGACGGGGCCGAGGAGACGGTGCCGATGCAGGCCCGCAAGGGCCGGGCCTCCTACCTGGGGCCGCGCTCGGTCGGCCACAAGGACCCGGGCGCGAGGTCGACCACGCTCCTGTTCGAAGCCCTGGCGAAAGCCGCCGCCTAGAACTTGCCGATGGTGCGGGCCTCCTCGGCCGCGGCGATCACCTCGGCCAGGGTCGCGCCGGTCCCGGCCGTGACCGCGGCCGACACCGCGCCCTCCACGAACGGCGCGTCCACCAGCACGTACCGGGTCTCGTCGACGTCCTCCAGCGCGACCCGGACGCTCAGCACGGCCGAGCCGAGGTCGGGGATGATCACCACCCCGTCGCCGGAGTCCGCGGCCGGCAGCGCCGCGGCCACGTCGTCCGGGGACGTCCCGATCCGGCCGTCGGACGTCCCGGCCGCGGTCGTCACCGTGACGTCCGGCGCGAGCTGGGCGATCAGCTCCACCAGCCCCGCCGCCAGCCTGGCCGAGTGGGAGACCAGCACCAGACCGACCATCGTCAGACCCCCAGTTCCGCGCCGAGCCGGGCCGGCGTCAGCGGCTCGTCCAGGAGCCGGACGAACCGCTCCCCCACCGGCTGCCCGGCCGGCCGGGCGTCCAGCCAGGCCGACAGCAGCCGATACCCCTCCACGTACGTCGAGGTGTACGCCCGCCACAGCGGGTGCGACAGGAACCGCAGCGACTGCCGGGCCCGCTTCTCCGGCACCAGCATCCAGCGCTGCAGGAAGGCCACGACCTCGTCCTCGGATGCGCCCCGGTCGTGCAGCAGCAGGGCCGCGTCCTGCCGGGCCCGGTCCAGGCCCTGGACGGCCGCCGAGACCTGCTCGGCCAGCTCGCCGTCGAAGCCCAGCCTGGAGTCGGCGTACACCTCCTGGGCCCAGGGGCCCCAGCCGGCGCCGATCGTGGCCGGGATGCCCAGGTCGGCCAGCCCTTCGGCGACCAGGCACTCGGGCGTGTTGACCAGGAAGACGGTGTGCTCCAGCCGCCCGCCCGCGCCGACCAGGCCGCGCTCCTTGCGGCAGTGCTCGGTGTGGTGCCCCGGGTACGACTCGTGCGCGACCAGGTGCGGCAGCTGGGACAGCCGGTGCGGCAGGTCGGCGTTGATCGCGACCCGGGACCGGTATCCGCCCAGGTAGTAGTTGAAGCCGCTCCAGGGCTCGTCGGTGACGATCTGGTAGTCGACGGTCTCCCCGTCGGGCAGCCCGTAGCCGGACCGGACCACGTCCCGCAGGGCCGAGGACAGGTCCCGGACCAGGCCGTCGAGGCGGTCGGGCGGGCACTCGTCGGCGGTCCGGTGGGCGGCGTAGCGCTCGGCCAGCGGGCCCGGGCCGGGCAGCAGGGCGTCCAGCCGGTCGTGCGCGACCGCGTACGCCGACTCGTCGCCGAGGGAGATGCGGACCCCGAAGTAGGCCTCGACCTCGTCGATGAAGTTCACGTCCTCGCCGGCGAGCTTGCGGGCGTTGCACTCGAGCGCGGTCAGCTGGGCCCGCAGGTAGGCGATCCGGTCGTCGGCCAGCCCGGAGGAGGGCAGCTCGGCCAGCAGGGCGCGGGCCTCCGCGGCCAGCGCGGCCGGCAGCGGCCGGGCCTCGCCCTCGACCTGCTTCCGCAGGGCAGGGTCGCCGGTGTAGGCGTCCACGAAGCCGTCCGACAGCCGGTCGAACCGCAGTCCCAGCAGGACGTACTCCCGGGCGATGTCCACGGGCAGCACCTTAGGCGCCGAAGCGGCGGTGCCGGTCGGCGTACGCCCGCAGGGCCCGGAGGAAGTCGATGCGCCGGAAGTCGGGCCAGTACGCCTCGCAGAAGTAGAACTCCGAGTGCGCGCTCTGCCACAGCAGGAAGCCGCTCATCCGCTGCTCCCCCGAGGTCCGGATGACCAGGTCGGGGTCGGGCTGGCCGCGGGTGTAGAGGTGCTCGGCGATGTGGTCGACGTCGAGCACCTCGGCCAGCTCCTCGATCGAGGTGCCGGCGGCGGCGTGCTCGTAGAGCAGGGACCGGACGGCGTCGGCGATCTCCTGCCGCCCGCCGTAGCCGACGGCGATGTTGACCGACAGTCCCCGGCCGTCGGCGGTGCGCTCGGCCGCGGCCTTGAGCACCTGCGCGGTCTCCGGCGGCAGCAGGTCGAGCGCGCCGACCAGCTTGACCCGCCAGCCCGCCCGGTCCGCGGCCAGGTCGGTGACCAGCTCCTCGATGATCCGCAGCAGCGGCTGCAGCTCCGACTCGGGCCGGACCAGGTTGTCGGTGGACAGCAGCCAGAGCGTGACGACCTCGACGCCGGCGTCCGCGCTCCAGCGCAGCACGTCCTCGATCTTGTCCGCCCCGGCCAGGTAGCCGAAGCTGACGTCGTCGCCGGCCCCGGCGGCCCGGGCCCACCGTCTGTTCCCGTCGCACATCACCCCGACGTGCCGGGGCACCGGCCGGCCGGCCAGCTGGCGGCGCAACCGCCGCTCGTACACGGTGTAGAGCAGGTCACGCACGGCCACCCGTGCAGAGTACGCGGCTCGCGGAGCCGCTCCGGCCCGTTCCCGGAGCGGGCGGGTGACGAAATCCTCAGGCGATTTCTGGGGACAGCACCATGTCGGCCCACAGGACGGGTCCGTAGCCTCGGTCGGGTGACCGTCACCGACACGCTCGTGGCCGCCGTCGCCGCCCGGCCGCGGCTGCGGGGCTGGCTGCACCTGTGGGCGTTCGCCGTCTCGGTCGCCGCCGGCATCGTGCTGGTCTCCGTGGTCGGCGCCGCCCGTGGCGCCGAGGCCGCGCTGGCCACCTCGATCTACGCCGTGACCGTGTGCCTGCTGTTCGGCGTCTCGGCCACGTACCACCGGGTGAACTGGACCCGGCCGAGCCGGCACGCGCTGCTGGCCCGGCTCGACCACTCGATGATCTTCGTCTTCATCGCCGGGACGTACACGCCGTTCGCGGTGCTGGCGATGCCGGAACGGACCGGCAAGATCGTGCTGACCGTGGTCTGGCTGGGCGCGCTGGGCGGGGTGCTCCTCAAGACGAGCTGGATCACCGCACCGCGCTGGCTGGGGGTGCCGCTCTACCTGGCGCTGGGCTGGGTGGCGGTGTTCGTGGCGCCGAGCCTGCTGACGCACGGCGGCGTAGCCACGTTCGTGCTGGTCATCGTGGGCGGGCTGATCTACACCTTCGGCGGCATCGTGTACGGCCTCAAGCGACCCAACCCGTGGCCGCGCACGTTCGGCTACCACGAGGTGTTCCACCTGTGCACGGTCGTGGCCGCGAGCTGTCACATGGTCGCGGTCTGGCTGGCCGCGTACTAGTCAGACCGGGCTGACGTCGACCCGGACCTTGACCGACTTGCGGCCGTCCATGGCCAGGTAGCCGTCCGGCACCCCGTCCAGGTCGACCACCGAGTCGAAGACCGCGCTGGCGTTCAGGGTGCCCAGGGCGATGTCGGTCATCAGCTCGGGCAGGTAGGTCCGGGCCGGGGTGATGCCGCCGGCCAGGTTGATGTTGCGGTTGAACAGCTGCGACAGGTCGATGCCCTCGACGAGGTGCGGGACGCCGACGTAGCCGATGGTGGCGCCGTCCCGGGCGACCGCGATCGCGGTGTCCATCGCGGCCTGGGCGCCGACGCACTCGAGCACGGCGTGGGCGCCACCGGTGAGCGTGATGACCTGCTCGGCCGCGCTCTCGCCCCGGCCCATGACGACGTCGGTGGCCCCGAGCCGGCGGGCCAGCTCCAGCCGCTGCTCGTGGTGGCCGATGACGGTGACGCTCTCGGCGCCGAGCCGGCGGGCGGCCAGCACCGCGCACAGCCCGACCGCGCCGTCGCCGATCACCACCACCCGGTGGCCGAACTTCACCCCGGCCGAGACGGCGGCGTGGTGGCCGGTGGGCAGCACGTCGCACAGCGGCAGCAGCAGGTCGGGGTCGGCGTCGCGCAGCGCCGGCGGGACCACGACCAGCGTGCCGTCCGCGTGCGGCACCCGGACGGCCTCGCCCTGGGCCCCGTCGTGGCCGGGCTCGCCCCAGATGCCGCCGTCGACGCAGGACGTGGTCAGGCCGGACAGGCAGTATTCGCAGGTCCCGTCGGACCAGGTGAACGGGGCGATGACCAGGTCACCGGTCCGTACGGTGCGGACGTCGGCGCCGACGTCGGTGACCACGCCGAGGAACTCGTGGCCGATCCGCTCGCCCGGCTGGCGCTGCCCGTCGCCGCGGTACGACCAGAGGTCGGAGCCGCACAGGGCGGCGGAGACGACGCGGACGACCGCGTCGGTGCTGAGCTCGACCTCGGGGTCGGGGACGTCCTGGATCCGGATGTTCCCGGGACCCTCGAAGACAGCGGCGCGCATTCTCCAGACCCTACTGGGAACGCACGCCGCCCCCGCCGCGGGCTGGCGGCGGGGGCGGAGTGATCAGGACTCGGTGGGTGTGCCGCCGGGACCCTGGGCCCGGAGCCGGTCGACCTCGCTCATGGCCTCGCGCAGCCCGCTGAGCCAGTCCTCGGTGTGCTCGCCGACCAGCCGTACGCACCAGGCCAGCGCCTCCGACCGGGACCGCGCCACCCCGGCGTTGACCAGCGTGTCCAACACCTGCCGCTCCGGCTGCCGGAGCCGGGTCATCACCGGCGCCGACAGTGTGGTGAACAGCTGCCGGCTCCCGCCGGCCTGCGCGCCCCAGGCGACCTTCCGCCCGTAGCGCTGCTCGGCCTCCTGCGCGATCGCGATCCGCTCGTCCCGGGTGTCCTCCCGGAACCGGCTGATGCGGCCGGCCTCGGCCGCGCCGACCGCGGCCGCGTCGCCCTCGACCGCCGGCGCCTCCAGCGTGCCGACGACCAGGATCTCGTCCCGGTCCACGGTCACGGCGGGCGCGCCGGTGAACCAGCCGTCCGGCAGCCGGCCGGCGAACCAGCCGGCCGCGTCGTCGGCAGGCGGCAGGTCGGCCTGCTGCCAGCCGCCCCGGCCGCGGAACCCGCCGCCGTGCCACCCTCGTCCTCGTCCGGTCATGACAGCCTCCGCGCGTTGATTACACCGTTGCAGTGCAATCAGCTTGCGCTCCGGACGGGGCCGGGCGGTAGTGCGTCCGCCAACGGCGTAACCGGACCGTCAGCGCGGCTGCATCCCGTTGGTCACCATGTCCAGCACCGGCCCCATGATCCGCTGCAGGTCCCGGGGGTCGAGGCTGCGCAGCGGGCCGTCGACCGCGAGCACGGCCAGCCCGTGCACCAGCGCCCAGGCCAGCACCTCGGCGCCGATCCGCCGCTCGGCGCCGGCGGCCGTGTCGTGGTCACTGAGGGTGGTCATCGAACCTCCGCTGGTGCCGGTGGATGCCGAACGATCCCCTCATTCAGAGCAGAGTTCGCGGGACCGGACAAGCAACACCGCAAGCACGGACAAGGCCCTATCCGGACACCCGCGCGCCCGTCCCCGCGGCCCCGGCGAGGTGGCCGATGACGGCCGCGGTGGCCGGCCAGGACTCGGTGCCGGCCCGGACCAGGCTCCAGATCCGCACGTCCGTCCGGACCAGGTCGAGCGCGGCCGTACGGACCCGGGCCGCCTCCGGAGACCCGGCCGGCAGCATGCACACCCCGGTCCCGGCCGCGACCAGGTCGGTCAGCAGGGCCAGGGTGTCGGCCCGGTGCCGGATCCGCGGGGACCAGCCGGCGATCGCGCACAGCCGGTGGGCCAGCTCGTCGTCGCCGCCGTCGCGGGAGTTGCCGATCCACTCCACGTCCCGCAGCGCCTCCAGGTCGGCCGGGGTGCGGATCCGGTCCGGCACGTCGACGCCGGGCGGCACCGCCAGCACCATCGGCGTGCTGGTCAGCAGGGCCGGCACGTGCCGCCAGACCCGCGGCACCAACGTGTAGTCCCAGACCAGGCCGAGGTCGATCCGGTCGCCGTCGAGCAGCGCCTCGGTCTCGTCCGGCTCGCTCTCGTGCAGGTCGATGCGCACCTTCGGATACGCCGCGGCCAGGGCCGGCAGCGCCGGCACCAGCAGGTCCTGCAGCGCGGTGGTGTGGCCGGCCACCCGCAGCCGCCCGTGCGGCTCGTCCCGGGCGGCCAGGTCCAGCTCGGCCGCGGTGACCGCGGCCAGGATGCCGCGGCCGTGCGCGGCCAGCCGGCGGCCGGCCGGGGTGAGCCGCACCCGGCGCCCCTCCGACTCGAAGAGCGTGGTGCCGGTCTGCCGCTCCAGCGCGGCCAGCTGCTGGCTGACCGCGGACGTGCCGTAGCCGGTGGCGGCCGCGACCGCGGTCATCGTGCCGAGCCGGGACAGCTCCACCAGCGCGCGTAGCTTGTCGAGATCCATTGTCCGCATATCGTAAATCGTCCATCCGCCAATGTCCGATGGACGCGGACTGCACCGACCGCTTTGCTGGACCGCATGAGGTTCACCGCTCCGGCCCCGGCCCTCGCCATCGCCTCGATGGGGCTGGTCCAGCTCAGCTCCGCCCTGTCCACCCACCTGTTCGACGCGGTGAGCCCGGCCGGGTCGGCCTGGATGCGGCTGGCGGTGGCCGGGCTGGTGCTGCTGGCGCTGACCCGGCCCCGGCCGGCCGCGTTCAGCCGCCGGGCCCTGCTGGGCACGGTGCTGCTGGGGGCGACCACCGGGATGCTGACGCTGGCGTTCATCGAGGCGGTGGCCCGGATCCCGCTCGGCACCGCCGTCGCCATCGAGTTCCTGGGCCCGCTCGGGGTCGCCGCGGTCCGGGCCCACCGGCGGTCGGCGCTGGTCTGGCCGGTGCTGGCGCTGGCCGGCGTGCTCGCGCTGACCTCGCCCTGGGCCGGCGCGATCGACCTGGCCGGGGTCGGGTTCGCGCTCGCGGCCGCGGCCGGCTGGGCCGCGTACCTGGTGCTGACCCAGCGGATCGGCGCCGCGGTGGCCGGGCTCGGGCCGCTGGCGGTCTCCCTGACCGTCGGCGCGCTGGTCACCGCGCCGCTGGCGGTCGGCCCGGTGCTGCGCGGGCTGACCCCGGCGGTGGCGCTGGCCGGGGTCGGGCTGGCCCTGCTCAGCCCGCTGCTGCCGTACGCGCTGGAGCTGATGGCGCTACGGCGGATGACGCTGACCGCGTTCGGCACGCTGATGGCGCTGGAGCCGGGGATCGGGACCGCGCTCGGGCTGCTGCTGCTGGCCCAGGCGCCGTCACCGCTCCAGGCCGCCGGCGTGCTGCTCGTGGTCGCGGCCGGGATCGGCGCTCAGCGCAGCGCCCGCACCGCCGCCGCCAGCGCGGCCGGGTCGGTCGAGGGCCGGTCGCAGACGAACCCGCGGCAGACGTACGCGGCGGCCTGACCGTCGACCAGCGGCCGGTGCGCCAGCAGCGGCACCCCGGGCCGGTCCGGCTCCCCCGCCACCACGACCAGGCCCGGCGACGTCCCCATCCGCGCGATCCGGGCCAGGTCGACCGGGGCCGCGGTGCTGGAGGGCAGGTGACCGTTCGCGCTCGGCGGCGGCGGGGTCACGACCGCGACCTGCAGCGGCCCGGCCAGCGCGGCCTCGGCCACCGCGGCGGCCCAGCCGCCGGCCCTCGGGTAGGCCGCGACGACCGGGGCCAGGGAGGCCAGGGCCGCGTCCGCGGCGGCCCGGTGCTCGGTCCGGTCGCTCAGCGCGGCGTGGGTGAGCAGCGCCCCGGCCGCGGCCGCGGCCCCGGACGGGGTCGGCCCGTCGGCCGGGTCCCAGGGCCGGCGGATCAGCTCCTCGGCGTCGTCGGCGGTGTCGTGGAACCCGCCCCGCCCGTCGCCGAACCGGGCCAGCACGGTGTCCAGCAGCCGGCCGGCGGCCTCCAGCCAGCGCGGCTCGGCCGTGGCCTGGTGCAGCGCCAGCAGTCCCTCGGCCACGTCGGCGTGGTCCTCCAGGACCCCGGCCGGCTCCCCGACCACGCCGTCGCGGGACGTCCGCCGCAGCCGCCCGTCCACCACGTGCAGGTCCAGCAGCAGCTCGGCCGCGGCCCGGGCGGCGTCGACCCAGTCCGGCCGGTCCAGCAGCGCGCCCGCCTCGGCCAGCCCGGCGATGGCCAGCCCGTTCCAGGCCGCCAC
This sequence comes from Mycobacteriales bacterium, assembly GCA_036519715.1. Classification (GTDB taxonomy): domain Bacteria; phylum Actinomycetota; class Actinomycetes; order Mycobacteriales; family CADCTP01; genus CADCTP01. Next base: position 10,955 of record DATDKW010000389.1, read on the forward strand.
GACCTTGTCGTCGCGGGCCGGCTGCGGCCGCCCGTCCCGGGCCACCAGCAGCACCGACCGGATCGCGGCCCACCGGTCCGGGTCGTCCGGGTCGGCCCGCAGCTGCAGCGTCGAGGACCCGTGCTCGAACGTGCCCTCCTCGGTCACCGACAGCAGGCCGGCCGCCCACTCGCCGTCGTCGTAGCCGAGCACCGAGATCAGCTGCGCCGGCGTCCACGCGTACGTCAGTCCCTCCACCCCGGCCGCATCGGCGTCCAGGGCGGAGGCGAACCCGCCCTCGGCCGTACGGAGGTCGGTCAGCAGGAACTCCGCCGTCTCGGAGACCACCCGGCGGGCCAGCGGGGACCCCGTCTCCCGCCACAGGTGCAGGTAGACGCGCAGCAGCAGGGCGTTGTCGTACAGCATCTTCTCGAAGTGCGGCACGACCCAGCCGGCGTCCACGGAGTAGCGGGCGAAGCCGCCGGCGAGCTGGTCGTACATGCCGCCGCGGGCCATCGCCTCGGCCGTGCCGACGACCAGGTCGAGGCCGTCCCCGGTACGGGCGTGCCGGCGCAGCAAGAACTCCAGCACCATCGACGGCGGGAACTTCGGCGCCCCGCCGAAGCCGCCGTTGGCGGCGTCGTACGCGCTCCG
>DATDKW010000390.1:0-2182 GCA_036519715.1 Mycobacteriales bacterium
CGACGAGGCCGACGAGGCCGACGAGGCCGACACGCCTCTCGCCGACGCCGGCGCCACCCGCGCGCCCACCTGAGAGGATCTCCCCATGGGGGAGTGGGTGGTGTTCGACTACGGCGGGGTGTTGTGCCGGGATCAGTCGGAGGAGGACCGGCGTGAGCTGGTCGCGCTGGCCGGGGTGGCCGACGCCGGCCGGTTCTGGGCGGCGTACTGGGAGCTGCGGGGACCGTACGACCAGGGCGTGCTGACGGCGCCGGACTACTGGACGCAGGTGGTCGGGCGGGAGCTGACCGTGGGCGAGGTCGCCACCATCGAGGCCGCGGACGTCGCCGGCTGGTCCCACCCGGACGAGCGGACCCTGCGGATCGCGGCCCGGCTGGCCGAGCGGGGCACGAGCCTGGCCCTGCTGTCCAACTGCCCGCCCCCGATGGCCGACGCCATCGACACCATGAGCTGGACCGACCTGATCCCGCGGCGGTTCTACAGCTGCCGGCTGGGGACCCTCAAGCCCGACCCGGCCAGCTATGAGGCCGTGCTCACGGCGATCGACGCCGCGCCGGCCGACGTCACGTTCGTCGACGACCGGCCCGCCAACGTGGCCGGTGCCGAGGCCGTCGGCATGCGGGCGCTGCTGTTCACCGACCCGGCGACGCTCGCCGCCGACCTCACCGCGCAAGGAGACTCGTGGACTACGACGTGATCGTCATCGGCGGCGGCCCGCCCGGGGAGAACGCGGCCGGCCGGGCCCACCGCGGCGGCCTGTCGGTCGTGCTGGTCGAGCACGAGCTGGTCGGTGGCGAGTGCTCGTACTGGGCCTGCATCCCGAGCAAGGCCCTGCTGCGCCCGATCGAGCTCCTCGACCAGGCCCGGGCCCTGCCCGGGGTGAAGGAGGCCGTCACCGGCCGGCTGGACGCCGCCGCCGTCCTCAAGCGCCGGGACTGGTTCGTGGGCCGGGACGAGGCCAGGCCGTTCGAGCACGACGACGACAGCCAGGTGCAATGGCTGGACGGGGCCGGCGTCGAGTTCGTCCGTGGGCACGCCGTGCTGGCCGGCGAGAAGACGGTCGAGGTGACCACGCCCGACGGCGAGAAGCGCACGCTGCGGGCCAACCACGCCGTCGTGCTGGCCACAGGCACGATCGCGACCGTCCCGCCGGTGCCGGGCCTGCGCGAGGCCCGGCCGTGGACCAGCCGCGAGGTCACGAACGCGAACGAGATACCGCGCCGGCTCATCGTGCTGGGCGGCGGCGTGGTCGGCTGCGAGATGGCCCAGGCGATGCGCGGTCTGGGCGCCGAGGAGGTCACGATCGTCCAGCACGGGCCGCGGCTCCTGCCCAGGACCGAGCCGGCCGCGTCCGAGCTGCTGCGGAAGTCGTTCGAGGCGGCCGGGATCACGGTGCTGACCGGGGCCAGGGCGACGGAGGTCCGGCGGCCCGGCGACGAGGTCACGCTGGTGCTGGGGGACGGCCGGGAGCTGGTCGCGGACGAGCTGCTCGTCGCCACCGGCCGCACCCCGACCACCGGCGCGCTCGGCCTGGAGACCGTCGGCCTGGAGCCGGGCAGGTACGTCGAGGTCGACGACTCGATGCACGCCCTCGACGGCTGGCTGTACGCGTGCGGCGACGTGACCGGGCGGAACCTGCTCACCCACATGGGCAAGTACCAGGCTCGGGTGGCGGGTGACGTGATCGCCGCCCGCGCGAACGGCAAGCCGGACGACGGGCCGGGCCTGCGGGCGCTGGCCGACGACGCCTGGGTGCCGCAGGTCGTGTTCACCGACCCGCAGGTCTGCTCGGTCGGGCTGACCGCGGCCGAGGCGGGGGAGCGGGGCCTGCGCACCAGGGTGGTCGAGTACGACGTGGGCGCGGTCGCCGGCGCCAAGCTGCTGGCCGACGGATACCAGGGACACGCGACGCTGGTCGTCGACGAGGACCGGCGGGTCCTGGTCGGCGCCACGTTCGTCGGGCCGGACCTGGCCGAGCTGCTGCACTCGGCGACCGTCGCGATCGTCGGCGAGGTCGGGCTGGACCGGCTCTGGCACGCGGTCCCGTCGTTCCCGACCGTCAGCGAGGTGTGGCTCCGGCTGCTGGAGAAGTACGGCTTGTAGGGACGCGGGCGGTGGGCCTCCTCGTGGCCGGGTGCCGTCGCTAGAGGTCGGCGAGGCGGGCGGCGAGGTCCTCCGCCTT
>DATDKW010000391.1:0-23996 GCA_036519715.1 Mycobacteriales bacterium
CCTCGCCGCCGCTGGTGACGTCACCGTGACCGGGCAGACGCTGGCGGCCGAGCAGCAGCTGCCGCAGAAGTTCCTGGAGGCGATCCTGGCCGACCTGCGCCGGGCCGGGCTGGTCCGCAGCCGCCGCGGCCCGGTCGGCGGCTACGCGCTGGCCCGCCCGGCGGCCGAGATCCCGATCGGCGAGATCGTCCGGGCCGTCGACGGCCCGCTCGCGGTGGTCCGCGGCGAGCGGCCCGAGCAGGCCGTGTACGCGGGGGCGGCGGAGCACCTCGGCACCCTGTGGGTGGCGCTGAGAGCGGCGGTCCGCAGCGTCCTCGACGACGTCACCCTGGCCGAGGTGCTCTCCGGTGAGCTGCCCGTGTCGGTCCAGGAGCTGCTCGCCTCGCCGGGCGCCTGGCGCTCCCGCTAGCTCGCCCCGGGCCCGGCCAGCTCGGCCTCGACCAGCTCGCACAGCGTGTGGCCGAGCAGCATGCACAGCTCCTGCACCCGCGGGGTCTCCTCGCTCGGCACCCGGATGCAGACGTCGACCACGCCGGCCAGCTTGCCGCCGCCGGCGCCGGTCATCCCGACGGTGACCAGGCCGCAGTCCCGGGCCGCCTCCAGCCCGCGCACCACGTTGGGGGAGTTACCGCTGGTGGACAGCCCGACCGCGACGTCGCCGGGCCGGCCCAGGCCGGTGACCTGCCGGGCGAACACCTCGTCGAACCCGTAGTCGTTGCCGATCGCGGTCATCGCCGAGGTGTGGTCGGACAGGCAGGCCGCGGCCAGCGACCGCCGCTCCAGCGCGAACCGGCCGAGCAGCTCGGCGGCCAGATGCCCGGCGTCCGAGGCCGAGCCGCCGTTACCGAAGAACAGCACCTTCCCGCCGGCACGGAGGCTGTCCACCACCCGCCCGGCCGCGTCCGCGGTCGCGGCGAGCGCATCGGACTCGTCCAGCAGTCGTCGTCCGGCCGCGACGCTCTCGGCCACCCGCGCGCGCAGCACGGTCTCACGAGCGATCATGCCACCGGCCCTACCCACGTCCGGGTGAACCACTCCGCCGCAGGACCGTCTCCGCCCGGGCCGTGGCTCCTCGGGGCTAGAGGAGCAGGCTCCAGCGAGGTACCCGACGTCCCTGGCCTAGACGTCACGGAGTCGTGCGCGCATCCGCGCCGCGTCAGGCCGGGGGGCCAGCCCGGACAGCGTCGTCAGTCGGGTGACGAACGTGCCATCTCACCCCGCTTCCGTCCGGGCAGCCGCCGAACCAGGTTGACCAGGGTCTGGGCCGCCGGTGGAATCCGGGCGTGACCGAGTCTCCGGAGCTTCCCGAGCACGCGCAGCGCAACCGCCAATACTGGGACGACATGGCGGCGAACTGGGTCGAACCCGGCCGCCGGGGCTGGACCGCGGCCGAACCGTCCTGGGGCGTCTGGGGCATCCCCGAAGCCGAGCTGCGGCTGCTCCCGGACGACCTCGCCGGTCAGGACGCCATCGAGCTCGGTTGCGGCACCGCGTACGTCTCGTCCTGGCTGGCCCGGCGCGGCGCGAAGCCGGTCGGCATCGACAACTCGGCCGCCCAGCTGGCCACCGCCAAGTCGTTCCAGCGGGAGTTCGGGGTCGACTTCCCTCTGCTGCACGGCAACGCCGAGCACGTGCCCTATCCCGACGCCTCCTTCGACTTCGCCATCTCCGAGTACGGCGCGGCCATCTGGTGCGACCCGTATGCGTGGATCCCGGAGGCGGCCCGGCTGTTGCGGCCGGGCGGGCGGCTGGTGTTCCTGGGCAACCACACGCTGCTGATGCTGTGCGCGCCGGATGAGCTGGCACCGGCCGGGGATCGGTTGCTGCGGGACTACTTCGGGATGCACCGCCTGGAGTGGCCCGACGACGACAGCGTCGAGTTCGCTCTGCCGTACGGCGAGTGGTTCCGGCTGCTGCGCGAGCACGGCTTCGAGATCGAGGACCTCATCGAACTGCAGGCGCCACGGGAGGCAGCCCGCGACTTCTCCTACGTCGCCGCCGACTGGGCCAAGCGCTGGCCGTCCGAGCACGTCTTCAAGGCCGTGAAGAGGGGCTGACTCAGGCGTATCGTGAGTGGTGACACCCCCGGTCCGGCTGGATCGGGGGATTACCGTGCTGCCCCCGGAAGGCTCGCCGCCACCATGACGCTGTCCGGACTGCTCGACGCCGTCCTGCCCGATCCCGCTCTCGCCCGCGCCGTCTCCTCGGCCGGCGTCGACTCGCTGGAGCTGTCCGCCCCGGCGGCGCTGCGGCCCTTCGTCACCGCGGCCCTGGCCGCCGATCCCGCCGACGGCGGCGCCGGCCGGCCCGTGCTGGCCGTCACCGCCACCGGCCGCGACGCCGAGGACCTGGTAGAGGCACTGCGCTGCGTGCTGCCCGCGGACCAGGTTGTCGCGTACCCGTCCTGGGAGACCCTGCCGCACGAGCGGCTGTCGCCGCGGGCGGACACGGTCGGCCGCCGGCTGGCCGTCCTGCGCCGGCTCGCCCATCCCAGCACCGACGATCCGGCGACGGGACCCATCCGGGTCGTGGTGGCCTCGGTCCGCGCGGTGCTGCAGCCGCAGGTGCCCGGGCTCGGCGACCTGGTGCCGGTCAGCGCCCACGCCGGTGACGTGGTCGATCTGGAGGACCTGGTCGAGCGGCTGGTCGCGGTCGGCTACACCCGGGTCGAGCTGGTCGAGAAGCGGGGCGAGTTCGCCGTCCGCGGCGGCATCCTGGACGTCTTCCCGCCGACCGAGGAGCACCCGGTCCGGGTCGAGTTCTGGGGCGACGACGTGGAGGAGGTCCGCTTCTTCACCGTCGCCGACCAGCGTTCGTCCGGTCCGGCCGAGCACGGCCTGTGGGCGCCGCCGTGCCGGGAGCTGCTGCTGACCCCGCCGGTGCGCGAGCGCGCCAAGCAGCTGGCGGCCGAGCACCCGGAGCTGGCGGAGATGCTGGACCGGATCGCCGACGGCCAGGCTGTCGAGGGCATGGAGGCGCTGTCGCCGGTCCTCGTCGACGGCCTGCGGCTGATGCTGCACGAGCTGCCGGCCGGCAGCCACGTGCTGGTCTGCGACCCGGAGCGGGTCCGGACCCGGGCGGCCGAGCTGGTCCGCACGTCCGAGGAGTTCCTGGACGCGTCCTGGGCCGCGGCGGCCGGCGGCGGCACCGCCCCGATCGACCTCGGCGCGGCCGCCCTGCGCACCGTCGAGCAGGCCCGCGACGACGCCGCCGGGCTGGGCATCCCGTGGTGGACGCTGAGCCCGTTCGCGGCCGACGTCTCGCTGGACTCGACCGACGTGCTGGCCGTGGACGCGACCCCGGCCGAGGAATACCGGGGGGACACCGACCGGGCCACCGCCGACGTCCGGCAGTGGACCCGGGACGGCTGGCGCGTCGCGATGATCTTCGACGGACCTGGGCCGGCCCAGCGCGCGGTCGAGCAGCTCGGCGGGGCCGAGGTCCCGGTGCGCGGCGTGCCGGCCCTGACCGAGGTGCCGGCGCCGGGGTTCGTCACCGTCTCCACCGGCCGGCTGGCGGGCGGCTTCGTCGCGCCCGGGCTGCGGCTGGCGGTGCTCAGCCAGGCTGACATCACCGGGCAGCGCGGGCAGTCCACCAAGGACATGCAGCGGATGCCGTCGCGGCGCAAGCGCAACGCGGTCGACCCGCTGGCGCTCCGGGCCGGCGACCTGGTCGTGCACGAGCAGCACGGGGTCGGCCGGTATGTCGAGATGGTCCGGCGGACGGTCAACGGCGGCGAGCGGGAATACCTCATCCTCGAGTACGCCGCTGCCCGCAAGGGCCAGCCCGGCGATCGGCTGTTCGTCCCGACCGACTCGCTCGACCTGCTCACCCGCTACGTCGGGGGCGAGGCGCCGACCCTCAACCGGCTCGGCGGCGCGGACTGGGCCAAGACGAAGGGCCGCGCCCGCAAGGCGGTCAAGGAGATCGCCGGCGAACTCATCCGGCTCTACAGCGTCCGGATGGCGACCAAGGGTCACGCCTTCGGGCTGGACTCGCCGTGGCAGCGCGAGCTGGAGGACGCCTTCCCGTACACGGAGACGCCCGACCAGCTGGAGGCGATCAACGAGGTCAAGCACGACATGGAGCAGACGGTGCCGATGGACCGGGTGGTCTGCGGCGACGTCGGCTACGGCAAGACCGAGATCGCCGTCCGGGCGGCGTTCAAGGCGGCGCAGGACGGCAAGCAGGTGGCCGTGCTCGTGCCGACCACGCTGCTGGCGCAGCAGCACTTCTCCACGTTCTCCGAGCGGATGGCGCAGTTCCCGGTCACCGTGCGTTCGCTGTCCCGGTTCGACAGCCCCAAGGAGTCGCAGGCCACGCTGGCCGGGCTGGTGGACGGGACGGTCGACATCGTCATCGGCACCCACCGGCTGCTGCAGCCGACCACCCGGTTCAAGGACCTCGGCCTGGTCATCGTCGACGAGGAGCAGCGGTTCGGGGTCGAGCACAAGGAGTACCTCAAGACGCTGCGCGCCTCGGTCGACGTGCTGTCGATGTCGGCGACCCCGATCCCGCGCACGCTGGAGATGTCGCTGACCGGCATCCGGGAGATGTCCACGATCCTCACCCCGCCGGAGGAGCGGCACCCGGTGCTCACCTTCGTCGGCGGGTACGACGAGAAGCAGGTCGCCGCGGCCATCCGGCGCGAGCTGCTGCGCGAGGGGCAGGTCTTCTTCATCCACAACCGGGTCGACTCGATCGACCGGGCCGCGAGCCGGTTGCGCGAGCTGGTCCCGGAGGCGCGAGTGGCGGTCGGCCACGGGCAGATGTCCGAGGACACCCTGGAGCGGGTGATGGTCGGCTTCTGGGAGAAGGACTTCGACGTCCTGGTCTGCACCACGATCGTGGAGTCCGGCCTCGACATCCCCAACGCCAATACGCTCATCGTCGAGCGGGCCGACCACTTCGGCCTGTCCCAGCTGCACCAGCTGCGCGGCCGGGTCGGCCGGGGCCGGGAGCGGGCCTACGCCTACTTCCTCTATCCCCCGGAGAAGCCGCTGACCGAGACCGCGCTGGACCGGCTGCAGACGATCGCGGCCAACACCGAGCTCGGCGCGGGCATGCAGGTCGCGATGAAGGACCTGGAGATCCGCGGTGCCGGCAACCTGCTCGGCGGCGAGCAGTCCGGGCACATCGCCGGCGTCGGCTTCGACCTCTACGTCCGGCTGGTCGGCGAGGCGGTGGCGGACTTCCGCGGCGAGGCGCCGGAGGAGGAGGTCGCCGACGTCAAGGTGGACCTGCCGGTGAACGCGCTCCTGCCGCACGACTACATCCCGGGGGAGCGGCTGCGGCTGGAGGCGTACCGCGCGCTGGCGGCGGCCGAGTCCGACGAGGCGGTGGACGCGGTGCGCGACGAGCTCGCCGACCGCTACGGACCGCTGCCGGAGCCGGTGGAGAACCTGCTGCAGGTGGCGCGGTTCCGCGCGTTCGCCCGCCGGTACGGCGTGACCGAGGTGTCGCTGCAGGGCTCGGTCGTACGGTTCTCGCCGCTGTCGCTGCGGGAGTCGCAGGAGATGCGGATGCACCGGCTGTACCCGCGCTCGGTTTGGAAGGGCTCCGTCGGCACGATCTCGGTGCCGCGGCCGGGCAAGCCGGGGCAGCCGCTGCGGGATGTGCCGCTGCTGGACTGGGCCCGGTCGGTGCTCGTGGACGTGCTGGGCGAGCCGGCGGCGGTGCCCGCCCGTGGCTGACCGGTCGGCGGCGGGTGCGCCGGTGGCGTACCCGTCGGCCGGTTCCACAGGCGCGCGTGAGAGCCTGTGCCCGTGACCGACGCCGCCGTTTCGCGCCCGTCCGCGCGCGTCTCCGTTGCCCGCCCGTCCGCCGCGACCCCGCCGAGGTCCCGGCGTCGTCGCCGGCTCGCCGCCGCGACGGCGCTGTCTGCGACCGCGGCGCTGCTGCTGTCCGCCTGCGGCAACTCCCGACCCGGCACGGCCGCGGTCGTGGGTGAGACCCGGATCACCGACGGCGACCTGCAGACCCTGGTCGACGAGTCGCTGTCCGCGCCGGGCGTGCGTGCCGCGCTGCCGACCAGCGACTACAAGGGCGACCTCGGCGCCTATCGCCGAGCCGTGCTCAACGTCGAGGTCGAGCGGCTGCTGGCCGAGAGCGGTGCGCGGAAGCTCGGCATCTCGATCGACGAGAACGCGGTCGACGCGCGCTACAGGTTCTTCGAGGACCAGTCCGGCGGTTCCGACTCGTTCAACTCCCAGCTGGCGTCCCGGCTTGCGGTCTCGCCGTCGCTCTACCGGCAGCTCGTCCGGACCGAGGTCATCGAGTCGGAGATCGGCTACACCGCGGGCGGCGTCAAGCGTCCGACCGACGCCCAGCTGCAGGCGCTCTACCGGCAATACCTGCCGAGCGCGATCAGCGCGACGCTGAGCCTCATCCAGGTGCCTAACCAGGCGACCGCGACCCAGGTCGCGGCCGCGTTGACCAAGGCGCCGGACACCTTCGCCGCGGTCGCCGCGAAGTACTCCGGGTCGGGCACGCAGACCGCGCCGAACCCGCAGAAGTACGTGCTGAGCCGGCTGCCACAGGACCTCGCGGCCAAGCTCCAGAAGACCGCGAAGGACACGATCTTCCCGTACGCCCTGACCAGCGGGACGTCCCAGGCGTTCTTCGTGATCCGGTTCGCCGGCATCGAGCGGCCGACGCTGGAGAGCGCCCGGCCGCAGCTGGAGGCGCAGACGCTGCAGCAGGCGGCGACCGCGGGCCAGAAGTATCTCCAGCAGGTGGCCGGCGACGCGGGCGTGGACGTGAACCCGCGGTACGGGACGTGGAAGGCCGACCAGCTCGCGATCACCGACTTCGTGAACCCGGTGATCAAGCCGACGCCGTCGCCCCCGGCCCCGTCCGGCAGCGTCCTCCCGGGCGACGGCACGTCCGGTGGCGACACCACCGGAGACGGCACCTCCGGCGGTACCGGCGGCCAGCCCGTCCCGACGCCCACCAACTGATCCTGCCTGCGCCGGGCCCGGACGCCGGCCCGTACCGTGGGCGCCGTGGATCGGCTGCTGATCGTCTCGTCGTCGCCGCGGCTCCCCGCCGGGATGCTGTCCTGGCCGGCCTGGGAGGCGCTCCGGTCGGGGCCGGTGTTCGCGCTGGACGCCGATTCGGCCCAGGCCCGCGCCGTCCGCGCGGCCGGGGTCCCGGTCGAGCCGGCCGGGGCCGACGCGCCCGCGCTGCGGGACCGCGTCGAGGGGACGGCGGTCTGGCTCGCCGGGCCGGACGGTGATCCCGTGTTCGTGGATGCGTTGCGGTCGCTGCCCGGCCTGATCGTGGAGACCGTCGAGGGCTCCTGGGATCCGCCGGGTGCGCGGCTGGTGGACGCGGCCGCGGTGATGGACCGGCTGCGGTCGCCGGGCGGCTGCCCGTGGGATGCCGAACAGACCCACGAGACGCTGGCGCCCTACCTGCTCGAGGAGACCTACGAGCTGGTCGAGGCGATCGAGGACGACGACCGGGTGCACCTGCGGGAGGAGCTCGGGGACGTCCTGCTCCAGGTGCTCTTCCACGCCCGGCTGGCCGAGGAGGAGACGCCGGAGCCGTTCTCGATCGACGACGTGGCCGGCGACCTGGTCGCCAAGCTGGTGCGTCGCCACCCGCACGTGTTCGCGGACCGCGCGGTCGGCGGCGCGGCCGAGGTGGCGGCGAACTGGGACGAGATCAAGGCCGCGGAGAAGCGGCGCGAGTCGGTGACCGACGGGGTGCCGCTGGGTCAGCCCGCGCTCGCGCTGGCCGCGAAGCTGCGCCGGCGGGCGGCCAAGGCCGGTCTGGACGTGCCTTCGCCGGCCGGGGACGACATCGGGAGCCGGTTGTTCGCGTTGGTCGGCGAAGCGGTCGAGGCTGATGTGGACCCCGAGGCGGCGCTGCGGGCGGCGTCCCGCGCCTACCGCGAGGCTCTGCGGGCAGCCGAGGGCATCCCAGCCGCGGGTCCCGTCGGCGGGGTCGTCGCCGGATAGGTCGCCGTCGCCGGGTTTCACGTCGGGTCCGATCCCCGCACGCTCGGCACCCAGAACAGCGCCGCCCCGGTCAGTGCGGTGGCCAGCACGAAGCTGTCCCGCCCGCCGTCGTCCACGTACGCCCACAGGATGCCGAGGATCGGCGCCGCCGCGAGCAGCCCGGCGTCGGCCCGGAACTGCCGGCCCAGCGGCACGTCGGTGCCGACGACGCGATCGGTGCTTTCAGGATCCACACCCTCGCGGTCGATCTCCCCGCGCGGGGGCGAGAGCCGGCGCCGGCCGGCCTGCCAGACGTGGGTGCCGTCGATGTCGAAGGTCAGCACCCGGTCCCGGGCCGGCCGTCCGTGCACCAGCGCCGTCTCGCCGGGGCCGAGCGTCTCCAGCACTGGGTCCCAGTGGACGGAGACCCACCAGGTCACGCCATTCTCCTCGACCAGCAGCCACGAGCGTCGGTTCAGCCCGAACCTGGACCGCGCGTACGAGACCGGGAGGCTCGTCGCGGGGCGCCGCTCGGCCGCCCGCCGGCGGGCGACGTGCACCGCGCTGGCGACCAGGATCGCGGCGGTGACCAGGCTGGTCAGCAGGATGCCGAAGCTGAGGTCGGTCAGCCGGCCGGTGGTCTCGTCGCCGGTCACGAAGACCTGGCTCGGGTCGCCGGGCTTGAAGCGGACCGTGACCTGGGCCCCGACCGGGATGTCGCTGGGCCGGTTGGTCCGCACAGTGGACGTGTGCGCGGTGCCGGTGTCGTCGACCCAGCGAACCTCCAGCCCGCGCTCGTCGTCGCCGAGGCGGGTGCGCTCGACCGTCGCGGCGGCCTGCGCGGTCGCCGCCCGGACCGGCGCGGAGTCCGCGGCCAGCCGGACCGCGAGCAGGATGACGAGCACCGGCCCCACCACCAGCAGGGGCAGGAGACCGAAGACCACGTGCCGGACGGGCCGGCGGCGCCAGAGGGCTTTCACGGGCCGGACTATGCAGCGGTCTGCGACCCGGCCGCAAACGGTCGTCCACAGGCGGCGCGCTCGTCCACAGATTGCTCGCGTCCCTGGACCGCGGGTTGACGGCGACTACTCTCTGACCCGTTCGTCCCTCAGACCTTTGCAACGAAGGAGTGCTCCCGTGGCCACCATCGAGGCCGTCGGCGCCCGCGAAATCCTCGACTCGCGCGGCAACCCCACCGTGGAGGTCGAGGTGGCCCTCGACGACGGCACGATCGGCCGCGCGGCCGTTCCCAGCGGGGCGTCCACCGGCCAGTTCGAGGCGGTCGAGCTGCGCGACGGCGGCGAGCGCTACGGCGGCAAGGGCGTGCAGAAGGCCGTGACCGCCGTTCTCGACGACATCGCTCCCGGCCTGGTCGGGTTCGAGTCCACCGAGCAGCGGCTGCTGGACCAGGAGCTGATCGACCTTGACGGCACCCCGGACAAGTCCCGGTTCGGCGCCAACGCGGTGCTCGGCGTCTCCCTCGCCGTCGCCCGGGCCTCGGCCGAGTCCGTCGGTCTCCCACTGTTCCGGTACGTGGGCGGCCCGACCGCACACGTGCTGCCCGTCCCGATGATGAACATCCTCAACGGCGGTGCGCACGCCGACAGCAACGTCGACGTGCAGGAGTTCATGATCGCGCCGATCGGCGCGCCGAGCTTCGCCGACGCGCTGCGCTGGGGCGCCGAGACGTACCACGCGCTCAAGTCCGTGCTCAAGGCCCGGGGCCTGTCGACCGGTCTCGGCGACGAGGGCGGGTTCGCCCCCGACCTGCCGACCAACCGGGACGCGCTCGACCTGATCGTCGAGGGGATCGAGAACGCGGGCTTCACCGTCGGGCGCGACATCGCGCTGGCGCTGGACGTGGCCGCGACCGAGTTCCACAGCGCCGACGGCTACGCGTTCGAGGGCAAGACCCGGGCCGCCGACGACATGATCGCCTACTACGAGGACCTGGTCTCCTCCTATCCGATCGTCTCGATCGAGGACCCGCTCGACGAGGAGGACTGGGCCGGCTGGGCCCGGATCACCGCGGTGCTCGGCGGCCGGATCCAGATCGTCGGCGACGACCTGTTCGTCACCAACCCGGAGCGGCTCTCCCGCGGCATCGCCGAGCAGTGCGCCAATGCCCTGCTCGTCAAGGTCAACCAGATCGGCACGCTGTCGGAGACGCTCGATGCCGTCTCGCTTGCGCACCGCTCCAGCTACCGCTGCATGATGAGCCACCGCTCGGGCGAGACCGAGGACACCACGATCGCCGACCTCGCCGTGGCGACGGACTGCGGTCAGATCAAGACGGGGGCGCCGGCCCGGTCCGACCGCGTCGCGAAGTACAACCAGCTCCTGCGGATCGAGGAGGAGCTGGACGACGCGGCGCGGTACGCAGGGGCCGGTGCCTTCCCCCGGTTCACCGCGGGCAGCTCGGTCTGATGTCCCGTCGAGCGGCCGGTCGGGTCGGAGGTCCGGGCCGGAGCGGGCGTGGCGCGAGCCGCTCCCGGCCCGCACCGGCCGGCCGGCGCGGCTCGACCAGACCGGCCCGCCGCCGCCCCGCGGTGTCCACTTCGGACGGTGCCGGAGCGGCCGACGAGCGCGGGCCGGCCCGCCGGGCACCGGGCGGGCTGACCGGGCGGGCCGCGGTGCTCGGGCTGGTGGTGTGCGCGCTCGTGCTGAGCCTGGCCTACCCGGCCAAGGAGTTCCTGGCCCAGCGTGGGGAGATCGGGCGGCTCCAGGACCAGCAGCGGCAGGCGCAGGCGCGGGTGTCCGCGCTGGAGGAACACAAGCGGCGGCTGGAAGACCCGGCGTACGTGCAGGCGCAGGCCCGGGCCCGGCTGCAGTACGTGCTGCCCGGCGAGACGATCTACGTGGTCGTGCCCCCGGCCGGCTCGGCCGCCGACGGCGGCACCGAGCCGGAGGCGCCGGAGGTCACCGACGAGGGTTCCTGGTACGGGCGGCTGTGGGGGACCGTGCGCACCGCCGACGGTTCGGCGCCATGACCGCGGACCCGGCCGGAGCCGCCGCCGGCGTCGACGCCGGGTCACCGCCCCCGCCGGCGGAACGCCCCCGTGCCGCGGGCGTCGAAGAGGTCAGCGCGGCGGATCGGGCCGTGGTCGCGGCGCAGTTGGGACGGGTGCCGCGGGCGATGCGAGCCGTCGCGCACCGGTGCCCGTGCGGCCTGCCGGACGTGGTGGAGACCTCGCCCCGTCTGCCGGACGGCACCCCGTTCCCGACCCTGGACTATCTGACCTGCCCCAGGGCCAGCGCCGCGGTCGGCCGGCTGGAGGCGGCCGGGGTGATGCGCGAGATGGGCGACCGGCTGCGGACCGATCCCGTGCTGGCCGGGCGCTACCGCGCCGCCCACGAGGCCTACCTGGCCCGGCGGGCGGAGCTGGGCGACGTGCCGGAGATCGCCGGGATCAGCGCCGGCGGCATGCCGGCCCGAGTCAAGTGCCTGCACGCGCTGCTCGGGCACGCCCTGGCCGCCGGCCCCGGCGTCAACCCGCTCGGTGACGAGGTCCGCGCGGCCGTCGGCGCCTGGTGGTCGGCCGGGCCCTGCGTCACCCCGGAGGAAAAGTCGTGACCCGGGTCGCCGCGATCGACTGCGGGACCAACTCGATTCGGCTGCTGATCGCCGACCACGATCCGTCCGCCGGCACCCTGACCGACCGCGTCCGCCGGACCGCGCTGGTCCGGCTCGGGCAGGGCGTCGACCGCACCGGCCGGCTCGATCCCGCGGCGATCGAGCGGACCCGGGTCGCGCTGGCCGACTACGTCGCCGACTGCGAGCGGGAGCAGGTGAAGCGGATCCGGATGGTCGCCACCAGCGCCACCCGGGACGCGGCCAACCGCGACGACTTCCGAGCCATGGTGCTGGCCACCCTGCATGCCGAGCCGGAGGTCGTGTCCGGACAGGAGGAGGCCGAGCTGTCCTTTGCCGGCGCCGTCCGGGAGCTCGGCCCCGAGCCGCCCTGCCTCGTCGCCGACATCGGAGGCGGCTCCACCGAGCTCGTGCTGGGGGACCGGACGGTCGAGGCCGCCCACAGCATGGACATCGGATCGGTCCGGCTGACCGAGCGGCACCTGCACGACGACCCGCCGACGCCGGACCAGCTCGCGGCGGCCGAGGCCGACCTGCGGGGCGCCCTCGCCGCCGCCCGCGCCGACGTCCCGATCGAGCGCGCCCGCAGCTTCGTCGGCGTCTCCGGCACGGTCACCACCGTGGCCGCCCTCGCCCTGGGCCTGGACCGCTACGACGCCGGCCGCACCCACCACAGCCGGATCGCGGCCGCCGACGTGGGCGAGGTCGCCGGCTGGCTACTGCACAGCACCCGGGCCGAGCGGGCGGCCAAGGCGGTCATCCAGCCCGGCCGGGTCGACGTCATCGCCGCCGGTGCGCTGATCCTGCGCGTGCTCACCGAGGAGTCCGGTGCCGCCGAGGTGATCGTCAGCGAGCAGGACATCCTCGACGGCATCGCCTGGTCCATCGTCGAGAAGGGCTGACCCGATGTATCCGCAGCGCCGGCAGCGCCTCGTCCGCTTCCTCGACGACCACGACCTGGACGTGCTGGTGCTGCGCCGGCCGTCCTCGGTGGCGTGGGCGGCCGAGGGCGCCCGGACCCACATCGACGTCAGCGTCGAGCTCGGCGTCGCCTGGCTGGTCGTCAGCCGGGACGGGACCCGGGTGATCACCTCCCGGATAGAGGCCGACCGGCTCGCGGCCGAGGAGCTGACGGACCCGGCGTACGAGTGGACCGTCCTGGACTGGGTACGGGATCTGGCCGACGAGGTGCCGGCGGGGGACCGGATCGGCGTCGACGGGCCCATGCCCGGGCGGCGGGACGTCAGCGCGGAGCTGGAGGTGGCCCGCCGCTCGCTGCTGCCGGAGGAGATCGAGCTCTACCGCGTCCTCGGCCGGGACGCGGCCGAGGCGCTGACCGCGACGGCGGCCGCGCTCGGACCGGGCGACAGCGAATGGCAGTGGGCCGCCCGGGCCGCGGCCGAGGTGACCGCCCGCGGCGCCGACCCGCTGGTGCTGCTGGTCGCCGGGGCGGAACGGCTCCCGCGCCACCGGCATCCGCTCCCCACCGCGGCACCGGCCGGCGACCTGGTCATGGTCGTCGTCTGCGCCCGGCGGCACGGGCTGTTCGCCAACCTGACCCGGTTCGTGGCCGGCCGGCCGCTGACGCCGGAGCAGACCGACGCCCAGCAGCGGATGCTGGCCGTGGAGGCCGCGTTCCTCGGCGCGACCCGGCCCGGCCTGCTCGTGCGGGACGCGTTCGCCGCGGGCATCGGCGCGTACGGAGCGAACGGGTTCGACCCCGAGGAGTGGCGCAAGCACCACCAGGGCGGGCCAACCGGGTACCTCAGCCGCGACCACCTGGCCACGCCGGCCAGCGCGGAGCCGATCGAGGACGCGCAGGCGTTCGCTTGGAATCCCAGCGTGCCCGGGCTCAAGGTCGAGGACACCGTGCTGGCCACGGCCACCGGCGCCGAAGTGCTCACGCTCGACCCGGCCTGGCCGGTGCAGGAGGTCGACGGCCGCCCCCGGCCGCTCGTCCTCGAGCCGTGACACGAACCCGCCCGCCGTCCCGGCAGGGACAGCGGGCGGGCCGCGAACAACCGACTCAGGCGCCCGCGGCGTCCTCCACGCCCGGCGGCAGCTTGCCGGTGAGCGACTTCCACGTCGCCGCCGCGCCCCGGGCCGCCACCAGCCGCGCAGTCGCGACCGCGATCCCGGACACCGCCGCCCACATGAGCGCCTCGGACCACTCCGTGCCCGGCGCCGCCGGGTTCTTGGGCGGGTCGTCGTGCTTCGTCTTGCGCCAACCGGTCTCCATCGCCTTGCGCATCACGATGCCCGCGGGCACCGCGAAACTCAGCGCGACGATCTTCCAGCCGATCTTGCCGGCCGCTCCAGCCACAGGTCGTCCTTCCTCGAACGCGGTGTTCTCCGCCGAGTACCCGACGCGACGCCGGGTAACACCTGCCGCATGTCGAAGGACCTGAGCAAGGGTGACAAGGTCGAGTGGTCGAGCCACGGCAACAAGGTCGAGGGCGAGGTCGAGAAGGAGATCACCGAGCGGACCGAGGCCGCCGGCCGCACCGTCGCTGCGTCCAAGGACGACCCGCAGTACCTGGTGAAGAGCGACAAGACCGGCAAGGACGCCGTGCACAAGCCTGACGCCCTGAAGAAGAAGAGCTGACCGTGGCGGGGGACGACGTCGCCGAGGCGTACGACGAATTCACCGAGGCGGTGAACATGACGAAGTCCGAGCTGACCAGGTGGCTGGACTCGGACGAGTCGAAGTCGGTCGGCATGACCGCGAGCGGGGACAAGAAGACGTCCAAGGGCGGCACCGAGTCCCAGGGCCACGAGTCCGGGCGGATGATCGTCACGCTGCTGGACAAGAAGAAGGCCGATCTGGACGAGGACGACGTGCAGCAGATGAAGCGCGTCGCCGGGTACGTGCACCGGCATCTCGCCCAGAAGCCCGGCAAGGACGTCGAGCACTCCCGCTGGCGCTACTCGCTGATGAACTGGGGCCACGACCCGCTCAAGAAGTAGCGCCGGGCATGCTGGCCCGTGTGGGGCCGACGGTCGTGGTGCTGACGGGGCTGCCGGGGACCGGCAAGTCGACGCTGGCGGACGAGCTGGCCCGCCGGATCGGCGCGCCGGCCTTCTCCGGCGACTGGCTGCTCGGCGCGCTCGCACCGCTCGGGGTCCTGGACGACCTCGACCGCCCGACGCTGCTGTCCGTCTACGCCAGCCTGCTCGACAGCCTGGTCGCCCGGCAGCTCATCCTCGGCCAGTCGGCTGTCGTGGACGGGGTGCTCGACGACGGCACGGCCGCACGATGGCGGGAGAAGGTCGAAGGACGCGGCGGCCGGCTCCTGCTGGTGCAGTGCGTCTGCGGCGACGACGCCGTGCACCGGGAGAGGGTCGAGGGCCGCCGCCGCGGCATCCCCGGCTGGCACGAGATCGGCTGGGACCACGTCGAGCGCATGCGCGCCGAGTACCGCCCCCTGACCACCCCCGACCTCACCCTCGACGCCGTCGACCCCCTCCCCGACAACCTCGCTCGCCTCACCGCCCTGCTCCGGTAAGGGTGGCGGAGGGTCGAATGCTTCACAACTGCGATAGATTGCCGCCATGCAGCAGCTTGACCGTCGTATATCCTCGGTTCAGTCGTCGTATATAGAGGGAGGCGTCGTGACCAAGATCCTTGTGGACGTCGACGACGCGGCGCTGACGGAGGCGGCCGGCCTTCTGGGCACCCGGACCAAGCGGGACACGGTCAATACCGCCCTGCGGGAGACGGCCGAGCGGCTCCGCCGGGCGCAGGCGCTGGCCCGCCTGGCCGAGCTCGGCCGCGCCGGGGCATTCGACGAGCTGGCCGACGGCGAGCTGGCCGACGCCGAGCCGGCCGGCGACGGGCTGGCTGCCGACCAGCAGTGAGCGTCGTCCGCTATCTGGTCGACACGAGCGCGCTGGTCCGCTTGCTGCGCTCGGACGAGGCCAGGGCGGGGTGGGACGAGCTGATCACCGCCGGCCTGGTGGCGACCTGCCCGGTGGTCGAGCTGGAGTTCCTCCGTACGGCGCGGTCAAAGGCTGATCGGGACGAGTTGTCGGAGCTGCTGCGCACCGCCTTCAGCTGGGTGCCCATGCCGGACCGGGTGTTTGACCGGGCTGGGGAGATGATGGCCGGCCTCACCGCCCGGGGCAGCCACCGCTCGGCCGGAGTGGTCGACCTGCTGGTCGCGGCCACGGCCGAGTTGAACCGGCTGGTCCTGGTGCACTACGACCGGGATTTCGACCGGGTCGGGTTGGTCAGCGGTCAGGTCACGCGGTGGGTGGCCGAGCCGGGTTCGCTGCCGTGAAGGTCAGGTTGGTGGTGGCGGGGACGAGTTCGGGTTGGTCGCCGAGGGCGTGCTCGGCGACGCGGGCGACGACGGCGGCGGGGATGTCGTCCAGGTCGTACGTGCCGTGGCCGTCGTGGGGGAGGACGACCTCGTAGCCGCGGGCCAGCGCCGACCGGGCGGTCGCGCTGACGCACATCTCGGACAGCACCCCGCACAGCGCGACCCGGCCCACGCCGGAGAGCAGCGAGTCGAGCCGGGTGCCGGCGAAGCCGTCGTCGGTCGTCTTGCGCACCACCTCGCCGCCGGCCAACACCAGCGCCCACCCCGGCGTACCGGGCTCGTCGACCGAACCGGGAGCGCCGTCGTTCTGTAGCTGCACGACCAGCGCACCGGCGGCCGACGCCCGCGACACCGCCGATTCGATCCGCGCGGTCAGCGACGATGCGTCCGGCAGGTCGGCCAGCACCCCACGCTGCATGTCGACGACGATCAGCGCCTGCACCGGATTCATCCAGGACGCTCCGGATCGGCACCGGCCGCGGGGTAGCGGCGGCCGAGGTGGGCGAAGGCGGCCCTCAGCTCGGCCGGTCCCACGACCTCGATGTCGGCGTCGAACCGGCCGATGGCGGCGGCGTGGCCCGGCCAGGACCAGGAACCCAGCACGAGCCGGCAGCGGTCCGGGCCGAGCTCGGTCACGATCCCCTCCCGGGAGTAGGTGTGACCACGGCCGCCGGGTGGTCATGTGGGGCCAGGTCGCGTCCGCCGACGGCTTCCACATCATGGCGTTAGACGTGCCGTCGAGCAGGCCGTGGAGTGAGGGCGACAGCCCGTTCTTCGTCTCCGTACGGGGCGAGGATACGGATGAGATCGCCGCGTACTGGGAGCGACTCAGCGTCAAGGGCCGCGTCGTGCAGCCCCTCGCGCCGGCCGGGTGGGCGCCGCTCGACGGCATGCTGACCGACCAGTTCGGTGTCTGGGTCGTGGACGTCGCGGTCGACCACGCCCCGTCCTGACCCGCCGCGCCGGCCGGTGCCGACCGTGCCGGCCGGCTGCGCCAGGTCCCCGGACGCCGCGCCACCAGGATCGACACCGTGACGTCCTCCGCGTACGGCGCCGGGCCGAGCGCCGCCCGCAACCCGTCCTCGAACGCCGGGCCGGCCGGCAGCTGCGACGGCGACAACGCCGAGTAGACGTTCCCGGCGAACCACGCCGGTCGGCGGCGTAAGCCTCGGCGACGGACCCGGAGAACTCCATCCCGGCAGGCTGCCAGGCACCCGCGGCGAAGCGAGAGCGCTTCCGCGCAGGACGGAGACACACGTGGTCTGACCGATGCGCCCGCGCCGGCACGGCGTGGACGGTGAAGGTCGCGACGAAGGGAGCCCCCATGCGCCGAGTCCTCGGCGGCCTGCTGGCCACGGTGAGCGAATATGACCGACGGTAAAGTCCCCGCAGTGCTGACCGGTGAGGAAGCGGACGGCCCGGCCGCGGTCGAGCGGCTGGCGGCCGTGTCCACGATGGCCGAGCTCGACGCCCGGGTGTCGGCCTGCCGGGCCTGCCCGCGGCTGGTCGCCTGGCGCGAGGAGGTGGCCGTCACCAAGCGGGCCGCGCACGCCACGGAGACGTACTGGGGACGTCCGGCGCCCGGGTTCGGTCCGGCCGACGCCGGCATCGCCGTCCTCGGCCTGGCTCCGGCCGCCCACGGCGCCAACCGGACCGGCCGCGTCTTCACCGGCGACCGCAGCGGCGACTGGCTCTACGCCGCGCTGCACCGGGCCGGCCTGGCCAACCAGCCCACCTCCGTGCACGCCGGCGACGGCCTGACCCTGTACGGCACGAGGGTGCTGGCCGCCGTGCGCTGTGCCCCGCCCGCCAACAAGCCGACCCCGGCCGAGCGCGACACCTGCCGGCCCTGGCTGGCCCAGGAGCTGCGGCTCCTGCCTGAATTGCGGGTGATCGTGGTGCTGGGGGCGTTCGGCTGGCAGGCGCTGTGGCCCGCGCTGAAGCAGGCCGGTCTGGCCGACGTGCCGTCACCGCGGCCGGTCTTCGCTCACGGCGCCGAGATCCAAGCGGGCGGCATCGCCGTCCTCGGCTGCTACCACGTCTCCCAGCACAACACCTTCACCGGCCGGCTGACCGAGCCGATGCTCGACGCCGTCTTCGCCCGAGCCCGAGCCCGAGCCCGCGCCCGCGCCCGCGCCCGCGCCCGCGCCGAGCCTCCGCCCGGGACTGAGCCCGCGACTGAGCAAGGGACTGACCGCGGGACCATCCCGAATCGTGACCCAACGGAGGGCCGAAACGAGTTCGGGCCCTGTGGGACGCTGACCCGGTGCGGGGATCGCCACAGACAGCGCGGCTGATCGCGGTCGCGATCGTCGTGCTGGGCGCCCTGGGCCTGGTCGCGTTGGCCGCCCGCAGCGACCGGACCCCGACCCTGACCGCGATCCCCAGCGCCGCGCCGGCCACGGCCGACCCCCTGCCGGCCGGCACCCAGACCCCGAGCACCAGCAGCGGAAGCCCGGCCTCGGACGAGGACAACCTCCGGAACGCGCCCAGCTGGCTGCTCTGGGCCAGCGCCGTGCTGTTCATCGCGCCGATCCTGCTCGGCCTGGCCTTCGCCCCGGCGATGATCTACGCGCCGGTGCACGGGCTGTTCCAGTTCCGCCGCCGGGAGCCCGCGGCCGCCCTCCCGCCCGAGGTCGACGACGAGGTCAACGCGACCCAGCTGTCGGCCGCGGTCGCCGACGGCCTGCGGGAGCTGGACCAGGGCGGCCCGGGGGAGGGCGTGGTGGCCAGCTGGGTGCTGCTGGAGCGGGCCGCCGCCGACGCCGGCACCCACCGGGTCGCCCCGGAGACCCCGTCCGAGCTGGTCGGCCGGCTGATCGACCGGCACCCGGTGTCCTCGACGCCACTGCTGCGGCTGGCCGACCTCTACCGCGAGGCCCGCTTCTCCCGGCACGAGCTGCCGGAGTCGGCCCGGACCGAGGCCCGCGCGGCCCTGGAGCAGCTGCGGTCCGAGCTCGAGGCCAGCCCGGTCGGGCGCCGATGAGGACCCGGTCATGAGGGTCCGGGAGCCGGTCCTCGTCCTGCTGGCCGCCGTGGCCGGCGGGGTCGCCCTGTGGCTGACCGCCTACGGGTTGCACTACCGGGCCGGCGTCGGCCTGTGCGCGGTGGTGGGGATCGTGGCCGGGCTGACCTGGCGGCTGGCCCGGCTGGTGACGCCGCCACCGGAGCCGGACCCGGTGGTGATCCGCCCGGAGCCGCCCGACGACGGCCTGCTGCGGCTGAGCACGCTGGAGAGCCGGCTGTCCTGGGGCGCCGCCGACCCCCACCGGTTCCGGGAGCGGGTCCGGCCCGAGCTGGTCGCCCTCGCCGCCGACCTGCTGCACATCCGGCGCGGGGTCGACCTGCGCAGCCAGCCCGACGAAGCCCGTCACATCCTGGGAGAGCCGCTGTGGCAGTTGATGACAGGTTCGCTGGATCGCAGCCCGAGCCGGGCCGAGCTGTCCCGGGCGGTGGCGGTGCTGGAGCAGATCTGACCCCGCTGGCGCTGAGCGAGGTCTCGAACGTCGCCGACGCCGTGCTCGACTCGGTCGAGCAGGTCGTGGTGGGCAAGCGGCACGCGCTGACCCTGGTGCTGGCGGGCATCCTGGCCGGCGGTCACGTGCTGCTGGAGGACTTCCCGGGCCTGGGCAAGACGCTGGCGGCCCGGTCGCTGGCGCAGACCCTGGGGCTGGACTTCCGCCGGCTCCAGTTCACCCCCGACCTGCTGCCCAGCGACGTCACCGGCTCCTTCGTGTACGACCAGCGCTCGTCGAACTTCGACTTCCGGGCCGGCCCGCTGTTCTGCGGTCTGCTGCTGGCCGACGAGATCAACCGGACGCCGCCCAAGACCCAGTCCGCGCTGCTGGAGGCCATGCAGGAGCGGCAGGTGACGGTGGAGGGCCGGACCTTCGGCCTGCCCCAGCCGTTCCACGTGATCGCCACGGCCAACCCGATCGAGTACGAGGGGACCTACCCGCTGCCGGAGGCCCAGCTGGACCGGTTCCTCATGCGGGTCGCCTTCGGCTACCCGACCCGGGCCGAGGAGCTGGACGTGCTGCGCCGCCGGATGGCCCGCCGCCGCGAGGAGGCCGTGCTGCCGCCGGTGCTGGACGCGGACGGGCTGCTGCGGGCGCAGCGGGCGGTCGAGCAGGTCGTGGTCGAGGACACGGTGGCCGGCTACTGCGTCGACCTGGCCGCGGCCACCCGGGACCGGCAGCAGGTGCTGGTCGGCGCGTCGCCGCGCGGGGCGCTGGCGCTGCTGCTGGTGGCCCGGGCGCTGGCGGTGCTGCGCCGGCGCGACTTCGTCACGCCCGAGGACGTCAAGGCGGTCGCGGTGGCGGTGCTCGGCCACCGGATCACCCTCAAGCCGGAGATGTGGCTGCGCCGGATCTCCCCCGACGACGTCGTACGGGACATGCTCGCCGAGGTGCCCGCCCCGCCGACGGCGGTGCGCGCTCCGGTCGCGGCGCGCTGAGCCGTGGTCACGCCCGGCTCGGGTCGACGGCGCAGGCCGGACCGGCACACCCGCAGGATCCGCGCCGCGGAGCAGCGCGTCCTCGTGGCGGAGGCCGGCCGCCGGACCGCGGCCGAGCGCGTGCCGGGGTGGCGGCCGACGCTGGCGCTGACCCGGGCCGTCGTGCTGGGCGCGGCCCTGCTGCTGCTGGCCGTGCTGGTCCGCCGGCCGGACCTGGTCGTGCTGGCCGCTCCGCTGCTGTTCGGCGCCGGGATCGGCCTGGCCGCGCGCCCGACCGCGGGTCCGCGGCTGAGCCTGGCCGTGCCGGCCGAGGCGCTGCTGGAGGGCGGCCGGGCCACGGCAACGGTCACCGTGGACGCGCCCGGTGGCCTGGACGTGGCCGCCGTCGAGCTGGCCCTGCCGGCCGGCCTTGAGCCGCTGACCGGGGCGGCGGCGGTGGTGGTCGAGGAGCGGACCGAGGTCGTGCTGAGCCTGCGGGCGGCCCGGTGGGGTCGCCGCCAGGCCGGCCCGGCCCACCTGCGGGCCACCGCCGGCCACGGGATGCTCAGCTGGCCGGTGGTGCGCAGCGAGGCCGTCACCGTGACCACCTGGCCGCTGCGGGACGGGTTCGACGCGGCCGAGACGGTGCCGCGGGCGGCCGGCCTGGTCGGCGGCCACCGGTCCCGGGAGCCGGGGGAGGGCGGGGACGTGGCCGGCGTACGGCCGTTCCAGCCCGGCGACCGGCTGCGCCGGGTCAACTGGCGGGTCACCGGGCGCACCGGCGACCTGCACGTCACCGCGACGTACTCGGACCGCGACACCGAGGTCCTGCTGGTGCTGGACAGCGCGCAGGACCTGGGCCGGGCGCCGGAGTCCTCGCTCGACATCGCCGTCCGGGCCGCGGCCGCGGTGGCCGAGCACTACCTGCGGGCCGGCGACCGGGTGGCGCTGGTCGACCTGGGCCGCCCGCAGCGCCCCGTGCCGGCCCGCAACGGGCGCAACCACCTGGTCCGGCTGCTGGACGTGCTGATGGACGCGAAGCCCAAGCAGGAGGCCGGGATCACGCCGTCGGTCGCGGACGTGACCGGCTACGGGTCGGCGTCGGCGCTGGTGGTGCTGCTCAGCCCGCTGGCGACGCCGGCGGCGCTGGCCGCGGTGGCCTCGCTGGCCCGGTCCGGCCGGTCGGTGGTGGCGGTGGACACGCTGCCGGCCGACCTGCGGCCGGACGAGCGCAGCGACTGGACCGGGCTGGCCTTCCGGCTGTGGCGGCTGCGCCGGGACGTCGACCTGGACCGGCTCAGCGAGCTGGGCGTGCCGGTGGTGCCGTGGCGCGGCGCCGGCAGCCTCGACGCGGTGCTGCGGGACGTGGGCCGCGCCGCCCGGGCCGCGCGGGCGAGCCGATGATCATCCCCTCGCCGGCGGAGCTGCGCGGCTGGTCCCGGACCGCGCTGGGGCTGCGCGTGCTGATGGCGGCGGCCGGGCTGGGCGCGGTCAGCGTCGGCCTCGGCGCCGGCGGCCTCCCGCTGACCGGGGCCGTGGTCGCCGCCCTCGGCCTGCTGGCCGCCCTGGTCCGACCCGGCGGCCTCGGCCCCGGCGTGGTCATCGCCGGGTCGGCCGGGGCCTGGCTGCTGCGCTACGGCGCGGACCAGCCGCCGGTCGCCGGCACCCTGCTGCTCGCCCTGGCGCTGGCCCTGCACCACCAGGCCGCCGCGCTCGCCGCCGCCCTGCCGGTGCGGGCCCGGGTGCACCGGGACGTGCTGGTCCGCTTCGCCCGGCACGGCGGCCTGGTGCTGGCGCTGACCGCGGTGGTCGCCGCGGTCGCGCTCGGGATCGCCCGTCCCGGCGGCTCGGTCCCGTTGGAGCTGCTCGGCCTGGCCGCGGCGGTGGCCGCCATCAGCGTGCCCGTCCTGTTGAGCCGGACCGGCGGCCGCTGAGCCGGTCCGGCGGCGGTTAGCCGCAACCGCTGGGTACTCTCGGGGCATGCCGGACAGACCGCACGTCCTCATCGTTGGTGGCGGCTACGTGGGGATGTACACGGCGCTGCGCCTGCAGAAGAAGCTGCGCCGCAACGAGGCCCGGATCACGGTCGTCGACCCGCAGAACTACATGACCTACCAGCCCTTCCTGCCCGAGACGGCGGCCGGGTCGCTGGAGCCGCGGCACGTGGTGGTCCCGCTGCGCAAGGTCCTCAAGCACTGCCGGGTGGTCACCGGGATGGTCACCGGCATCGACCACGCCACCCGGACCGCGACCGTGCTGCCGGTCGAGGGCCCGGCCGAGACGCTGGCGTACGACCAGATCGTGGTCGCCCCCGGCTCGGTCGTCCGGACCCTGCCGATCCTCGGCCTGGCCGAGGTCGGCATCGGCTTCAAGACCGTGGGCGAGGCCATCTTCCTGCGCAACCACGTGCTGTCCCGGCTGGACTACGCGGCCTCGGTGACGGACGAGGCCCACCGCCGCCGGGCGCTGACCTTCGTGTTCGTCGGCGGCGGCTACGCCGGGATCGAGGCGTTCGCGGAGTTGGAGGACATGGCCCGCTACGCCACCCGCTACTACGACAACGTCAGCGCCGAGGACATGCGCTGGGTGCTGGTGGAGGCCACCGGGCGGATCCTGCCCGAGGTCAGCGTGCCGATGTCCGAATACACGGTGCGGCAGCTGCTCAAGCGCAAGATGGACGTCCGGCTCAACACCCGGGTCGAGTCGCTGACCGCCGGGCACGTGGTCCTGTCCGACGGCGAGGAGTTCGACGCCGAGACCATCGTCTGGACGGCCGGGGTGAAGGCCAACCCCATGCTGACCCGCACCGACCTGCCGCTGGACGAGAAGGGCCGGCTGACCTGCTCGGCCGACCTGCGGGTGACCGGGGCCGACGGGGCCTGGAGCGCGGGCGACTGCGCCGCGGTGCCCGACCTGACCGCGGACCGGCCGGGTGTGTTCACCGGCCCGTCGGCGCAGCACGCGGTCCGCCAGACCAAGACCCTGGCCGCCAACATCGTCGCCACCCTGCGGCAGCGCAAGCTCGCCGACTACCGGCACAAGTACGTCGGATCGGTCGCCAGCCTCGGCCTCTACCGCGGCGTGGCCGAGGTCTACGGGATCAAGCTGCGCGGCTTCCCGGCCTGGTTCATGCACCGGACCTACCACGTGTCCCGGATGCCGACGCTCAACCGCAAGGTCCGGGTGCTGGCCGACTGGACGCTGGCCATCTTCTTCCCGCGCGAGGTCGTCTCACTCGGTCAGCTGCAGCAGCCCCGCCGCGAGTTCGAGCTGGCCGCCCTGCCCGATCCGCTGGCCAGCGCGGCCCGCGAAGCCCGCTAGCGCCGCGCCCGGTCAGCCGACGGTGTAGACCGGCGGCCGGGCCTGCAGGGCGGCTAGGACACCCGGCGTCTGCGCCTCCATCCAGGCCACCACGTCCCGGTACGGCACGCACATCGTCTCGGGCTTCCGGCACGTCTCCTGCACGAACGCCGCCAGCGCCTGCGTGTACGCGTTGCCGTTCCAGGAGTTGAAGTGGTTGCCGAGCACCAGCGGCGCCCGGTTGCCGCCGTACGCGGCCGCGTACATGGCCCGGTAGGTGGCCAGCACCTGGGCCGAGCTCGCGGCGGTGTCGCGTGTGGACGGTGGGTTGCCGGTCTGCTTGACCCAGAAGTTGTAGTCCATCGACACCACGCCGGACCCGGTCCCGGCCAGGGGCACGTACG
>DATDKW010000392.1:0-2036 GCA_036519715.1 Mycobacteriales bacterium
TGCACTCGTCGACGTTCCTCGCCCGGCGCGCGGCGCTGACCGACCCGGACCGCATCGGTCTGGTCGCCGAGGACGCGCCGGGCAGCCAGAACGAGGACTGGGACCTGCTGCTGCGGGCCGCGCGCCGGGCGCCGATCGTGCACCTGGACGAGCCGCTCGTGCGCGTGCTCTGGGGGCGGACCTCGCATTACGCGTACGAGTACGCCACCAAGATCTCGTCGCTGCGCTGGATGATGCAGCGCCACCCGGAGATCAGCGGCTGCCGTCCCGGGGCGGCCCGCGTGTACGGCCAGCTGGCGTGCTGGTCCGCCGCCACCGGCAACAAGAGCGCGGCGTGGCAGTTCAGCAAGGAGGCCGTACGGGCCAATTGGAAGGAGCCGCGGACGGCGATCGCTTTGGCCGCTATGACCGGGGCTGTCAAGGTGGAGAACGTTCTCTCGGCATTGCACAAACGCGGACGGGGCATCTAGAACCAACGCCGCTCAGTTAAGGACGGGTGGGCGGGTTCAAGGTTCTGTGATGATGTCGACGCTGATCGTGGCTCGGTAGCTGCGTCGGTCGATGTTGGGGCCGCGGGCTTGGTATTTGGAGTTCGATCGTTTGATCATGCGGGTTTTCACCCGGATTCGGCGGTCGGGTAGCAGGTGGTCCAGGACGGCGCGGCCGACGGCGCCGACCAGGTCGATGACGGTGTCGGCGATGACGCCGGCGGCTTGGATTATCTGGTTGCGGGCGGTGATCAGGGCGGTGGTGAAGCTGGCCCGGCTGGGATCGGTGCCGGGCCGGGCGTCGGTGGCGTCGGTCATGGCGGTGCGCAGGGCCTGGTAGACGATCAGCAGGGCGTGGATTTCCTGGTCGATGCCGTCAGGGGTGCGGGCGCGCAGGACCCGGCCGCCGAGAATGCTGGACTTCAGCTCCAAGTAAGCGGTTTCGATCTCCCACCTGCGGTGATACAGCTTGATCAGTTCGTCTGCCGGGTGGCGGCGCGGGTCGAGCAGGGTGGTGATCAGCCGGTAGCCGCTGGTGTGGGTGCCTTCGGTGGTGGTGACGGCGATCTGGGCGTCGATGACCCGGACGCGGAGGGTGCCGATGGTCGAGAGCCAGGAGCCGTCGCGGTAACGGGTGATCAGGGGGAGGCGGCGGCCGGTCTTGCAGCGGATCAGCAGGTCGGCCTTGGTCGCGGCCAGTGTGGCGACGAGCTTGGCGGCGGCATAGTTCCGGTCGGCCAGCAGCAACATCCCGGCGTGCAGGCTGCGGGCCAGGACACGGGCCTGATCCAGCTCCCCGGTGGTGATCGGGTCGAACACAGCGTCGATCATCGAGCGGGTGCCGCAGGTCAGCAGGGCGCTCAACCGCAGCGTCGGGTAGCCGGCCCCGCCATGGTTGCACCGCTGTTTGGGGTAGCGGGCGCGCACCTCGGGCGTGTCGACGACCGATATCACGGTCCCGTCGATCACGGTCAACAGCAGACCCTGCCAGCGGACCGCCTGCGTGGCGGTGGTGGCGGCCGGGCCGCGCAGCAGGTCGAACAACGCCCGCAGGGGTGCGGGTCCGAGCCGTTGCCGAGCCTGGCGTAACGCGCTGGAGCTCGGCTCGGCCAGGGTCAGCCCGGCCAGCCCGGCGGTTAGCTGCTGCCATACCTGCGAGTAGCCGTACTCGGCGAACAGGCAGCCGGCCAGCAGCAGGTACACCACCACCCGAGACGGGAGCAGCCGTACCCGTTGTTGGACCCGGCGCGTCGCCGTAAGGACCTCATCGACCATCTCGAACGGAATGAGCTGGGTCAACTCGCCCAGATGGCCCGGGGCGAACACGCCCGCGGCTACCGTGACCGTACGGGTTATGGCAATCTGATCAGCCAAGCGGAGTTCCCGGTCCTTGGGTTGTCTTGGAGTGACAAACCCCTATACCGGAACTCCGCTTCTTACTGTCTGATCAACACACCCCTTGACGGCTTCCTGGACCGCCTAACTGAGCGGCGTTGCATCTAGAAGTCACGCCGTGCCGACCGGCTGAGATCGGCGCCGGGCCGTTCC
>DATDKW010000393.1:0-4686 GCA_036519715.1 Mycobacteriales bacterium
CGCCGCCTCCTGGTCGCGGCCCTCTTCCTCAGTCCCGTGCTCCTGACCGCCTCGGAACTCCTGCGGCTCCGCGTCGACGGCGCCTACTCGGAGAACGAGGCCGACCCCGTCGCGGACGCGGCCTCGCACCTGGCCGCCGTCTCCGGCAACCTCACCGCCTGGCATGCGGCCGGGTTCCTCACCCTCGGCTTCGTCGTGGTCTGGGGCCTCGCCCTCGTCGGGATGGCGGCCCTGCTCGCCGAGCGGAAGCCGAGGCTCGGCGCGGTCGGCGGCCTCGTCGCCGTCCTGGCGATCGTCGGCTCCGCCCTCCACCTAGGCTTCTACTACCTGCCGCTCGGCGAGTTCGCGGCCGCTCCCGACCCCGAGCTCGCCGCTCGAGCCGCGGCCCTCGACGGCCACGACCCGCTGGCCACCGCAGCCCTGCTCCTGTTCCTCGCCGGCGCGCTCGCGCCGGTCTTCCTGGCCATCGGATTGTGGCGGGCGGCCATCCTGCCCTGGTGGGCGATGGTCGCTGTGCTCGTCTGGTTCGGCACCGCCCTGCTCGGCGCCGAGCAACAGCCGGCGGCAGTGCTCAACCTGCTGCTCCTGGTGCCGGCCGCTGCTCTAACCCGCCGCGTGGCGCAAGACCCGACCCACCCGGCACCCGCCATACCCGCCCCAGCCTGAGCCGTGGCCGGGAACTCCCCGGCGGCCCGGACCACAGGGGTCCGGGCCCGTCGGCGGCCCTGCCCTGCTAACCCGTCTCTGATCGCCGTGCCGTCCGTTCAACGCGCTGTCGGACCCCGGGACGGCGTCCAGTGCGCTGACTGCTGGGGATCCGTCGCCCAGACCGACCTTCCGCTGGCTCCGTTCGTCGGCGTTGTGCGGCAGAGGTCGTCGCTCGTACCCACTGCGCGGCTCCACGCCCGTCCCCTCGTCTTCTAGCAGGGTGACCTCCCGGCACCGGGTCGATGATTCCGGGCACGGCTCCCGTGACCACAAGCGCGGTCGAGGAACGCTCGCTCATGCCGCCAAGCGGGCGGCGGTCAGCGGGGGGTGGCGAAGTGGGTGAGGGTTGCTGATCTGAGTTCGGTCCAGGGGTCGGCGACGTCGAAGACCGCGACGCTGCTGGTGGCTTATTTGGTGGCCAGCTGCGTGCGGGCGGCGCCGTCTCCGCGTCCGTCGTCCAGGACGATCGCGAGGTGTTGGATGCCGGGGTTGTGCCCGACGAGGGCGAGGGTCGTGACCTCGGCCGGAGTCTGGCGGAGGACGTCGAGCAGGTCCTCGACCGTGTTGTTGTAGACCCGTCCGTCGAGCACCGGCTCCGCCGACCCGTCGAGCTCGGCCGCCGCCAGCTCCCACGTCTGCCGCGCCCGGCGGGCCGGCGAGACCACGACACGATCCGGGGCGATGCCCCGGTCGGCCAGCCACCGGCCGACGGCCGGTGCTTCGGCGATGCCCCGCTCGGCCAGCGGCCGGTCCCGGTCGACGGCACCCTCGCCGGCCTTGGCGTGTCGGATGAGAACGAGCTGTCGCGTCGTCACCCGCGCGAGTCTGTCAGCAACCACGGCACCCGTGCGGCCGGCGGCTCGCCCCCGTCCTGCGGGTGGCGGACAGCCGCCATCCCGGGCCAGGCTGAGCCGGCTGGCAGGATGGACCCGATGAACAACCCCAAGCCCTCCCGCCATCCGGTCACGGTGACCCAGCTGCCCCTCGTGCGCTGCGCGGTCTGCCGGCGGACCGTCGCACACCGACCCGGGCAAGCCAGCGTCGTGCTCACCAACCACTACGAGAAGGCCCATCCGGACCTGATCGGCACCCACTGACACCACCGCCCAGCACCGCGCGCAGGCGCGCACGTGAGGGTGCGCCGCCGCGATCGCGCTGGCGCATCACCGTCAGACCCGCACCGGCCGAAAACCCGCTCCTGCCGAGAGTCGGATGTCGCCAGCGCGCAGCGTGGGCGCTCTCCTGCCGATGGTCGTGCACCGGTCGTTTCGGCGAGCCGATGTGTGCGTGCGGGTTAGTCTCGCCGACGTGACGGTGTTGGCGACGGCACCGGTCTCGGTCATCGTGGTGGCCAGCCAGTATTGCTTTATCTCGTGTCCGGCCAGGAGGTATTCCCACTCGCCGTTCTTCTGGGTGCCGGTCCAGCCGCCGCGACCGTGCAGAAGCTGGATTTCGCCGCTCTCGAAGGCCGGCCACTTCCCGTTACGCCGTACGGTCAGCCAGTCGACCGGAAGCCCCTTCTTGGCGATCAACGCCTCCATGGCCTCCATGGACGGACCGACACCGATCCGCGCCGGGTCGCCACCGACCTTCACCGGCCGCAGCAACGAATGCCCATCGAACGCCCGGCCCACCGCCCGCGCGCGGTCCAAGGTCATGTCGGCGAACGAGCGCAACACCAGGTACAGGCCATCCACCCGGCCAGTCTCCCAGCGGACCACGACAGCCATCCGACCGCTCACGCCGCGCTCCGCACGGAACGCGCGCCGCGAGGCTGGCGGAGGGACGGAGGACCGGTCGCTGGCGGCGGCTCGCCGATGTCAGGATTGCGGGGTGGCAGGCCTTGATATCACCCCGGGGGAGGCGAGCCGGGGACGCACCATCCGGGATGCGGACCTGCCCATGCTGGCCGCACTGTGGCTGACGCAGGGCTTCGACTCACCGCTGCTGCGCGAATTGGCCGGGCTCACCCATTATCAGGCCACTGAAGCCCGACGGATGTTCGAGGCGGTACTCGCCGAACTTGGCCACCCTGTCGTTGCCATCAAGTGTCCGTACGACGAGCTTCCTTGGCGTGGTTACTGGGATCGGATCCGGTGGTCGGTGGAACAGATGGATACGACACACTCTCCGTACGCCTCCGCCCAGCGTGTCCTCGAGGTTCTCGGTGACGTCGACGGTCTGTGGGAGCCCGGCGGCGGTCGGCAGCTCATGACCCTGTTGGAACAATGGGACGAAGATCCGGAACGGCGGGACGAGCTGACCGAACGCATCAGAGCCCACTTGCGGTCTCTGCGGGAGAGCGCCGTGCCACCGCTGATCTGAGGTCCCTCCGATCGCGAACCCCGATACACGCTCATGCCGCGGGGCGGCTCATCCGCCCATGCCGGGGAGCGGCTCATCCGCCCATGCCGCTGTTCGGCTCGTCGAGTCGCTGTCCTGCGGAGAGTCGTGGGGTTGGGCTGCGGCGCCTGAGCTGGCGTGGGTGCGGCGTCCGCAGGGGCTACGGGGGCGCGTACAACTGATGCCGGGTTCAACCGTCCTGGCCGCCTCCGTCGGCTGCAGTGTTCGTCCCCGCGTATGCCGAACGGAACTTCCTCGTGGTGTCCTGAAAGGTTTCCTCGATCTTCGCTCCCATCCGGGCCGTCAGTGGGACTGCCAGGAGACTGGCGAGCGCCCAGGCGAAGGCGCCGCTGGCCGAAGCCATGACCGCGACGGGGAGGAACGCGGCCGACAGGGCGTAGTACATGGTGTATTCAGCTCGGATCTTCGCGCAGAGGGCACCTGCAGCAGGCTGGTGGGCCCTAAGCCAGTCGAACCTCCCCTCGGCATCGGGGTCGTTCGCGAACCACCGCCGCCGTATCGCTTTGCTCACCAACGGCGGGGCCTCGTTGAGGCGCTGCATCCCCCTCGCGAACGGTGCGAGCAGGTAGCCAAGGAGAAAGGAGAGGAAGAGTAGGGCGAGCATCGACACGGGCAGGGCGTTGCCATCGTCGAGGTTGCCGCCGAGCAACGCGTCCAGTAGCCGCCGCCAGTCATCCTGGCCCAGGAAGACGATCCACGAGCACAGTAGGACGGCGCCGGGAACGAAGCGGGTGAAGATGTCGAACAACATCTGTGGAACCAGCTTGCCGAACTCCATCCAGACCTCCACCCAGACCTCCACCCAGCAACCTCAGTCCCGGCGGACCAGGCGGCCTGATCGTGCCATCCCTGGTGGTGGCGCCGGGCCCGGCATGCGGGGCGACCGGCGTCGTCGGCGTCTCTGTTTCAGCACCGGCCAGCCATGGCTAAGCCGTTGCCGCCGTGCGGACGCGCGCCCATGCCGCGGAGCGGCTCATCCGCCCACGCCGCGGAGCGGGCTCCGCCCGCCCATGCCGCGGAGCGGCTCATCCGCCCATGCCGCGGAGCGGCTCATCCACCCATGCCGCGGAGCGGCTCATCCAGCTGCAATTCGCGCTCATGCCGCGGAGCGGCTTATCCGCCGATGCCGCGGCTCATCCGCTTGAGTCCGCACCGCGATGCGGGTGTCTGAGCGGGTCGTCCGCGGGCGGGAGGATCAGGGTGGCGGTCGGAGGCGTGTCGGCAGCAGGTGGCCACTCCATTTCGGGCCGTTCTTGCCAGGCACGGTGTCGGGTCCGATCGTGAAGCCGACGTGGTTGGCGACGGCTCGGGAAGCGTGATTGCCCTCGTGGGCTTCCCAGTGGATCACGCGGGCGCCGAGGCCGTCTTCGCCGGAGGTGAAGGCCCACCGGCAGGCGGCCCGCAGTGCCTGACTCATCAGGCCTCGTCCGCGAGCGTCAGCGGCGAGCCAGAACCCGCAGTCCAGCTCGTCGCCGTTCGTGCGGTGCAGGCCCACCCAACCGACTCCGACCTCCGTGTTGCGGTCCTCGATCACGAAGTCGGCTCCACGGCCGTCATGCGCGGTTCTCAGCGCGATCTCGTCGACGAAGTACCGGGCGTGCCCGTAGTCGTACG
>DATDKW010000394.1:0-2011 GCA_036519715.1 Mycobacteriales bacterium
GTGTCCACCTGGGACCCGTCGGCGACCACGGTCTGGTTGGCGCCGAGCTCGCTGGCCAGCGCCAGCGCGTCCGGGTTGCGGTCGACCACCACGATGTTCGTCGCGGTCAGCGCGGCCAGGCACTGGATGCCGATGTGGCCGAGGCCGCCGGCCCCGATCACCACCGCGGTGGTGCCGGGGTAGAGCAGCGGCACCACCTTGCGGACCGCGTGGTAGGCGGTGATGCCGGCGTCGGCCAGCGCGGCCACGTCCTGCGGGCGGGTGCTCGGGTCCAGCTTCACGCAGGCCCGGGCCGAGGTCAGCAGGTATTCGGCCATCCCGCCGTCGGAGTCCAGCCCCGGGAAGGAGCTGTTCACGCAGTGCATGTCGTTGCCGGCCCGGCAGGCCCGGCACAGCCCGCAGGTCGGCGTCGGGTGCAGGATCACGGTGTCGCCGACTGCGACGTTGGTCACGGCCGAGCCGATCTCCTGGACCCAGCCGGCGTTCTCGTGACCGATCGTGTACGGCAGCGACGGGCTCATCGCCGCGTCCCACTGGCCTTCCATGATGTGCAGGTCGGTCCGGCAGACGCCGGCGCCGCCGATCCGCACGACCACGTCGAACGGACCCTTGGCCACCGGTTCCGGGACGTCGTCGATCTTCGGTTGCTGGTGGTATCCGTGCAGTCGGACGGCCTTCATCGGATCGTCTCCCTGTCGGCGTCGACAGTGGGCAGGGGAAGCGGGACGAACGTCCCGTCGTCGTCGGGTCTCTCGCCCCGGCCGGGCGCGTCCCCGTAGCGGCCGTGCAGCATGCCGCGGCAGACGCCGCCGTTGGCCTCCAGGCTGACCCGGGTGAGCCGGGCCCGGCCCAGGTGCAGTGTCAAGCCGGCCGCGGCGACCGGCGCACCGGTCACCGCGTCCACCAGCAGCGGCGCGTCGTCGCCGGCCGGCAGGCCGAGCTCGGCCCGCCGGGCCCGCAGCCGGTCCAGCTCGGGCGTGGCCGGGACGTCGCCCAGCCGCAGCCCGGTCAGCTCGGCCGGGTCCCGGCCGCCGGCCAGCAGCGGCCGGCAGACCCGGTCGGTGCCGGCCAGCAGCGCCTTGCGCAGGAAGTCCACCCGCAGCTGGCCCAGCTCGCCCGCGGCCAGCGCCCCGAACGTGCTCTCGAAGCCGGCCCGGGCCGCCACCCCGCCGTTGATCTCGGCCGAGGCGAAGTGGTCGTCCAGGACGATCTCGGCCCGCCGCACCCCGGACACCGCGCTGACGGCGTCGTAGGCGTCGGCGACCATGAGGAAGGCGAAGTTGGGCGCGCAGAAGTAGGTCGGCAGTCGCAGGTGGACGGTCGCCACCCCGTCGCAGGACACCACGGCGCTGCTGACGAAGCCCAGCGTGGTCACCGGCTCGTCCAGCTCCGGGTCCCGCACCGTGTCCAGCGCCGACATCACCCGGTCCATGACGCTGGGCCGGTCGGGGCGGGTGCCCCGACCGGCCGGCGCCTGTGCCAGCGCAGTCACACCCTGGCCTCGACGTCGGACACGAGCACCGCGTCGTCCTGGGCCGCCGGGGTGCCGGCGTCGGCGGGCAGCTGGCACTCCGCCGGCACGTCGATGCCGTAGAGCTTGGCCGCGTTCAGGCCGAGGATCTTCTTCTTGCCCGCGGTGCCCAGGCGCGGGTAGTCGGAGAACTCGTCACTGGGGTAGTCCCAGTCCACGAATCCCTCGACCTGCCACTTCGGCTCCCAGATGCCGTAGTCGCTGCCGAAGGTCATCTTGTCCTCGCCGACCCAGAACAGCAGCTCCCCCATCACCTTGGCGAAGAACTTGGGCCGGGCGTGCATGAGGCCGCCGATGACCACCGAGAGACCGGCGTAGACGTTGGGCTCCTGCGTCGCCATGAAGCAGAAGTCCTCGATCCGCGGCAGCCCGACGTGCTCGACGATGAAGTTGAGCTCCGGGAAGTCGGTCGCCGCGTGGTCCACGTCGGACACGTCGAACGCGTCCTTGTCCAGGGGCCAGATCGTCGGTCCCTTGTGG
>DATDKW010000395.1:0-36821 GCA_036519715.1 Mycobacteriales bacterium
CCACCTCGTGCCGATAATCGACACTATGTAAACCTGCGTTAGCTCTGCCGTCCCCTCCGGTCAGGGCTCACGGTTCAGGTAGGCCTTGGCCAGGACAGTAGCTCCGGCCGGTCGCAGAACATGGCGATACTCGCCGGTGGACCACCGCCACGACACCGCGCGGTTGCGTGGTCTGCTCCGTCCGCCTTGCACGGCCGAACCTGGTCAGCGACTGACCGTCCTTCGGGGCCAGCCGCCCACGGTGCCGATACCCGCCAAGCGGTGCCGGCCGTGCGACGTCAACTCTGCTTGACACCATAGACCCGTCAAGTTAGATTGACGGTATGGCGGAGCGGGCGGAAGAGCTCGGGAGTGACGATCCGGCGGTCGGGCTGCGGGCGGTGGCGTCGCTACGGCGGCTGGCCGAGCAGCTGGAGTCGCTGCAGGTCGACCGGGCCCGGGACCTGGGCTGGTCCTGGGCCCAGATCGCGGCCGAGCTCGGCGTCTCCAAACAAGCCGTGCACCAGAAGCACGGGAGAAGGGAAGGCTGACATGTTCGAGCGGTTCACCGAGGCCGCCCGCGGTGTGGTGGTCGAGGCCGAGAGCCTCGCGACCGAGCTCGGTTCGGGCGCGATCACCCCCGTCCATCTCCTGTACGGCTGCGCCGAGGTCCGCGACGAGACCTCTGCCCGCCCGCTGCGGGACGCCGGCCTGACCGGCACCGTGATCCGGGCCGCGCTCCCCCGCGCTCCCCGCCCGGCCGAGCAGATCGACCCGGACGCGCTGCGGGCGATCGGCGTCGACTACGACGGGATCCGGGCCGCGACCGAGCAGACGTTCGGGCCGGGGTCGCTCGACGGCGCCCCCGACCGCCGCTCCCCCGCCGGCCGGCCGCGGCGGCCGCGGTTCACGCCGGAGGCCAAGCGCTCGCTGGAGCAGGCGCTGCGGGTCGCGGTCGAGCTGCACCACCGCCGGATCCAGGCCGGTCACCTGCTGCTCGGCGTGCTGCGGGTGGACGACGAGGACGTGACCCGCCTGCTCCGCGACACCGGCTCCGACGTCGCCGCCCTGTCCGCCCTGGTGATGACGAGCCTCTCGGAAGCGGCCTGACCCATTCAGGGCCGACGCAACCGCGCTGCGACGGTCGCGGCCACGGTGAAGGTGTCCTCGACGCTGCTGCTGATCCCCTCGAACTCGTCCAGCGGATAGGACGAGGCCAAGTATTCCGCGGAGATGAACGGCACGAAGAAGTGTGCCTTGAACCCGCCGTAGACGGAACTCGTGGATGAAGTTGCGGCCCCAGAAGGCGACGCACATGTCGAGGTCGTCGAACACGCGCAGGCCCAGGCTCTCGCAGGCCTCGACGTACCTCTCGACGTGCGGCCGTTGTGCTCCGGCGAAAGAGACGGCGATGTCGTGCTCGTGGGCCCCGTCGGTCAGCTCGGCGAGCCTAGTCGCCCAGGCGGCCCCTTCTGGTGACCGCGGCAATGGCCGGGGTCGGGAGCAAGAGGAGGCCGGAGGCGAGCAGCGACTGGGCGTAGAGGTCGCTACGGCGTGGGGCGGAGCGCCGGATCTGCGCCAGCAGCGGACGCCAGCCGCGGCCGCCGGTCATCTTCAGCGCGACGGCCAGCTCGTACTGGGTCCGCAGCGTATGCGGGTGGCCGGTGCCCAGCGTCGCCCGCTGCCCCGCCAGGGCCCGCTCGTGCAGCGGCCGGGCCGCCGCGTAGTCGCCCAGCTGCCCGAACACCAGGCCCCGGGCGAACAACGCGCGCAGCCAGAGCGGGTGCCGTTCGCCGAGCCGGTCGGCCAGCCCCGGCAGCAGCTGGTCCAGCTCGACCCGGCCCTCGGCGTGCCGCCCCAGGGACACCAGCGCGTACGCGTGGGCGACCTCGGCCGCCAGCGGTATCAGGCTCGCCGGACCGTAGGTGGACCGGTGCCGCGCGCACAATGCGGCAAGCTGACGTTCGGCGTCCTCCCACTTGTGGGGGTCCGGCCGCAGTTCCCAGAGGTCGAGGGTGAGCATCGACTCGGCCAGCACCTCTTGCGCCTCCAGCGCCCGGACGTGCCCGTCCTGCCCGCGCCGCCGGTAATGCTCGATCACCGCCTCGGCCCGGGCCCGGGCCGGTCGAGCTGCGTCGGTCTGCATCTCGACCCGGGCGAGCTCCAGCTGGAGCGCCTGCGCCGCGTCGGCGTCCGGCGGCACCGTGGCGAGCACCGCGCGGGCGACCCTCTCAACCTCGGCCCGGCGCCCCCGCAGCCGCTGCGCCCGCGCGTACGCGACCTGCAACTCCACCGTCCCGACCGGTCCGCCGACGAGCCGAAGCCACTGCGGGTCGGCCTCGCCGTAGCGACCCAGCGCGTCCAGTCCCTCGGCCAGGGCCCGACGCGCGGTGGCCGCGATCGCCGGGTCGGCGGGCAGCCGCAGTGCCCGCTGCGCCAGCCCCACCGCCTCCGCCGCCTCCCCCGCCGCGCAGCAGGTCGCCGCCGCCGCGGCCAGGTCGGCGGACGAGTCCGGATGGTCGGCGGCGATCCTCCGCCGGTACGCCAAGGCCAGCGCGGGCTCCCCCCGCGCCTCGTGGTGGCCGGCCAGCGTGCGCCTGAGCCGGTCGGCCGGCGCGCCCGGGAGCCGGCCGTCACCGAGCACCGCTGCGGCGTGCCGCAGGAGCACGTCCCCCTCGGCGGCTGGGGTCAGCAGGGCGCCGATGACATCCGCGGCCGCCCCGAGCAGCGCCGGGCCGGGCGGCGGCACCTCCGGTCGGGCGGCGGCCGCCTCCCGCACCAGCGAGTGGATGCGCCAGGAGTCGCCGGTGCGCTCGGCCAGCTCCCGGCTGCTCAACTCGGTCAGCCCCGCGCCGGCGGCCTCGCCCGTGCTGCCAATCAGCTCGTGGACCCCCCGCATGAGCGTCGTGGGCACTTCCACCGGGGCCAGCGCGACGGCCAGCCCGAGCACGGTACGGGCATCGTCGCCCAGCTTGGCCAGCTCGTCACCCACCAGCCGCACCACCTCGGACAGCGGGTCGGTCGCCGCCGCGGGGCCCGCGTAGCGGTCGAAGTCGACCAGGCCCTGCCGGTCGCGCAGCAGGAGCCCGGTCCGGGTCAGCGCCATCGGATGACCGCCGAGGCGGGCGACCAGCCGGTCGAAGCCGGCCCGCTCCCCCTCCGCCGGCGTCCTGTAGCGCCGCAGCAGCTCGCCGGCGTCCTCGTCGCTCATCGGCCCGACCCGCACCACCGCTGCTTTGTCCTCGTACGCGTCGGAGGACGTGATCACCACCGTGCGCACCCGGTCGCCGGCCGGTAGGACCAGCTGGTCCAGGAGGGCCGGATCGAGCCCGGCGGGCAGGTTGTCCAGCACGACCAGGGACCGGCCCGGTGCGCTGACGAGCTCGTCGGCCAGGGCCGCGGCGACCTGCCCGTCGGTCAGGTCGCGGACCGGCACCCGGACGTCCTGGGCGCGGGCACGCAGCCCGGCGTGGTACGCCTCCAGCACCGCCTCGGCCGACGACGCGGTGCCGGCCAGGTCGATCCAGAGCACCCGGCCACCGGTGAACGCCGCGCCGAAGAGGTGCCCGTAGGTCGCCACCAGCGCCGACTTCCCGATGCCGGGCATGCCGACCACACTCGCCACCGGCCGGGCGGTCTCCTCGGAGGTCATGGCCGTGTCCGCCCGGTGCAGCGCGGTGTGCAGCTCCCACAGCTCCCGATAACGGCCGACGAACCGGGGCGACCCGAGATTCGGCCCGTGCCAGCGTGGCGGCGCGTGCGGCACGCCGCCGATCTGGCCGCTGAGGGCGTCCAGTCGGGCCTTGATCGGGCCCGCCGCCGGCGGCACGTAGCGCGCATCGGCGAGCTCGGCCGGCATCAGGTGGTCCGAGCGCGGGTCGACCGGGTTGATCACCATGATCCGCCGCATCGGGTCGCCCTCCCGCTGGCCGGCGACAAAGGCGATGGTCAGCTCCCGCTGGCAGGCGGCCCGAGTGGGAAACAGCGGCGAGTAGTAGGCCAGCAGCGCTGTCGACGACCGCAGCGCCGCCTCGATCGCCGGGGTGATCCCCTCGTACGGCGCGATGTCCTCGTCGTCGAGGAACACCCGCAGGCCGGCCCGCTCCAGCTCGCGGCGCACCGCGCGGGCCGCTTCTCGATCCTGCCCGGCGCAGGAGAGGAAGAGGCCGTACCGCTGCACCATGACGTGTCAGGGTAGACGCGGGCCCGCACGGCGCCGCGGCGCTGCGTGGGAACATCGAGGTATGGCCGAGTTCGGCGCGGAGCTGCGCCGGCGCCGGGAGGCGGCCGGGTTGTCGCTCGCGGGCCTGGCCGGGCGGACCCACGTCAGCAAGGGCTACCTGAGCAAGATCGAGAACGGCCTGGCCCGGGCCAGCCGGTCCGTCGCGGCCGCCTGTGACCGGTCGTTGCAGGCCGGCGGCGAGTTGCTGGCGCTGGTGCCCACCGGCGCCGAGCCGGCCGGTCCGCCCGACCCGGGCCCACGCCTGTTCGGCCGCGAGGCCGAGCTGGACCTCCTGGTCGCGGCCCTGCGGGATCCGGCGGGTCCGGCGGCGGTCGTGGTGGCGGGCCTGGGCGGCATCGGCAAGACGGCGCTCGCGGTCGCGGCGGCGGGCAGGGCGGCCGACTCGTTCCCCGGCGGCCACCCGCTGCTCGAGCTGGGCGCGGACCCGGGAGCCGACTGCCTGGACCGGGCGCTGCGGGTGCTGGGCGTGCCCGGCCCGCGCATCCCGGCGGACCCGTCCGGGCGGGCTGAACTGCTCCGGGACACCGTCCGGCGCAAGCCGGCGCTGCTGGTCATCGACGACGCCGTCTCGGCGGCCCAGGTGCGGCCGCTGCTGGAGGCCGGCCGCACCCTGCGGCTGCTGATCACCAGCCGGCGCCGGCTCACGGCTCTCGACGACGCGGAACACCTCGTGCTGGGCCCGCTTCCCGCCGAACCGGCCCGGACGGTGTTCCGGTCGATCTCCGGGTGCACGGCCGAGGACCCGGTCGACGAGCTGGTGGAGTTGTGCGCGTCTGTGCCGCTGGCGCTGCGGATCGTCGCCGCCCGGGTGCGGGACGGCGGGTGGACCGTGGCCGAGATGCTCGACCGGCTCACCAACGAGGCGAGCCGGATCGCCGCCATGGACGACGGCGAACGCAGCATGGCCGCGGTGCTCGGCACGACGATCGGAGGCCTGCCCGACCCGGAACGGGAGCTGCTGACACTGCTGGGGGTGCACCCCGGGCCCGCGGCCGACCTGCCGGCCTCGGCCGCGGTGGCCGGATTGCCCGCACTGCGGACCGAGGTGCTGCTGGGCCGGCTGTACGAGTCCTGCCTGCTCACCCGCGCATCGGGCGGCCTGGTCACCCTGCACGACCTCGTCCGGGCCCGCCTGGTGTCCGCTGAGGTGCCCGCCCTGCCGCCGGCCCTGCGGGACGCGGCGCTCGACCGGCTGACCGACCACTACTCGGCCCGGGTCGCGGCCGCCGACGCGCTGCTTGAGCCGGGCCGCTACCGGCCGCCGATGGCGTTGCCGGCGGTGGATCCATTCGCCGGCGCGCCGGAGGCGCTGCGGTGGTTGCGTACGCAGTGGCCGGCCGTGGTCGCCGTCCAGGACCGGGCCCGCTCGGCCGGCCGGCTGGAGTCCTGCTGGCGGCTGGGCTTCCTGCTGCGCGGGTTCTTCTTCCGGGAGAAGCTGACCGAACCCTGGCTCCGCAGCGGCCGCCTCGCCCTGGCGGCGGCCGAGGAGGCCGACGACCCGATCTGGATCGGCCGATCGCTCAGCGGTCTCGGGATGGCCCACCTGGAAGCCGGCGACCTGACCGCGGCGGCCAGCAGCCACCAGCGGGCCGGCCCGGCGTTCGAGGCGGCCGGCGACGACATCGGCGCCACCGACGCCCGCTCGAGCTTGGCCTGGGTACGCCACTACCAGGGCGAGCACGAGCAGGCGCTGGACGGGTTCGACGCCGCGCTGGTCGCCTACCGGCGACTCGGGCGCCCCCGCAGCGAGGGCATCACGTTGCGCGGCCTGGCGCTGGCCGCGGCCGCGCTCGGCCGCGACGAGGACGCCGCGGAGTACGCCCGACGGGCGGCGGCGTTCGTCCGGACCCCGCTGGACGAGGCCATGACGCTCAGCTGCGCGGCCTGGGTCGACGCGTGCGCCGGCCGCGCCGA
The DNA here is from genome assembly GCA_036519715.1 of Mycobacteriales bacterium. Lineage (GTDB taxonomy): Bacteria > Actinomycetota > Actinomycetes > Mycobacteriales > CADCTP01 > CADCTP01. Next base: position 6,137 of record DATDKW010000395.1, read on the forward strand.
GCAGGCGGCGACCGGGTACGCGGCCGCGGCCGAGGTCGCTCGGGGGGAGTCCCCGTACGAGCTGGCCCGGGCGCTGACCGGCCTGGGCAATGTCGCCGCCGCCCGCGGCGACGCGGCCGCCGCCGCGCGGCACTGGGCCGAGGCGGACGAGCAGCCGGTCGTGCTGGACATCGCCGTCGCGGCCGAGGCCGCCACCCGCCGCGCCCTCTCCGAACGCCACCGCGACTGATTCCGCTGTGGCACCCTCGGGTGCGGCGCCGCGGATTCACGCCGCGCCGAGGAGGAAGCCCAGCACTATTCCCATGATTATGCAGAGCACGGCGAAACGGCATGCCGTGCCGACCCCGCAGATGATCCTCATCAGAATTACCACCTCGTACTCGCTCGGAGGAGAAGGCGCCCCGACTCCGGCCGGACGGGCCGGAGCCGGGGCTGGATCCCTGCTCAGATCACGAACAGCGCGATGTAGCCGAGCAGCGTGACGACGCTCCAGTGCCAGTCCATGGGAAACACCTCTTTTCGGCGCACGGTCCGACCCGGTCGGACTCGAATGGATGCCGATCAGCGGTGCGGTAAGGTCGGGCGTCCCCGGCCTGCTGCATTCCGCTGTATTCCGGCACCCACACCGTGCGGCGTTCGGTGCTGTTTCCGGGAGGCGTTTCCTGTTTCCAGAAATGAAGAAACCAAGACGTCGTCGCGCTATGACGACTTCGCGAGTAGCGTCCGGGGAGTCAGGGTCCTGTCCCGCCGAGGAGGACGCTGGTTGCCACCGGGCAGAGCGGTCAGCGAGGCGCACGCGCGGCTGGGTCGCGCCCTGAGGGCGACTCGGGACAAGGCCGGCATCAGCACCCGGCTCGTCCCGCGGCCCGGCCCGGGCCCGGCGGGCCGGTCGTACTACAGCTCCGGCCACATCTCCCTGGTCGAAGCCGGCGCGACCGCCCCCTCACCGGAGCTGATCGACGCGTACGCGGCGATGCCGGGCGGCTCGCGGGCCGAGCTGCGCTCCCTCTACGAGCAGATGCTGGCCGCGACCCGAGAGGCAGGCCGCCGCCGCCGGCAGGGCGCGGACAGCGTCGCGGCCCGCCCGCCTCGCGACCTGATGGAGGTCGGCGACCGCGGCGACGTCCAGCAGCACTACGTCGTCGTCTCGACCGAGGTCGAGTACCGCTTCGGGCCCGGCGGTGCCATCACCGAGGTGGTCTGCACGATGGGCCTGCGGGCCAGGAGACCGGGCGTCCTGCTCTACTACACCGGCTTCAGCTACCCCGCCGACCTGCGTCCTGGCGTCCTGCGGCTCGAGGCGTTGTCCGGCGCGGCCGTCCTGGCCACCGAGGAGAGCATCACCGGCGCCCTCGCCTGCTACCTCCGCCTGGACCGGGAGATCGGCCCGGACGACCCCGACCCCCATCTGCTGACCTACCGCGTCGAGGTCGACAGCGAGCAGCAGGCGGCGCCCCGCCTGCGCGGGTTCGCCTTCGAGGGCCGGCAGCAGCTGCTGCTGCGCGCCGTCTTCGATCGCGCGGCCGACCCCGGGTCGGTGTGGTGGTTCGCGGTCGCCGACATCGTCGACGCCGAGCACCCGGCGCCGGAGAACACGATCCGAGGCGGGCCTGCCGGCGTCTACGAGCGGCACTTCGAGCGGCTGGTGCCCGGCTGGTGCTACGGCTTCGGCTGGTCCTGGTGAGGTCCGGGCCCGGGCGCTGACGTTCCTGCCGGTGCTTGCGCCTCGGCAAGCAGGCCGGAGCGTCCTTAGCGTGCCGGCACCGGGGTTTGCCCGGTCTGGTTGAACCCGCCGTACCCGCGGCACGACGGCACCGGGATCCACCCCGCCGACGGCGGACAGGCCGGGAATCGGGGGGTGGCCGCCGGGCTCGCCCGAGCCGCGTCGGCCACGACGTGCCGCGGGTACCGGCCACCTCTCACGGCGCCGCACCGTGCGGACCGGTGCGCGCGCGTCCAGCCCGGACGGCAGGTGAAACAGTGGAGACCCATACGCACGGACGCTGACTGTCACCGGATATTCACTCCCTGGAGGACCGGTGAAGCGCAGCCGAGCGTCGTACCCGTCGTACCGCCGCCCGGCGTAGTCCGCGCCGACCGTACTGAGGGTGTCGACGTGAGGGGGCTAGTCCCGCTCGACCCGGCCGCCGGGCAGCATCGTCGCCGCGACCAGCATCAGTGCCGCCACCACCACGGTGGTGAGGAAGACGCGGTGCACGGCCGTGGTGAGCCCGGCCGGGTCGACCCGGGACCCGATCACCGCGTTGGCCAGCGCGCCGAAGACCGCGACGCCGAGCGAGCTGCCCAGCGAGCGCAGGAACAGGTTGTTGGCCGTGACCACGCCGCGGTCCTCCCAGCCCACGCTGGACTGGGCTGCGATCAGCGTCGGGCTGGCGGTCAGGCCCATGCCCAGCCCGATCACCAGGCAGGCGACGCCGACCTGGTAGACGTTCGAGTCCCGGCCCAGCAGCAGCAGGAGCGCGGAGCCGGCCAGGACGATCACGGTCCCGATCAGGGCGCAGCCGCGGAACCCGATGCGCAGGTAGATCCGGCCGGACTGGGACGCCGCCACCGGCCAGCCCAGGGTCAGGGTGGCCAGCGCGAACCCGGCCACCAGCGGGCCCTTCCCGATGACCTCCTGCACGTACGTCGGCACGTACGAGGTCAGGCCGAGCAGGATGGCGCCGACCCCGGCCGAGATCGCCCCGCTGACCACCAGCAGCCGGCGGCGGAACACCCACAGCGGCAGCACCGGCGCCACCGCGGACCGCTCGGCGAACCAGAACACCACCAGCATGACGAGCCCCACGGCCAGGATCGAGATGCTCGCCGGCGAGTCCCAGGCCCAGGCCTGGCCGCCTTCCAGCACGGCCAGGATGACCAGGGTCAGCCCGGCGGTGAGCAGGGCGGCGCCGCGGTAGTCGATGGCCGGGCGGCTGCGCTCGACCCGCTCGTGCAGGTTGCGCACCAGCATGGCCGCGGCCAGCAGGCACAGCGGGATGTTGATGAAGAAGATCCACCGCCACGACGTGTACTCGCTGAACACGCCGCCGAGCGTCGGCCCGACGACCGAGGCGATCCCCCACACGCTGGCGATGTAGCCCTGGACCTTGGCCCGCTCCTCGGTCGAGTAGAGGTCGCCGGCGATGGTGATGGTGATCGGCAGGATCGCGCCGGCACCGAGCCCCTGCACCACGCGGAACGCGATGAGCGCGCCCATGCTCCAGGCGATGCCGCACAGGATCGAGCCGGCCAGGAACAGGCCGATGCCGAACAGGATCACCGGCTTGCGGCCGAACAGGTCGGCGAGCTTGCCGTACACGGGGACGGTGACGGCCTGGGCCAGCAGGTAGATCGAGAACAGCCAGGGGAACTGGGAGAACCCGCCCACGTCGGCGACGATCGAGGGCACCGCGGTGGCGATCACGGTCGAGTCGATCGCGATGAGCGCGGTCGACAGCATGATCGCGATCAGCACGGGACCGCGTTCGGACCGGAAGCCGACCCCGGACCGCTCCTCCTGCGTCCTGCCCTGCGTCGCCGTCACTGCGCTCCCCTCGACCGGTGTCCTCCCGTGGTCAAAGCGCGAGGAGGCCGGACCATTCCGCCGCCCTAGGGTGGCGGGGTGGAGGGGCTGTCCGCCGGCGTGCTGGTCCTGCTGGCCGTGATCGGGCTGATCGGCGGGGTCGGGATCGCCGCGGTGGGGCCGGGCGGGGTGCTGCCGACGATCGGGCTGTTCGTGCTGACGCCGCTGGCGCCGGCGACGGTGGCCGGCACCGCGATCGCCACCAACATCGCGACCGGGGTCGCGGGCACGGCCGCGTACACGGTCTCGGGGCAGCTTCGGGACCCGGCCACCCGGCGTACGGCCTGGATCCTGGCCGGGACCGCGGTGGCCGGCACGCCGCCCGGGGTGGTGGTCAACGGGCAGGTGTCCGCGCGCTCGTTCGGGATCCTGCTGGCGATCTTCTCGGTCGCGGTGGCGGCGCTGGTGTGGCGGCGCGGCCGGGGGCCCGCGGTCGGGGCCCGGCCCCGCGACGCGGTGGTGGCCGGGCTGGGGCTGGCCGTCGGCCTGGTCAGCGGGCTGCTCGGGCTGGGTGGGCCGCTGCTGTCCGTCCCGCTGCTGGTCGCGCTCGGGGTGGAGGCGCTGGCGGCGCTGGCCGCGGCCCAGGCCCAGTCGGTGGTGATCGCCACCGTCGGCACGGTCGGCTACGCGCTGTCCGGCCGGGTCGACTGGGCGCTGGTGCTGCTGATCGGGCTGCCGGAGCTGGCCGGCGTGCTGCTGGGCTGGCGGATCGCGCGGGCCCTGCCCACCCGCACGCTCCGCCTGATCCTCATCGCCACCCTGCTCGCCCTCGCCCCCTACCTGGCCCTGCGCGGCTAGGGGTGCCGCGCGGTGTGGGCGCTGGACCGGGGTCTGGCGCCCACACCGAGCTGGGACAGCCGGCTCTCAGCCGGCGGGAGGGGCGAAGAACTCGAGGGCGATCCCGTCGGGGTCACGGAAGGACAGGCCGGAGCCGTAGGGCCGGTCGACCACGCCGCCGTGCTTGATGCCGAGATCGTCGAGCCGGCCGGCCCAGGTCTCCAGCCCGGCTCGGTCGGCGCAGGCGAACGCGACGTGGTCGAGCCCGGCGTCGCGCTCGTCGAAGCCCGAGCCGGTGCCGTCGGTGGTGTGATTGTGGAGGCCGAAGAGCTGGCCGCCGCCGATGAGGTAGACGGTGTGGTGGTAGACGCCGGACTCCTCGTCCTCGTCCAGCACCGGCTCGGATCCGAACAGCTGCGTGTACCACCGGGTGCTGCGGTCCAGATCGGTGACGGTGACGGCCACGTGGGCCAGGGCCGGGAACTCGGGCATGCGGGTCTCCTTCTCGACAACGATGTCCTCCGCAGTCTGCTCCGGCGCCGGTGCCCGCGTCCGGCCCTATCGGGCAGAGTTGGCTCCCGCCGTACGGGAGTTGTCCGGCCGCGGCACCGTCGCCCGCTCCCCGTCCGGCTCGGCCGCGTACGGCCGGGGGTGCGTTATCGTCCTCGGCGACCTGACGGGAGACCCGATGGACGACGCCTTCGACCTCCTCCGCGATCCGGAGGGCCCGGCCCCGCCGGATCGGCGGCCGGTGTGGCTGCTCGTCGGCGGGCTGGTCGCGGTGGTGCTGCTGGCGCTGGTCGGCGTGGTGTGGATGGTGTCCTCGGTGTCGGGCGGGGGCGGGACGGTCACGGCCGGCGCGACCACCCCGGCCACCACCCCGGCGACCACGTCGGCCCCGGCGGTCACCGCGGCGCCCACGACGACGCCCGCCGCCACCACCCGGCCGCCGGTGCCGACCACGACGGTGCCGCGGCTGACGGTCGTGCCGCTGCCGTCGGTGGCCACGCTGGCGCCCTCCCCCACGCCGCGGCGCACGCCCGCGCCCACCACGTCCCGGCCGCTGCCGACGCCGACGCCGACTCCGGTGGGCCGGCTGGTGCCGGTCCCGGACGTGGTCGGGCTGCGGGTGACGGCAGCCGCCGGGGTGCTGCGGGCGCAGGGCTTCAAGGTCCAGGTGCTGGGCGGCGTCCTGGGTCCGGACCGGGACGACCGGCGGGTCACCGCGCAGCGCCCCCGCGCCGGAGCGGTCGTCCTGGCCGGCTCCACCGTGATCCTCGTCACCGACGGGCTCTGATCCCGGGTCTCAGAGCAGGGCGCGGCGGCGCAGGACGGTCGCGGCGACCAGGCCGGGCACCGCCGGCAGCCAGACCGAGACCAACCGGGACAGCAGCGCGGCGGCGGTGGCGGCCGGCAGCGGCAGGCCGGCCGCGGTCAGCCCGGCCACCAGCGCGGCCTCGACCGGCCCGATGCCGCCCGGGGCCGGGATGAGCGAGCCGGCGGTGGCCGCGCCCAGGTAGATGGCGGCCAGCGTGACCATCGGCAGCGAGCCGCCGGCGGCGGACACGCAGGCCGCGAAGGCCAGCACGTGCAGCAGGGTCAGCGCGGCCGAGGCCGCCAGCCCGGCGGCGACCCGGCCCGGGTGCCGGCGGGCGTGCCGGGCCAGCACGACCTGGCCCCGCCAGGTCGCCCGCAGCCCGGCCCGGACCTTGGCGCTGGACCGGGCCGCGACCCAGCCGGCCAGCGCCAGCAGGCCCAGCCCGGCCAGCACGATCAGGGTCACCGTGCCGCCGGGCGCGGGCAGCCCGTGCCCGGACCCGGCCCCGAGCGCGGCGACCACGGCGGCGGTCGCGACCAACTGGGCCGCCTGCCCGGCCGCGACCGTGGCGGCGGCGTCGGCCATCCCGGCGCCGGAGCGGGTCAGGTAGCGGACGATCACCGCGGGCATCCCGGCCGCGGACGGCACCACCAGCCGCAGCCCGCCGACCGCGAGCTGCGCCAGCAGCGTCGTGGAGAAGCGCAGCGGCAGCGGCGAGAACCCGGTCACCGTGTACGCCGCGGCGACCATCGACAGCGCGTACCAGCCGAGCCCGGCGGCGAAGGCGCCCGGGTCGACGGCGGCGAACGCGGCCCCGAGGTCGGCGTCGCGCAGCTGCAGGCCCAGCATGACCACGGCTGCGACCAGCACTCCCCCGCCCAGCACGGAGGTCAGGTGCCGCCGTCCCCGGCGCACCGCCGCGACCGCGGGCCCGGCCACGGCGCCGGCGGCGATCCCGATCCCGGCCGGTCCGGCCAGCGGGACGACGGCGCGCGGGTGGGCCACCCGGACCGGCGTGGGCCGGCTCGGCCGGGTGCGGCTCGGCGCGGGAGCGGTGAGAACCATGCACGTACGATCCCGATCCGCGCCCCTGGATACATCGGGGACCGCCCCCGATCGCACTCGGGGATTCCCCGGGTACGGGGCGAGGAGAGTCACCCTCGCATCGTCGCCGGGATGGGTATGCCACAGAACCGGGCCAACGTCCGTGTCGTAAGGGGGACAACCCCACCCAGGTAGCCCAGCGAGGAGACAGTGCGCAGGTGATCGAGCAGCAGGTGGCGTTCGCGCTCGCGGCGACCGGGGTGGTCATGCTCGGCTCGGTCCTGGCCCGGAAGTTCCGGATGCCGGTGCCGGTCGTGCTGGTGCTGGCCGGGCTGCTCTACGCGGCGCTGCCGGGCAAGGACGTCAGCCTCGACCCGGAGCTGGTCCTGGCGGTGATCATCCCGCCGCTGCTCTACTCGGCGGCGATCGAGGCCAGCCTCATCGACATCAAGGCCAACCTGCGGCCGGTGGCGTCGCTGTCGGTCGGGCTGGTGCTGGCGACCGCGTTCGCGGTCGGCGGGCTGCTCAACCTGGTCGTGCCGGGGCTGCCGTTCGCGGCCGCGCTGGCGCTGGGGGCGGCGGTGGCGCCGCCGGACCCGGTGGCCGCGCTCGGGGTGGCCCGGCAGGCCGGGCTGCCGCCGCGGCTGCTGACGCTGGTCGAGGGCGAGGGGCTGCTCAACGACGCCACCGCGCTCACCGCCTACCAGGTCGCGGTGGCGGCGGCGACCGGTGCCGGGTTCTCGATGCTGCACGCGTCGGGCGAGTTCGCGGTGGCCGCGCTGGGCGGGGTGCTGGTCGGGCTGGCCGTCGCCTGGGTGACCCGGCAGCTCTACCGGCGGCTGGACGACTCGCTGCTGGAGACGGCGATGTCGCTCGCGACGCCGTTCACGGCCTACCTGCTGGCCGAGAAGGTGCACGCGTCCGGGGTGCTGGCGGTGGTGGTGGCCGGGCTGTGGATCAGCCACTCGTCCCCGACGATCATCTCGGCCGCGACCCGGCTGCAGGCGCTGGCGGTCTGGCGGCTGGTGGCGTTGCTGCTGGAGGGGCTGGTGTTCCTGCTCATCGGCCAGCAGGTGCCGGTGGTGCTGGGCGGCCTGGACGACGTCGACCCGATCCGGACGGTGCTGGCCTGCCTGCTCACGCTGGCCGGGGTGCTGCTGGTCCGGCCGCTGTGGCTGTTCATCATCCTGCACCTGCCGGGCCGGATGCTGGGCGAGAGCGCACCCTCTCTCGGCGCCCGCGACCTGGTCGCGCTGACCTGGGTCGGCACCCGCGGGGTGATCACGCTGGCGGCGGCGTTCGCGCTGCCGATGTCGCTGGCCGGGGACGTGCCGCTGCCGGGGCGGGAGCTGCTGCTGCTCTGTGCGTACCTGGTCGTGCTGGTGACGCTGGTCGGGCAGGGGCTGACGCTGGGGCCCGTGCTGCGGCTGCTGGGGTTGCGCGACGACCGGGTCGGGCGGCTGCGCTCGCGCGGGCAGGCCCGGGTGGCGGCGGCCGAGGCGGCGCTGCGGCAGCTGGACGACCTGGCCGCCGACGGCATCGACGCCGAGGTGCTGGAGCGGGTCCGGCAGGACGCCGACCGCCGGCTGCACCGGCGCCAGGAGCGGCTGAAGACGCTGGACCGGGCCGGGGCCGAGGACGAGGGCAGCGTACGGCCGGTGCAGGAGCTGGCCGAGCTGCGGCTGCAGCTGCTGGAGGCGGAGCGGCGGGAGCTGGTCCGCCGCCGGGAGAGCGGTCAGCTCCGTGACGTCGACCTCCGCACCCTCCAGCGCGAGCTCGACCACGAGGAGCGGCTGCTCTCCCGGGACCAGCCGAACTAGCTCCTCACACGTAGCCGACGCCGTTGGGGCCGGTCAGCTGGTAGGCATCGCTGTTGCGGATCTTGGTGGCGCGCAGCATGCGGTCGTCTCCCCGAGGCGGTCGGCGTCCCGGCCAGGATGCGACTCGCTCCGCGGGAAGCCCGGTACGACACGGGTGTGCTCGGTCACGCCGGTTCGAGCGCGACCAGCGTGCCCGGTCACGCCCGTTCGAGCGCGACCAGCTCCCAGGTCCGGCCCCGTTCGGCCCGGACCGAGGAGCAGGTGAGCCGGACCGGCTCCCCGCGCCCCTCCCGCACGGTCACCAGCAGCGCCCCGCCCGGCACCGCGAACCGGACCCGCCACGTTCCCTCGGCCAGCGCGGCCATGCCCAGCGGCCGCAGCGCGTCCACGCCCAGCTCCCCCAGCGCCAGCCGGGCGTGGTGCTGGGCCGCCTGCGCCGGCGGGGCGAACGCGGACCGGCCCCGGAGCAGGTCCGTCCGCACCTCCCCCCGCTCGTACGCGGCGGCCACGGCCGCCACCCCCTGCGGGGTGACGTGCGCGTAGTAGAAGCCGTGCGGCAGCGCGATGACGTTGGCGGCGAAGCGGTCCCCGCCGACGTGCGAGCACTCCCAGACCGCACCGGGCCGCACCGCCTCCAGGGCGAGCGCGACCGGACGGCCCCGGATCGCGCAGCAGGCGTCGTGCCGGCCGTGCGCGCAGACCAGATAGAGCGGGCCGCCGGGCTCCCCCGCGGCCGCCCCGACGGGCAGGTCGAGCAGCTCCGCCGGGTCGGTCCAGCTGCCCCAGCCGACCCGTTCCCGGCCGGCCCGGGAGTCGACCACGGCCCAGGCCTTGCGGGCCGGCGCCACCTGCCGGCCGGGCCGGCGGATCAGCAGCACCCGGATGCCGGCGCCGTCCTCCCAGCGCCGCATCAGCTCGGCCCCGACGCTGCGGTCCAGTGTGGACTCCAGCAGCGCCTCCGGGCCCCAGCCGCCGGGCTGCTCGATGAGCAGCCAGCGGGGCGTCGGCGCGGCCGACCCGAGCAGGGCGTCGCCGCGGCGCTCGGCCGAGGGCGCGCACCGGCCGGGGACCCCGCCGACGCCGCCGGCCAGCCGGCCCAGAGCAGCCGGCAGGGTCATTCCCGCGCCGGTACCACGACCGACTCGCGCAGCAGGCGGGCGACCAGGGTCCGCCCGTCCTCGGCGTCCAGCCCGGGCAGGTCGGCCACGGCCAGGACCTGTCCGGACAGCAGCGCCCGCAGCGCGTCCGCGGTGACCGCCGGCAGCGACAGCGTCCGGTCCGGCAGCTCCAGCACGACCGTGCCGCCCTGGGCCGGGCGCAGCCGGTGCCGCAGCCCGCCGCGGACCCGGACCACGGTGGCGTCGGTGACGGAGCGGGCCGCGGCCGCCTGCGCCAGCGGCCCGACCGGCTCCGGCCTGGTGGCCGTCCACACGCGACGGCGGACCCGGTCGGCGACCGCGGCCGGGTCGGCCTTGCCCAGCCAGCCGACGAGCGCTTCGACCGTGGCGGCCAGGTCCGGCCCGAGCTGGTCGGGGTCGGCCACGTCGACGCCCAGCGGCAGCGAGGCCCGCAGCTCCGGTTCCTCCGCCGCCATCGCGGCCAGCGCCTCGACCAGGGCGTACCGGGTGACGGAGTGGATCCCGACGGTCAGGTGCATGGACACGTCGCCGAGGGCCTCGGCCGAGTGCAGCCAGCCCCGCGGCAGGTAGAGGGCGTCGCCGGGGCGCAGCACCGTGTCGATGGCGGGCGCACCGGCCGCGCGCTCGGCCACGGCGGCCCGGTAGCGGGTCCACTCCTGGTCGCGCAGCGGCGCGGGGTGCACCGGCTCGTGGATCGTCCACCGCTTCTCGCCGGCGACCTGCAGCACGAACACGTCGTGCACGTCGAAGTGGGCCGAGAAGCCCTTGTTCTGCGGAGGCGTCACGTACGCGTTGATCTGGACCGGGTGGCCGAGCTCGGCCGCGAGCCGGCCGCCGAAGTCGACCAGCGGCGGCCAGGTCCGGTGCAGCCCCTGCAGCACCAGCGTGGACCCGTCGGCGAACAGCTCGGCCAGCCGGTCGTCGGCGAGCTGGTCGCCGATCTCGGCACCGGCGCCGCCGCCGCGGGTGAACCGGGACGGTTCGACCACCTTGCCGTCCTTGGCCACCCGCAGGAACGGCGTGCGCAGGCCGCGGGTCGAGACCAGCTCGTCCACCGCGGCCAGGCTGAACAGGTCGCCGAAGTCACCGGCGGCCGGCGTGAGCAGCGGGCGCGCCGCCCAGTGCTCGGCGGCGAACGCGTCCGGGTCGATCCCGATGCACCGGCGCAGCGCCGGGCGGTCCGACGTGGACGCGCCCGGCACCGCGCCGGGGAGTTCCGTGCTCAGTACGAGCTCCCACCGTCCGCGCCACCGTCGGCACCACCGTCGGCACCACCGTCCGCACCACCGTCGGCGCCGCCGTCGGAGACACCCGGGGTGCCGCTCGCGCCGCCGTCGGCCGGACCCTCGGCGCCGCCGTCGGCACCGCCGTCCGCGCCACCGTCCGCGCCACCGTCGGACACGCCCCGCGTGCCGCCGCCCGCGCCCGCGTCGGCCGGGCCCTCGGGACCGCTGCTGCCGGCACCGCCGTCGGCGCCACCGTCGGCGCCACCGTCGGCACCACCGTCGGCACCGCCGTCGGCGCCGCCGTCCTGCACACCCGCGGTGCCGTCGGCACCGCCGTCGGCGGGGCCCTCACCGGAGCCGGACGTCACCATGTCGTCATCGTCGAGCGCCATCAGCGCATCCTCCTCGTCGAACCGGGACCGGGCCGGACCGGCCCGGGCCGACCCTAGGCGTGCCCCCGGGGGGCAGCAACTACACCGGCCGGCGGGAGCGATCTTGATCTCCCACTACTGTCCACACGCAACGGCTCGCCGGTGCTCCGGCGGGGCCCGACGGGACGAGGCCGGGGGTGCGTGGTGACGGGACGGGTGCTGCTGGTGGCGCTCGGGGCCGTGGCCGCGCTGATCGGTCTGGCCCTGGCCGCGGTCGCGGTGGTGCTGCTGGTGGCGACCGGCCGGGACGGCGCTTTCGGCGGCGGCGAGTCCACCCTCGGCACCGAGCGGTACGCGCTGGTCTCCGACGCCGCCGGCCTCGGCTCGGGTGGGGTCGACGCGACCGTGCGGATCCGGGTCGCGGCCACCGGCGGTGGCCCGGTGTTCGTCGGCGTCGGCCCGGCCGCGGCGGTCGACGGCTACCTGTCCGGGGTCGCGTACGACGAGCTGGTCGACGTCCGGCTGTCGCCGCTGCGGGCCACCCTGGTCCCCACCGACGGCGCCCGGGCCCCGGTCCGGCCGGCCGGCCGGCCGCTGTGGACGGTCAGCGCGACCGGCCCGGGCGAGCGCACCATCGACGTGCCGGTGCACGCCGGCGGCCAGCGGCTGGTGGTGATGAACGCCGACGCCTCCGAGGGGGTCGAGGTCACCGCGGCGGTGTCGCTGCGGGCGCCGTTCCTGCGGTCCCTGGCGATCGGGCTGCTCGTCGCCGGGGTCGTGGTCGCGCCGGCCGGCGGCGCGCTCCTCGCCTTCGGCGTAAGGAAGACCGTTCGGGCCCGACGCGAGTAGATTCCTTCTTGTGCGAGCTACGCGTGGGTTCACCGGTCGGCGGCGCGGCGGAGAGCCCGGCCGGCTCCCCCCGGGTCAGTACGACGTGGGAAGCAACTGGCCGATCCTGACGGCCGAGCTGACGCCGCGGATCGACCTGGACTCCTGGTCGATCACGGTCAACGGCCGGGTCTCCGCGCCGCAGACCTGGTCCTGGAAGCAGGTCCAGCAGCTGCCACCGGGCCGGTACGACGGTGACATCCACTGCGTGACCACCTGGTCCAAGCTGGACACGTCGTTCGCCGGCGTCTCGGTGGACACGCTGCTGGAGGCGGCCGGGCCGCTGCCGGAGGCGACGTTCGCGGTCGCCACCAGCACCACCGGCTACACCACCAACCTGCCGCTGGACGACATCACCGGCGGCAAGGCCTGGATCGTGTGGGAGCACGAGGGCCGGCCGCTGCCGATCGAGCACGGCGGGCCGGTACGGATGATCGTCCCGCACCTGTACTTCTGGAAGAGCGCGAAGTGGATCGAGACGATCACCCTGCTCGACCACGACGAGCCCGGATTCTGGGAGGTCCGCGGCTACCACGACCGCGGCGACCCCTGGCGCGAGCAGCGCTACCAGGGTGACTAGCCCCGCGCCGGTCACGTCGGGGCAGGAGGCGCCGACGCCGGGGCCGTGGCAGTGGGCGACGGTGGAGTCGGTCCGCCCGGAGAACGCGCACGTCACCACGCTGCGGCTGCGGGTGCCGGACTGGATCGAGCACCTGCCGGGCCAGCACTACGTCGTGCGCCTGACCGCCGAGGACGGCTACAGCGCCAGCCGGTCCTACTCGGTCTCCTCGCCGCCCGAGGACCGCGGGGTGGTCGAGCTGACCGTGGACCGGCTGCCCAACGGTGAGGTCTCGCCGTACCTGACCGAGGACGTGATGGCCGGCGACGAGGTCGAGGTGCGCGGCCCGATCGGCGGGTACTTCGTCTGGCGCGGGGAGAGCCCGATGCTGCTGGTCGCCGGCGGCTCCGGGATCGCCCCGGTGATGTCGATGCTGCGATCGCGGCGGCTGTCGCGCCCGGACGTGGCGGTCCGGCTGCTGTTCTCGGTCCGGGCGCCGGAGGAGCTGATCTTCGCCGACGAGCTCGGCCCGGAGACGACCGTGATCTACACCCGCCGCGGGCCCGAGGGGTTCGGGCGGCCGCCGGGCCGGATCACCGCGGCCGACGTGGCCGCGGTCGCCTTCGACAGCGGCCCGGGGTACGTCTGCGGGTCCTCCGGCTTCGTCGAGGCCGCGGCCGCGCTGCTGGCCGGCAGCGGCTACGAGGCCGGCCGGATCAGGCTCGAGCGGTACGGAGCCGGCTGAGCCCCGGCACCCAGCGTCACAGCGGTGTCGGGGATCCTGACTCCCGTGAACAGCCCCGCCCGGCCGGCGCCACCCCAGAGCCTCGCGCTGCCGAACGCCTTCGCCGCCACCATCGTCTTCGTCGCGGCCGCGGCCGTGCTGGTGCTGGAGACGGTGGCCCTGCGGCTGATCGCCCCGTACGTCGGGGTGACCCTGCAGACCAACACCGCGGTGATCGGCGCCGCCCTGATGGCGATCGCGGTCGGGGCCTGGGCCGGCGGCCGGGCCGCGGACCGCGCCGCCGACCCGGCCCGGCTGCTCGGCCCGCTGCTGCTGGCCGGCGCCTGCCTGACCCTGCTGACCCTGCCGGTGGTCCGCTACGTCGGCCAGGCCACCCGGGGCACCGGCGACGCCTCCGCGACCCTGCTGCTGGCGATGGCGGCGGTGATCCTGCCGGCCGGTCTCCTCAGCGCGGTGGCCCCGGTCATGGCCAAGCTGCAGCTGCGCGACCTGCACGAGACCGGCACGATCGTCGGCCGGCTGTCGGGCATCGGCACGCTCGGCGGGATCGTGGCCACCTTCGCCACCGGCTTCGTCCTGGTCGCCGCTTTCCGGACCTCGACGATCCTGCTGGGCACCGGCGTGGTGGTGGCCTTCGTCGGCGGCCTGGTCCTCTGGTACGACCGGCAGCGGCAGGACCCCGCGGGCCGGGCCGCCCAGGGCCCGCTGCCGGGGGCGGCGCTGGCCCTGCTGCCGGTGTCCATGCTGCTGGTCGCGGTCGCGCCCAACCCGTGCCAGAAGGAGACCGAGTACCACTGCGCCCGGGTCGTCGCCGACCCGGAGCGGCCGACCGGCCGGACGCTGGAGCTGGACACGCTGCGGCACTCGTACGTGGACCTGGCCGACCCGGCGTACCTGGAGTTCGAGTACACCCGGGCGGTCGCCGCGGTGGCCGACTCGATCCGCCCGGCCCGGGCCCCGATGGACGCCCTGCACATCGGCGGCGGCGGCTTCACCATGCCGCGCTACCTGGCCACCACCCGGCCCGGCACCCGCAGCACCGTGCTGGAGATCGACGGCGGCGTGGTCGAGCTGGGCCGGCAGCGGCTCGGGGTCGACGACATCCCGGGCCTGACCGTGCGGGTCGGCGACGCCCGCACCGGCCTGCAGGAGCAGCCGGCCGGCCGGTTCGACCTGGCCGTCGGCGACGCCTTCGGCGGGCTGGCCGTGCCCTGGCACCTGACCACCCGGCAAGTCGCCGAGCAGGTCCGCGCCGTCCTCGCCGACGACGGGGTGTACGCGGTGAACGTCATCGACTACCAGCCGGACCGGTTCGCCCGGGCCGAGATCGCCACGCTCCGGGCGGTCTTCCCGCACGTGATCCTGCTGGGCGCGCCGGTCACGGTGGCCGGCGAGGGCGGCGGCAACCACATCGTGGTCGCCTCGCGGCGGCCGCTGCCGGCGGCCGCGATCCAGGCCGAGCTGGCCACCCGGGGCCCGTGGGTGGTCGCCGACGAGGCCGCCACCGCGCGCTACGCCGGCGGCGCCGAGGTGCTGACCGACCAGCACGCGCCCGTCGACCAGCTGATCACCCAGTTCAGCCGGTCTTCGTGACGTCGACCTCGTCCAGCTCGGCCGGGTCGGCGAGGCGCAGCTTGCGCCGGGCCCGCTGGTAGAACGTCGTCGTCCCCAGCCGCACCACCCGGCCGGCCCGGGCGCACAGGAACACGTCCACCGACTGTCCCGGCTCCACGGTGCCGGCCAGCAGCCCGTCGACCTCGACCGCGAGCCGGCCGCTGGTCGGCAGCAGGTCCAGCCCGACCGGCTCCCCCGCGGACAGGAACACCGCCCGGTTGAACGCCGAGTGCGGCGCGACCGGGATGACCAGCAGCCCCTCGGCCCGCGGCGACACGATCGGCCCGCCGGCCGAGAAGCTGTACGCGGTGGACCCGGTCGGGGTGGCGATCACGATGGCGTCGGCCGCGTACCGGACGAAGGGCTGGCCCTCGACCTTGACCTCGACCGCGGCCACGGGCTGGCCCGGGTGCCGCACGACGGCGACGTCGTTGAAGGCGAAGGCGGTGGTGTCGTCGAAGTCGACCTGCACCGCGACCCGGGTCTCGATGGTGCTGCGGCCGGCGTCGATCTCGGCCAGCGCGTGTTCCAGGTCGGGCACGTCGATCTCGGCCAGGAAGCCCAGCCGGCCCAGGTTCACCCCGAGCACCGGCACGGCCCTGGGCTGGGACAGCCGCAGCGCCCGTAGCATGGTGCCGTCACCGCCCAGGCTGATCAGCACGTCGCAGGTGGACAGTTGGTCCGGCTCGACCGCCTCGACGTCGCAACCGATCCGGTCGACCTCGCCGGCCAGCCCGACGACGGTGGCGCCGTGCCGGGCGGTCCAGTCCGTGATCGCCTTGACGGCCTCGACCGAGTCGCGGCGCGGGTGCAGGACGAGACCGACCCGCTTGGGCGAATGCATGCCCCCAAGCTACTGGCTCACAGGCCGTCCTCGCGCTTGCGGCGGGCGTTCCACTCCCGCATCCGCTTCGGGTAGCCGACCACTGCGGCCTCGTAGATCGGCAGCCGCAGCTCCCGGGCCAGCTTGCCGATAGTGGCCGGGTTGCCGACCCGGCGCCGGGTCCACTCGCCGTCGGAGGCGACCGCGACGGCCGTCGTGTCGGTGGCGGTGGTCTCGGGCTCGACGTAGAACTCGACCCCGACCCGGGTGGTGGCGAACTCGCGCAGGTGGGCCAGGTCCTCCTTGGTGCCCTCGCGGTCCAGCAGCGTGCGCACCCCGCCGGCCCCGGGCGCGACCCGCCGCTTCCGCTTGAACAGACCCATGGCCCCACTCTGCCCCACCGGGGCGAAAATCAGTGTGAAAGACGCGGCAGCGGGTCGCCGGCCGGCGGCGACAGCTCGTCCTCACCGCCGGTACGGGCCCGCGACGGCAGCCAGACCACGAACGTGCTGCCGACCCCGGGCGTGCTGTGCAGCGCGACCGCGCCGCCGTGGCTCTCCGCGATCTGCCGGACGATGGCCAGCCCGAGCCCGGCGTGCCCGGGCCGGCGGCCCCGCTGTCCCTGCCAGAACCGGTCGAAGACCCGGGCCTGCTCCCCCGGCCCGATCCCGGGTCCGGCGTCCCGGACCGCCATCCAGCACCAGCCGCCCTCCCGGCCCGCGGCCACCAGTACCTCGGTGAACTCCGGGGCCAGCTCGACGGCGTTGCCGACCAGGTTGGCCAGCGCCCGGCGCAGCGCGTCCCGGTCGCCGCTGACCACCGTCCCGGGCTCGACCCGGCGGCGCAGGGTCAGGTGGCGCTCGCCGGCCAGCAGCCGGAACTCCTCGCTGGCCTCGCCGACCACCTCGGCCAGCTCGACGTCGGCCTCCTGGAAGGCCGGGGCGTCCCGGCGGGCGCTGGCCAGCAGGTCCTCCACCAGCCGGGACATCCGGGCGGCGGCCCGGCCGACCACGGTGGCGGCGTGCCGGCGCTCGGCCGGGGTGACGTCGTCGCGGGCCAGCACCGCGTCGACGTTGGTCTGGATGATCGCCAGCGGGTTGCGCAGCTCGTGGGAGGCGTCGTCGACGAGCCGGCGCTGGGCCGCGAACGCGTCGTCCAGCCGGGCCAGCATCCCGTCCACGGTGTCGGCCAGCCGGCGCAGTTCGTCGTCCGGTCCGGACAGCCGGATGCGGCGGGACAGGTCGGTGGCGGAGATCTCCCGGGCCGTGGCGGTGATCCGGCTGACTGGCCGCAGCGCCCGCCCGGACAGCCACCAGCCGATGACCAGGCTGCCGGCGAACAGCCCGCCGAGCGTGCCGGCCGAGTAGAGCCGCAGTGTCCGCAGGGTGTTGTAGTTGACCACCCGCTCCACGTCGGACACGTCGGCCGCGGTGATCTGGGCGACCGTGATCCCCCGGTACTGCTTCTGCACCTCGAAGGTCTTCGCCACCGGCTGCGCGTCGAGACTGTGCGACAGTCCCCAGTAGATGCCGCCGACCACCAGCGCGGCCAGCCCGAACAGCAGCAGGGAGTACGTCAGGGTCAGCCGGAACCGGACCGTGCGGGTCCACTCCGGACGGTGGAGGGCCATCACAGCGGCTCCCGCAGCCGGTAGCCGCGGCCGATCACGGTCTCCAGCACCGGGTCCTCCCCCGGCAGCGTGAGCTTGCGCCGCAGCGTGCCCACCGTGACCCGGACGGTCTGGGTGAACGGGTCGGCATTCTCGTCCCAGACGTGGTCCAGCAGCTCCTCGGCCGAGACCACGTGGCCGGGCCGGGTCATCAGGTATTCGAGCACGCCGAACTCCTTGCGGGTCAGCGGCAGCGGCCGGTCGCCGCGGCGGGCGTCCTGCCGGGCCGTGTCCAGCACCACGTCGCCGACGCTGAGCACCGCGGTGCCGTTGCCGCTGTCGCGGCGCAGCAGCGCCCGCACCCGGGCCAGCAGCTCGGCCAGCGCGAACGGCTTGGTCAGGTAGTCGTCCGCGCCCGCGTCCAGGCCGCGGACGCGGTCGGCCAGGGCGGCCCGGGCGGTGAGCACGAGGATCCGGACCGCGCCCTGCCGCTCGGCCCGGATCTGCCGGCACAGCTCGAAGCCGTCCCCGTCCGGCAGCATCAGGTCCAGCACCACCAGGTCGTACGGCTCGACGGCGAGCTTTCGCTCGGCCTCGGCCGCGGTCAGCGCGGTGTCGGCGGCGTACCCGGCCCGGCTCAGGCCGACCTTCAGCGCCGAGACGAGGTCGGCCTCGTCCTCGACCACCAGCACTCGCATGTACCGACGGTACGGCCTCCGGACCGGTGCCCCGGCCGGCGCTTTCGGGGCGCTTTCGGTTGTGCTTCCGGCTGTTTTCGCCGGTCCGGCGTTGAGTGGGACCCGGCCGGTCGGCCCGGGTGCTCGGCGCAGCCGGGCCGGCCGGTGACCACCACCCACCCACGACAGGAGATTCCCGTGACTCTGTCCACCCGCGTGACACTGGCCGCGGCCGGCGGTGTGCTGGCGATCGGCGTCCTCGGTGCCGGCGGCGCCGCGTACGCGTCCTCCTCCGGTGCTGACTCCGGGACGACGTCGTTCGTCACCACGGTCGACGACGGCTCGTCCTCGTCCGCGCCGTCTCCGGGTGACCGCGGCGACTGCCCGGACAAGCAGAGCGGCGGCAGCGGCTCGGCCTCCCCGGAGGCGCCCGGCTCCACCGGCTCGGGCGACGCGTGACCCCGGCCGAGGAGCTCGAGCGGGCGCTGTTCGAGCTGCGCCGGGTCGTCGTCGGCCAGGACCGGCTGCTGGAGCGGCTGCTGGTCGCGCTGCTGGCCCGCGGGCACTGCCTGCTCGAGGGCGTGCCCGGGGTGGCGAAGACGCTGGCCGTGGAGACGCTGGCCCGCGCGGCCGGCGGTACGTTCTCCCGGCTGCAGTTCACCTCCGACCTGGTCCCGTCCGACATCGTCGGGACCCGAATCTTCAAGCCCGGCTCGGACCGGTTCGACGTCGAGCTCGGCCCCGTCTTCGCCAACCTGGTGCTGGCCGACGAGGTCAACCGGGCCCCGGCCAAGGTCCAGTCCGCGCTGCTGGAGGTGATGGCCGAGCGCCAGGTCTCCCTCGGCGGCACCACCTACCCGCTGCCGAGGCCGTTCCTCGTCCTCGCCACCCAAAACCCGATCGAGTCCGAGGGCGTGTACGCGCTGCCCGAGGCCCAGCGGGACCGGTTCCTGCTCAAGGTCGACGTCGGCTACCCGTCCGGGTCGGAGGAGCTGGCCATCCTGCACCGGATGGGCGTGCACCCGCCGGTGGCCGAGCAGGTGCTCACCCCGGAGCGGCTGCTGGCGCTGCAGGACGCCGCCGACCGGGTGTTCGTCCACCACGCCGTGGCCGAGTACATCGTCCGGCTGGTACTGGCCACCCGCGACCCGGCCCCGGACATCGCGGGAGCGCTGGAGTTCGGGGCCTCGCCCCGGGCCACCCTCGGGCTGGCCGCGGCCGCCCGCGGGCTGGCGCTGCTGCGCGGCCGGGAGTACGTGCTGCCCGAGGACGTCGGCGACCTCGCCGGCGACGTCATCGCGCACCGGCTGGTGCTCAGCTACGACGCCGTCGCCGACGGCGTCGACCCGCGCTGGGTCGTCGACCGGGTGCTGGCGGCGGTGCCGCCGCCCCGGCTGGCCCCGGCCCGCGACGTCCTGTCCCCGGCGGCGTCCACAGTGGACGGAGCGGCGGCGTGAGCGGTGACGCCGCGGAGATCGAGCGGGTGATGCGGCGGCTGGAGCTGACCGTGGTCCGCCGGCTGGACGGCCTGCTGCAGGGCGACCACCTCGGCCTGCTCCCCGGCCCCGGTACGGAGACGGCCGCGGCCGTGCCGTACCGGCCCGGGGAGGACGACCTGCGCCGGATGGACTGGGGCGTCACCGCCCGGACCCTGCAGCCGCACGTGCGCACTCTGGTCGCCGACCGGGAGCTGGAGACCTGGGCGCTGGTCGACCTGAGCGCGTCGATGGACTTCGGCACCGCCCGGGCCGAGAAGCGGGACCTGGCCGTGGCCGCCGTGGCCGCGGTGGGGTTCCTGTCCGCGGGCGGCGGCAACCGGATCGGCGCCCACCTGCTCGGGCCGGGCGGGGTCCGGCGGCTGCCGGCCCGGTCCGGGCGGCCGGCCCTGCTCGGCCTGGTCCGGTCGCTGCTGACCGCGCCCCGGGCCGAGCCCGGCGCGGACGTGCTCCCGCTGGTGGCGGGACTGGACACAGTGGACCGCCAGCACCGCCGGCGCGGGTTCCGGGTGGTGGTGTCCGACTTCCTGGAGCCCGGCCAGGACTGGGAGCCGGCGCTGCGGCGGCTGGCCTCCCGGCACCAGGTCCTCGCGGTCGAGGTCGTCGACCCCCGGGAGCTGGAGCTGCCCGACGTCGGCCTGCTGGCCCTGGTGGACCCGGAGACGGGGCGGCGGCGCGAGGTGTGGACGGGACGGCGCGCGCTGCGCACCCGCTACGCCGAGGCCGCGGCCGAGCACCGGCTGGCCGTCCGCACCGCGCTGCGCCGGGCCGGCGCCGACCACCTGGTGCTGCGCACCGACCGGGACTGGGTCCGCGACCTGGCCCGGTTCGCCACCGACCGGCGCCGCCGGCGCCCCTACCGACACCACCGGAGAGCCTCGTGAGTTTCCTGTCCCCCGGCCGGCTGTGGCTGCTGCTGGCGGTGGCCGCGCTGGTCGCGGCCTACCTGATCGCCCAGCGGCGCCGGAAGGCGTACGCGGTCCGCTTCACCAACCTGGCCCTGCTCGACCGGATCGCGCCGAAGCGGCCGGGCTGGCGCCGGCACGTGCCGGCGGCGGCGTTCCTGGCCATGCTGGACCTGCTGGTCGTCGGCTTCGCCCGCCCCACCGCCGACGTGGACGTACCGCGGGAGCGGGCCACCGTGATGGTCGCCATCGACGTGTCCAACTCGATGGAGGCGACCGACGTGGCCCCGAGCCGGCTGGAGGCGGCCACCCAGGCCGCCGGCGCGTTCGTCGACCAGCTGCCGGAGCGGTTCAACGTCGGGCTGGTCACCTTCGCCGGCACCGCCGGCGTCGCGGTGCCGCCGACCCGGGACCACGCCGCCGTCCGGCAGGCCCTGCAGGCCCTCAGCCTCAGCCCGGCCACCGCGATCGGCGAGGCCGTCTTCTCGTCCCTGCAAGGGATCGCGACCGTCGACAGCGGACAGTCCACCCCGGACGGTGCCGCGGACGAGGCCGTGCCGGCCCGGATCGTGCTGATGTCCGACGGCAGCAACACCTCCGGCCGGGACCCGGCCGTGGCCGCGCAGGCGGCGAAGGCCGCGGGCGTGCCCGTGTCCACGATCGCCTACGGCACCGCCGAGGGCACGATCACCTCCGACGACGGCCGGACCCAGCCCGTGCCGGTGGACGTGGCCTCGCTGCGGGAGCTGGCGCAGAACACCGGAGGCGAGGCCTACACGGCCGAGTCCGGCGAGGAGCTGTCGCAGGTCTACGCCGACATCGGCAGCTCCGTCGGCACCCGGACCGAGCGGCAGGAGGTCTCGGCCTGGTTCATCGGTGCCGCGCTGCTGGCCGCCGCGGCGGCGGCCGGGCTGTCGCTGCTCTGGTTCGCTCGCCTTCCCTAGGTCCCAGCAAGGCCCGGGAAAGGGACAGGGCTGCCTTCCGCTCCGGGAAGAGTGCGAATCGGGCCGGTACACTCCGGTCGTGATCTCCCGCGTGTCGTTGCATCGGGTCTCCTCGGACAGCGGCCGGCTCCGGACCCTCACCGGCGAGGAGTTCCGCCCCCTGCGCTACAGCCGGTTCAAGTACGGCGACGCCGACTCGGCCGAGCACTACGCCGGCGGCCTGTCCCAGCGGCTGTGGGACTCCGGCCTGCTGTCCTGGCCGGACCGGCCGGTCATCACGACCGCGCCGTACAAGGTGCTGCCGACGGCGTCGTACGAGCTGGCCCGGCACGTCCGGGAACACCTGAACGAGCGGCGGCCGGCCGGGGCCGGGCCGGTCGAGATCGTCCCGCTGCACCTGCGCCACGTCGACGCCGGCAACTACTCGGCCCAGGGCTACGACGAGCGGCAGCAGATCATGGACGAGGCCGGCCTGCACCTCGGCGCCGGCGACGTGGCCGGCCGGCAGGTCGTGCTCATCGACGACGCCGTGGTGAGCGGCACGGCCGAGGCCCGGGCGGTCGCCGTCCTGACCGCGGCCGGGGCCAAGACCGTCGTGGGGGCGTACGCGCTGGAGGTCGACCGGGCCTCCGCGCTGGCCGGGCCGGAGGTCGAGGACAAGCTCAACCACGCCTTCGTGCAGGACCTCGACACGCTGATGGAGATCTACGCGGCCCCGTCGGCGGTGCTGAACATCCGCACCGTGAAGTACGCGCTGGACTGGCCCGACGTGGACGCGGTGGAGCGGTTCTTCGAGCAGCTGCCCGGGCCGCACCTGATCGCGTTCCACAAGGCCGTCCTGCACACCGGCGACACGTTCGCGCAGAGCTACCCGGCCGCGGTGCAGCGGCTGCACTCGGTCGTGACCCGGCGCGGCCTGGAGTGAGAGCGGCGCGGCCCGGATCCAGAGGCCCCGGGTGAGGCCGGGGTGAGATTCGCCGTCCTGGACCTGGACGACACGCTCGTGGCCACGGCCGAGGCCAGCTTCGCGGCCTGGGTCGCGGCGACCGGGCGGCTGGGGCTGGACCCGCCCAGCCGGGACACGTTCGTCGCCGGCTACCGCGACCTGCCGTTCCGGGAGTGCGTCGAGCGCTGGTACGGGCCGGCGGTCGACTTCGGCGAGTTCAGCGCCTTCTACTGGGACGCGGTCCGGTACGGACCCATCGGCGACGTGGCCGGGCTGGTCCGGGGCCTGCGGGAGCGCGGGATCGGGGCCGGCATCGTGACCAACAGCACCGGACCCGAGGCCGGCCACAAGCTGGCCTCGGCCGGCATCCCGGCCGAGCTGTTCGACTTCGTCGCCGGCCGGCCCGAGGGCGCCGACGGGGTGGCCCCGGACAAGGACCTGGCCCGGATCCTGGACCGGCACCGGGTCGACCCGGCCACCGCGGTGCACGTGAGCGACAACCCGGCCGACCACGCCCCCTCCGTCCGGGCCGGCCTGCCGTTCCGGGGCGTCCTCACCGGCGTCTGGACCGTCGCCGACTTCACCGCCGCGGGCGTGCCCGCGGCCGACGTCCACCCGGACGTCCACGCCGCCCTGGGCTGAGATCCCCGTCACGCCAGCATGGTCGGCGTACTGGCGGGTATCGACGGCTCATGCGGGTCGTGGTGGTCGGAGCGAGCGGGAACGTCGGTACGGCCGTGCTGCGCCGGCTGGTCGCGGACCCGGCGGTGGACGAGATCGTCGGCGTCGCCCGCCGGCCCCCGGTCGGCGCGGGCGAGCCGTACGACTCGGCCTCCTGGGAGTCCGTCGACGTGGCCGCCGCGGACGCCGTCAGCCGGCTGACCCGGATCTTCGCCGGCGCCGACGCGGTCGTGAGCCTGGCCTGGCGGCTGCAGCCGAGCTGGGACGAGGCCGCGCTGGAGCGGATCAACGTCGGCGGCACCCGCGCCGTCCTGGACGCCACCCTGGCCGCCGGCGTGCCGCAGCTGGTCTACGCGTCCTCGATCGGGACCTACGCGCCGTCCCCGGGCGACGAGCGGCGGGACGAGAGCTGGCCCCCCACCGGCATCCCGAGCTCCACGTACAGCCGGCAGAAGGCCGCGGTCGAGGCGTTCCTGGCCGAGGTGCCGCCGGAGCGGCTGACGATCCTGCGGGTCCGCCCGGCGATCGTGCTGCAGCCGGCGGCCGCGGGTGAGATCGCCCGCTTCTTCCTGGGGCCGTTCGTGCCGGTGTCGCTGCTGCGGCCGGCGCTGCTGCGGGTGCTGCCGTGGCCGCGGGGACTGCGGGGACAGATCGTGCACGCCGACGACCTGGCCGACGCATTCGTCCGGGGCCTGCTGGCCAAGGCCGAGGGCGCGCTCAACGTGGCCACCGAGCCGCTGCTGACCCGGGACCTGATCGCGCAGCTGCTGCACGCCAAGGCCTTCGACGTGCCGCCGGCGGTGCCGCGGGCGCTGGTCACCGGCACCTGGAAGCTGCACCTGCAGCCGACCGACGCCGGCTGGCTGGACATGGCCCAGAACGTGCCGATCATGGACACCGGCCGGGCCCGCTCGCTGGGCTGGCTTCCGGAACACCGGACCGAGCAGGTGCTCGCCGACTTCGTCAGCGCGCTCGCGGACGGGCGCGGCACCGGCAGCCCGGCCCTCGCGCCCCGCACGGCCGTCTCGGGCCGGCGCGCCACCAGCTGATCCCCACGGGATCGCTCCAGGGGCGGGCGGCCCGCGGGCCGCCCGCCCCGTCCACCGTCAGTCGGTCAGGTGCAGCCGGTCGGCCAGCAGCAGGAACGCCTCCGCGAACGGCGATTCCGCGGTGCGGTCGCGGACCTGGGACCAGTCGACCTGTTCGCGCAGCGAGCGCACCATCGGCAGCGAGCTGCCGAAGTCGGCGTAGTGGTCGCGGTAGGTCAGCAGCTTCGTCACCACCAGGTCCGTGGCCGACAGCACCGGCATCTGCACCGAGCCGACCTCGATCGTGTCGGCCCGGCCCAGGATCTCCTCGGTCACCGGCTCCCCCGACAGCCGGAAGATCAGGTCGACCAGGTTGCCGCGGTCCCACACCTTGGCCAGCCAGTCCTCCGGGGCGTCGCTGTCCGGCTCGAAACCGGCCGCGGTCAGCGCGTCCACCGCGGCCGGCACGTCCCGGTCCAGCAGCGCGAAGTCGGCGTCGTGGTCGGAGCGGGGGCCGCCGCGCGCGTACACGGCCCAGCCGCCGCAGAGCGCGAACGGCAGGTCGGCCCGCTTCAGTTCCACCGCCGCCTTCTTGACCGTCTCCAGGAGATCGGCCTCGACGTCCTCCACCACCGGCTCGGGAATGCTCACGAGCAGCCGTTACCCGGGTCCGGCCGGGCGCAAGCACCCGTTTGTCCGCCCCGAACCGGGGCATGCATTGTTCGTACGGAGAAACGACCAGGAAGCAGGGAGTGCACATGAGCACCGTCGAGAAGTCGATCGACGTCGACGTCGACGTGAGCACGGCGTACAACCAGTGGACCCAGTTCGAGTCGTTCCCGAACTTCATGGACGGCGTGGTACGGATCGACCAGCTCTCCCCCACGCTGACGCACTGGGTG
Source organism: Mycobacteriales bacterium (assembly GCA_036519715.1). Taxonomy (GTDB): domain Bacteria; phylum Actinomycetota; class Actinomycetes; order Mycobacteriales; family CADCTP01; genus CADCTP01. Next base: position 31,235 of record DATDKW010000395.1, read on the forward strand.
ACCTCCATCGACGGCGTGAACCGGGAGTTCGACGCGGAGATCACCGAGCAGCACCCGGACGAGCGGATCGCCTGGACCAGCACCGAGAGCCCCAAGCAGGCCGGCGTGGTCACCTTCCACCGGCTCGACGCGGGCAAGTCCCGGGTCATGCTGCAGATGGACTTCGAGCCCGAGGGCATCGTGGAGACCGTGGGCGACAAGCTCGGCTTCGTCAGCCGGCAGGTCCGGGGTGACCTGGAGCGGTTCAAGAAGTTCATCGAGTCGCGCGGCAGCGAAGAGGGCGCCTGGCGCGGCGACGTCGACCGCCCCACCCCGTAGGGAGCACGCGCAAGGGCCCGGACCGCACGCGGTCCGGGCCCTTCGCTGTGTCCGGGTGCGGCTCAGCGCTGGCGGGCGCCGGAGCGCAGCCGTTCCGGGTCGATCTCCCGCTCCGGGTGCCGCCGCAGGTATTCGTCCTCCAGCTCGGACGTCCGCCGGGTGTGGGTCACCAGCGCGTCGGCCGACCCGTGCAGGAACGTCTCGTGCCGGGTCGCGTGCAGGTGAGCGAGCTCGCGCAGCAGGTCCTGCTCGGACAGCTCGCCCGCCGGGACACCGGAATGATGGGCCACGATTCCTCCTCGTCGATGGCGATCCGGACCGGATCATGTTTGCCCGGACCGTACGCGGTGATTCCTAGGAGATGCGTTCCATCGAGCCGCTCGACGCGGCCGTCGAGTCCATCGAGCGGGCCAAGCCGCTCGACCCGGCCGTGCAGGCCATCAAGAAGGTCGTCGACGCCGCCCTGCCCAGCGGCAACCTCCGCGACGCCCTGCACGGCGTCTGGTTCGGTCACCCGCTGCACCCGGCCCTGATCATGGTGCCGCTGGGCAGCTGGGTCTCCGCGACCGTGCTCGACTTCCTGCCCGGCCGCCGGGAAGCGGCCCGCACCCTGGTCGGGTTGGGCGTGGCCGGCGCGGTGCCGACGGCGCTGACCGGCCTGGCCGACTGGTCCGACCTGCATCCTCGGCAGCAGCGCACCGGGCTGGTGCACGCCAGTGCCAACTTGTTCACCGCGGCCCTGCAGTTCGCGTCCTGGAGGGCCCGGCGGCAGGGCAAGCACGCGCGCGGCACCGTGTACAGCCTGGTCGCGATCTCGGCCGGCACCGGCGCGGCGTACCTCGGCGGCCACCTGTCCTACCGGCAGGCCGCCGGGGTGAACCACGCCGAGGAGGCGCCGCACCTGCTGCCGCAGGACTGGACCCGGCTGTGCGACCTGACCGACCTCACCGACGGCAAGCCGGCCCGGCTCGTGCTCGACGGCGCCCCGGTCTTCGCGCTGCGGCGCGGCCGCCAGGTCGACGTGCTCTACGAGAAGTGCTCGCACCTGTCCGGTCCGCTCTCCGAGGGCGAGCTGTCCGGTTCCGGGGACGAGCTGTGCGTGACCTGTCCCTGGCACGGGAGCGTGTTCCGGGTCCGGGACGGGAAGGTCCAGCGCGGTCCGACGACCTACCCGCAGCCGGTCCTGCAGGTCCGGGTCGGCGCCGACGATTCCGTGCAGGTCCGGTTGGGGGAGGATGACTGACATGGAGCGCGGAAACAACAAGCACTCGGCCCGTCTCGACGACGAGATGGAGCACGAGGTGCAGGGGATGATGACGGCCGAGCGGCCGACCCGGGCCGAGGAGTGGAAAGAGGCCGAGCCGGCCGGCGAGGACCAGCCCGACCCGGGTCAGCACGGCTCGCCGGCCGACCGGCAGCCGGGCGTGCCCGAGGGCATGACCAACGAGGAGGTCGAGCTGCGCAGCGAGATCGCCGCCGCCCTGCCCCGGTCGGTCTTCCCCACCGACGAGTCCGGTCTGCTCGGCCACCTCATCGACGCCAACGCCCCGGACCGGCTCCGTCAGCTCATCTCCCAGCTGCCCAGCGGCCAGGTCTATCACCAGGTCAGCGAAGTCGTGGAGGCGCTCGGCCTGCACAAGGAGGAGCACCGCTTCTGACCGTCAGGACGCGGACCGCAGGTAGCCTGCACAGGTAGGGCGACAGCGGGAGGCGGTAGCCGGTGGCGGCGGAGATCGAGCGCAAGTACGAGGTCCCGGCGGACTTCGCCCTGGACCCCGGGCTGACTGTCGCCGGGGCCACGCTCGGCGAGCCCGTCGTGCATGAGCTGGCCGCCGTCTACTACGACACCGCCGACCTGCGGCTGGCCGCCGACAAGGTGGCGCTGCGCCGGCGCACCGGCGGGTCCGATGCCGGCTGGCACGTCAAGCGCTACCGCGGCGGCGAGGACCGGGACGAGGTGCAGCTGCCGCTGGGCCGCGGCGCGGCGGTGCCGGCCGCGGTCGGCGCCGAGGTCCGCGCGGTCAGCCGGGGCGCCGTCCTGCGGCCGATGGTGCGGATCGCCACCCGCCGCACCGAGTGGCCGCTGGTCGCCGAGGACGGCACGGTGCTGGCGCTGATCGCCGACGACGAGGTCTCGTCGGAGGTCATCGCCGACCCGGCCGCCGGGCAGCGCTGGCGGGAGCTGGAGGTCGAGCTGGTCGAGGGCGACCGCGACCTGCTGCGGGCGGTGGGCAAGAAGCTGCGCAAGGCCGGCGCGACCCGGTCGGCCGACCCGGCCAAGATCGCCCGCGCGCTGGACGGCCGCTGGCCCGACGCCGACCCGGTCGCCGGGCCGCCCGGCAGCGCGGCCCAGGTCGTCGGCGACTACGTCCGGACCCAGCGCGACACGATCATCGGATACGACCCGCGGGTCCGCCGGGACGAGCCGGACGCGGTGCACAAGATGCGGGTGGCGACCCGGCGGCTGCGCAGCACCTTCAAGACCTTCCGGCCGCTGTGGGACCGGGCCGCCTCCGACCACCTGCGGGCGGAGCTGAAGTGGCTGGCCGAGGTGCTGGGCCGGGTCCGCGACGCCGAGGTGATGGTGGCCCGGCTGCAGCGCTCGCTGGACCGGCTGCCGCCGGAGCTGGTCGTCGGGCCGATCGCGGCCCGGCTCACCGGCGGGCTCAAGGCCCAGGCGGCCAAGGACCACCGGTCGCTGGTCACCGCCCTCAACGGCCGCCGGTACGCCGCCGTGTTGGACGAGCTGGACGCGCTGCTGGCGGCGCCGCCGACCGAGCACGGGCTGCGCCCGGCCGCGACGTACGTGCCGCACCGGGTCAGGCGGACCGTGGCCAAGGTCAACGAGCTGCTGGACACGGCCGAGAAGGCCGAGCCGCAGGTCCGGCCGCTGCCGGGCGTGCTGGACCGGGACACTGCGCTGCACGAGGCCCGGAAGGTGGCCAAGCAGGCCCGGTACGCGGCCGAGGCGGCGGCCCCGGTCGGCGGCGACGGCGCGGCCGCGCTGGTGGCCGCGATGGAGGACCTGCAGGAGCTGCTCGGCGACCAGCACGACTCGGTGGTCACCCGCGACCTGCTGCGCAAGGTGGCGATGCAGGCGCACGGGGCCGGGGAGAACGCGTTCACCTACGGCCGGCTGCACTCGGCCGAGGCGGCCTCGGCCACCGACGTCGAAGCCGGCCTGCCCGCCGCCCGCAAGGCGCTGTCCCGCAAGAAGGCCGTTGGCTGGCTCACGCCCTGATCCGGGTCGGCCCTAGTCGGGATCCACCCTCAGCAGGTCGAGGACCTCCTTCTCCAGGGCGCTGCGCAGGGCGTCGTCGGAGCGCTTCCGCGGCGGCAGCGAGATCACCGTGCCGCCGTGGTAGAGGTCGACCACCCGGGGGTCCACATAGGACGCCTTGCACACGGCCGGGGTGTTGCCGAGCGCCTCGCTGACCTCGACGTAGCCGGACCGGACGGTCCGGTCCCGGCCGCGCTTGGACGGCGGCACCGGCTCCCGGGCCAGGATCGCGGCCATCAGCACGGTCGCGTGCCAGGTCCGGAAGTCCTTGGCCGACATGTCCAGCCCGGACACCTCGCGCAGGTACTCGTTGACCGTGGTGCTCTTCACGTCGGCCCAGGAATCGCCGACCAGATAGGCGAACAGCTCCGGGTTGGGGTCGTCCCGCCGGCGCCGCAGCCGGTCCACGACGGCCAGCACGGCCGGGTCGTCGACGATCTCCTGCCGGCGCAGGCCGTGCTTGGCGGTGTAGTCGAACAGCAGCTTGCCCTGGCGGACCTTGACGTGCTCACGCCGCAGCGTGGCCAGGCCGTAGGTGCTGTGCTCCTCCGCGTACTCCTCGCCGCCGATCCGGAACAGGCCCAGGTCCAGCAGCCGGGCCGCGGCCGCCAGCACCCGCATCCGGTCCAGCTCGGCCCGCCTCAGGTCGCGGGCCCAGCGCCGGCGCATGGCCGGCAGCCGCTCCCCCACCTGCAGCACCTTCAGGTGCTTGGCCTGGGCCCGGCGCCGGCTCCAGAGCTCGTGGTAGCGGTACTGCCGGCGGCCGGCCGCGTCGGTGCCGACGGCCTGGATGTGCCCGTACGGGTGCGGGCTGATCCACACGTCCCGGTACGCGGGCGGGATGGCCAGCGCCCGGATCCGGGCCAGCGTGTCCGGGTCGGTGATCCGGTTGCCCTCGGCGTCCAGGAACACCCAGCCCCGGCCGGCGCGGCGGCGGGTCAGGCCCGGCTTGCTCAGGTCACTGCGACGAAGCCGCGGTGGCACGGACCCACCTCCTCGCTGCGGTCAGGACCTCGGGCACGGTCAGCGCGAGCAGCGCCGGGTCGGGGTCTGCCCCGTGCGGGTCGCCTCTACCGCGGCCCTTCCACAGCACGGTGTGCGGGCCCGAGCGCGGGCCCCACTCGGCCGGCGGGGTCGGGCCGAACAGCAGCACCGACGGCGTGCCGTAGGCGGTGGCCAAGTGGGCCACGCCGGTGTCGCCGCAGATGACCAGCGCGGCGTCGGCGACCAGCGCGGCCAGCTCGGTCAGGTCGGTGGCGACGGCCTCGGCCCCGACCGCGGCGACCAGGTCGCGTTCGGACGGTCCGCCGGTGACGACGACCCGGTGCCCCTCGGCGCGCAGCGCCGCCGCGACGGCCGCGAACCGCCGGACCGGCCAGCGCCGGGATCCCGACGCCGCCCCGGGATGCACCACCACCGCGCCCGGCGCCGGGCCGGCGACCGCCGGGCGAGCCAGCGCGAGGTCGCCCGGGTCGGCGGCGACGCCGTGGGAGCGCAGCAGCCGGCACCACCGGTCGACCTCGTGCTCACCCTCGATCCACTGTGGACCGGCGCCGAAGGCCCACAGCTCGTCCGGGGCCGTCGCCCGCAGCAGCGCGGTCGACCGCGGGCCGCGGCCGTGCAGGTTCACCGCCAGCGCCGGCCGGTCCGTCCACACGCGACGATCCAGGGGACGGTCCAGCCCGGGCTGGTCCAGCACCGCGTCGACCGCGCCGGTCAGCGCGGCCAGCGGGGCCAGCGCGGCCGGCGCGGCCAGCACCAGCCGCTGCCCCGGCCGGGCCCGGCGCAGCCCCCGCAGCGCCGGGATCCCGGTCAGGAAGTCCCCGAGCCCGAGGGCCCGCAGGACCAGGACGTCGCCCTGGCCGTGCGGGCCCGGGGCCACCGGGTCTAGGGCCACGAGCTCTCCACCGACGGGGTGATGACGAGCTCCTTGACCTCGCAGCCCTCGGGCTGGCGCAGCGCGAACAGCACGGCCTGGGCCACGTTGGC
>DATDKW010000396.1:0-25259 GCA_036519715.1 Mycobacteriales bacterium
GGCCGCGCGGCGGCGGCGGCCGGCCGCCGGGGCAGCGGGGACGGCGGCGGGGACGGCGCGGGCGACCGCGTCCCGCAGGGCGGCGAGCGACTCGTACCGGTCCCGCGGCCGCCGGGACAGGGCCCGGCGCAGCGCCCGCTCCCCGGCGGGCCATGGCGTCGCCCCGACCGCGGTGAACCGGCGGGGGGCGTCGGCCACGATGCGCCCGAGCGCGACGTGCCGTTCGCAGGCCAGGTCGAGGTGCGGCGCGCCGGTGAGGAGCCGGTACGCCAGGGCCGCCACCGAGTACTGCTCGCCTGCGGCGTCGAGCGGCGGGAACGGCAGGTCGTCGCGCAGGGCCGCCGCCGTCTCGGGGTCGAGGTGCTCGCCGCCGGTCGGCCGCGGCGGTGGTGGCAGGCCGGCTCCGGCCACGGCGGCGAGGCCGAAGTCGAGCACGGTCACTCCCCCGTCCGGCCGGACCAGCACGTTGCCCGGGTGCACGTCACCGTGCAGGACGCCGTGGTCATGGATCGCCACGTACGCCTCCAGCACCGCGGCCACGACCTGTAGCCGCGCCTGCGGGGTGGCGACGCAGACGGCGAGGTCGACCGGGTCGCCGACGACCTCGCCCAGCACCAGGGTGCCGCCGGTCGCGGAGACCTCGTGCCAGTGCAGCCGGGGCACCGTCCCGCCGGCCAGGACGGCCAGCCGCCGCAGCGCCGCGACCTCGCGGGCGACCAGGTCCGGGCCGAGCACCGGCTCGTCCACGACCTTGACGACGACCGGGGTGCCGTCGGCCAGGACGGCACGCCAGATCTCGCTGTCCCGCAGCACCCGCAGCCGGGCCCGGATCGTCGCCGGCCCCACGGTCTGGCCGACGCGGAGCCGGTCGGTGACGGCGGCCGCGGCCTCGGAGCCCTCGACGACCAGCAGCTGCGCCCGGGTCGCCGCGACGAGCACCCCGAACGCCTCGTCGACCGTCGTCATCGGGTCGGCCCCGGTGGCCGCGCAGTAGCCGAGGACGGCCTCGGTGACGGTGGCGGGCGTCCGGAACCGCTCCAGCAGCCGCATCGCGTCCGCGGACAGCAGTTGCGGCGTCGTCCGGCTGCCGCGGCGGGAGAGCAGGACCTCCTCCGCCTCCGGCAGCGGGACGAGGTCGGCATCCTCCGGCAGGACGTAGCGCACGTCGGTGGCGGTCACGGGTGCACCGCCGGCCGCGGGTCGGCGCCGGGATGCCAGGTCCGTACGTCGTGACCGGCCGCGGCCACCCGGGCCAGGGCCGCGGCCGCCACCGTCCCGGCGCCGGCATCCGGGCCCAGGCCAACCCGGGCAACGCGGAGCGCGTCGGCCACCGCGCGGCAGATGACCGCCCGCCAGCTGGTGCCGCCGACGTCCCGGCCGCGGGAGACGACCCCGGTCCGCCCGACCTGCCCGGTGAACGGGACGCCCTGCGCCGCCATGCCGTCCAGCGCCGCGGCGGTCGCCGTGGCGACCCGGTCGGCGTCCGCGGCCGAGGCGAGGTAGAGCACGACCTTGTCGGCCCGGTGCACGCCGGCGACGTCCGCCCCGACCTTCCAGGCCGGCACCCGCAGCGCGACCGCGAGCGGCAGCAGGATCTGCAGGGCGTCGGCGAGGGCGGCCACCCGCGGGCTGACGTAGACCTTGTGCACGAGCGTGTCCGGGTCGATCCCGGCGGCGGTCCGCCCCAGCCAGTGGTCGGTGCTGCTCGGCACCCAGTCGCCGAGTCCGCACGGCACCGCCCGCTCGGCCCGCAGGACGGCGTGCCGGGGCCAGCGTGGGTCCAGCCGCGGGTCCGGGACGGCGCCCCCAGCCCGGTACAGCAGGGACGCGAGCGTGCCCGCGTCCACCGGCGCGGGGCCGGCCCGTCCGGCGAGCGCCGCCGCCCGCACGACTGCCGTACGGGTCAGCTCGGCCAGGCGCCCGCCGGACGGGTTCGGCATGTCAGTTCTCGGCGACGACCGCGGCGACGTGCTCGAGGTCCTCCGCCGTCGGCTGCATCTGCGAGATCTGCTGCTCGACGGCCTCCAGCGTGGCCCGCAGGTTGTCGCGGACGAGCTGCAGGTCGCTGTCCTCCAGCCGCCCGGCCGGGAGGACGATCGGCGTGATCGGCGTGGGGACCGTCCACAGCGTGGTCTCGTCCGCGGGCAGCCCGACCTCGCCGCCGCCACGACCGGAGGCCGCGAGATGCGGCGACAGCGCGGCCACCCGGATGATCGGTGACGTCTCCGGGATCGTCGGCGGGTTGGTCAGCCGGTCGTGCCACCGGAACTTCGGCACCCGGTGGACATAGAGGTCCTTGATGTAGAAACCCATGACTCCCCCTTGTCGGCGCCACCGTCGTCGCCCGACGCCCGTGGCGCTGCTGTGCACGTGCAGTGACTGCACTGCTGCAGCAAGGAGGCGGCCCGGCCGACACCTGATACACCGGCCGCCGCTCGGCATCGACGGCGGCGCCGTCAACCCCAGGAGCGTCAGGCGGCCGGGTCACGGCTGGGCGACCTGGCCGTCCCGCCCGGATGCGCCGCCGCGGGTCAGCGCGTGCTCGGCGACCTGGGCGTGGGTGGCGAACCAGACCCCGGGGCGCGAGGCGATGTGGTCGAGCAGTTCGGTCAGGACCGCCATGCGGGAGCGGTGGCCGATGACGTGCGGGTGCATGGTGAGCTGGAACAACCCCCGGTCGGCGTAGGCACCGTCGAACTCGTCGACCCACAGGCCGAGGACGCTGCGCGGGCTGGTGTACGGGCGGACCCCGCCGGCGGCGCCCATCGTGAAGTAGACGGCGTCGTCGCGGATCCACTCCACCGGGATCTCCACGACGCCGGTCGGCTCGCCGTCCTCCAGGATCTCGTACGGCTCGTCGTCGCCCATCAGCGAGGAGTCGTACCGCAGGCCCAGCTCCCTGATGATCCCCAGCGTGACGGGGCTGAAGTCCCACGACGGCGTACGGATCCCCAGTGGCCGGGTCCCCGTGCTCTGCTCCAGCACGTCGGCGCTGCGGAGCGTCAGCTCGCGTTCCGCGGCCGGCGGCAGGGTCGTGATCCGCTCGTGGATCCACCCGTGCATCGCCACCTCGTGGCCTTCGGCCACATACCGGCGCGCCTCCTGCGGGTGCAGCAGCGCGGAGACCGCCGGCATGAAGAACGTGGCCGGTATCCCCCGCTGGGCCAGCAACGCCAGGATCCGCGGCGCCCCGACCCGCGACCCGTACTCGCCCTGCGACAGCAGACCCGGCGAGGTCTCACCGTTGCGCAGCGGGATGGTCTCGTGATCGGAGTCGAACGACAGGGCCACCGCCACCCGCGCCCCGTCCGGCCACGCCGGCGCCAGCGGACGGCCGGCCCGGACGTGCTCGACATGCCGACGCCAGACGGCCTCGTCCCACTGCCAGGGCGCCAAGTCCTCCACCACGACCTCCTCACGCCGATCGGGACACCACGATCCTCCCCCGGTCGCGGCCGGCGACCATATCCACGGTCGCCGGAGGTGGCGGACGAATCCCCTTCCGCGGCGCCCGCATCTGCGATCTCGTAGTGCGGGCCCGGCGATAGTCTGCGGGCATGCTCTACGGCCGTGACCTGGAGCGCGGCCTGATCGACCGGCTCCTCGACGACGCCCGGGACGGGCACGGCGGAGCCCTGGTCCTCAGCGGCGACCCGGGCATGGGAAAGACCGCGCTGCTCGCCGACGCCGCGCGCCGGGCCGGCGGGATGCGTGTGCTCCGCCTGACCGGGGTGCAGGCCGAGGCGTCACTACCCTTCGCCGGCCTGCACGCCCTGCTCCGCCCCGTCCTCGGCCTGGTCCCCACCCTGCCGGCGCCGCAGGCGGCGGCACTGTCCGGTGCCCTCGGCCTGACCGAGACGCAGGGAGTGCGGCCGTTCCTGGTGGCGGCGGGCGTCCTCGGCGTGCTCACCGAGCTGGCCGAGCAGCAGCCGGTGCTGTGCCTCGTCGACGATGCCCAGTGGGTCGACGGGGCGTCCCTGGACGCGCTGCTGTTCGCGGCCCGGCGTATCGGGGCCGACCGGGTGGCGATGCTCTACGGGGTCCGCACCGGTGAGGCCGACCTCGTCGGGGTGCGCGAGCTGCGGCTCGACCCGATCCCCGCCGCGGTGGCCGAGCGGCTGGTGTCAGAGCACGGTGCGCTGGACGAAGCGGCGCGATCCCGGGTCGTCACGCTCGCGGCCGGGAACCCGCTGGCGCTGGTCGAGCTGTCCAGGGAGCTGACCGCGGCCGGAACCGATGGCGCGGATCGCGAGGACATCCCGCTGAGCACGCGACTGGAGGACGCCTTCCTGCAGCGGGCGCGGGACCTGCCGGCGCAGGGACGGCGGCTGCTGCTGCTGGCCGCGGCCGAGGACGCCGGAGACCTGCGCACCCTGCTCGATGCCGCTGCCCGGCTGGACCTGCGGTCCTCGACCCTCGCCGCGGCCGAGCGGGGCGGGCTGCTCCGGGTGGACGCCGCCCGGGTCGAGTTCGTGCACCCCCTGGTGCGGTCGGCGGTGTACCGGCGAGCGACCTTCGCCGACCGCCAGGAGGCGCACCTGGCGCTCGCCGCCGCGCTGAGGGGCGACCAGCACGCCGAACGCCGGGTCTGGCACCGGGCCGCCGCCACGGTGCCACCGGACGACGACGTCGCGTGCGAGCTCGAACGGCTGGCGGAGAAGGCCCGGACTCGCGGTGCGCACGCGCAGGCCGCGCTGGCCCTCCAGCGTGCTGGCGGGTTGAGTGCCCAGTCCGATGAGCGCGCCCGCCGCCTGCTCGACGCCGCGGAGAGCTGGTGGGAGAGCGGCCGGACCCGGACGGCATGGGCACTGGTCGACGACGCCCGCCCGACGCCGTCGACGCCCCTGCTGCAGGGGCGGGTCGACCAGCTCCACGGCCTGTTCCAGGCGCGCCAGGGCGTGCTGCTCGACGGGTACGAGCTGCTGCTGCGAGCGGCCGACCGGCTCGCAGACGTGGATCCGGCCCGGGCGGCGACCTGCCTGGTGGAAGCCGTGAAGGCGGCCTCGTACGCCGGTGACATCCCGCGCGTCGTGCAGGCCGGGCGGCGCGCCGACGCTCTCGCGGCCGGGGCCTCGACGTCGGCGGCGATCGCCCACGCGGCCGGTATCGCCGCCCTGTTCGGGGGCGAGCCGGAGCGCGCGACGCCGCTGCTGCGGGACGCGGTCGCCCGCGGCCAGGACAGCGACGATCCCGACGAGGTGCTGTGGGCCGGTGTGGCGGGGACGTACCTCATGGACGTGGGGACGGCGCGCCGGTGCACGTCGAGGGCCGTGGCCCTGGCCCGGAGCGTCGGCGCCCTCAGCACCCTGGCCCGCGCTCTGGAGTCGTCCGGGATCTCCACGCTGAGCAGCGGGCCGGACGAGGCCGAGTCGGCCGCGGAGGAGGGCCTACGCCGGGCCCGGGAGACCGGGCAACCGCCGGTGGCGGCCTTCCATCTGGCCACTCTGGTCGCGGTCGCAGCGGTGCGGGGGGACGAGGACCGGGCGCTCCGGTACAGCGACGAGGTCCGCCGGATGGCGGCCCGGCACGGTCTCGGCTTCCCCGAGGCCTGGGCGTCGTCGGCGCTGGCGCTGCTCGACCTCGGCCTGGGCCGGCCGGAACCGGCACTGTCCCGGCTGGAGGCGCTGTCGGTGGCGGGCCACCCGACCTTCGTCTTCACGAGCACCCCCGACCGGGTCGAGGCGGCTGTGCGCGCGGGACATCCCGACCGGGCCCGTCCCGCCCTGCCCCTGTTCGAAGAGTGGGTGACCTCGTCGGGGTCGGCGTGGACGGCAGGACTGCTGGCCCGGTGCCGTGGTCTGCTCAGCTCCGGTGACGAGGCCACCTCCTGGTACGAGCAGGCGCTGAGCGCCCACCTGCGCTTCGGGCCGTCGTTCGACACCGCCCGCACGCAGCTCCTGCTCGGTGAGCACCTGCGCCGGGAGCGGCGCCGGGTGGAGGCGCGGCCGCACCTGCGGCAGGCCGTGGAGACCTTCGCCCGGCTCGGCGCCCGGCCGTGGGCCGAGCGGGCGCGCACCGAGCTGCGGGCCAGTGGCGAGAACGTACGCCGGCGCGACGAGGACGGGACGCCGGCGCTGACACCACAGGAGCGACAGATCGCGGCGCTCGTCGCCGGCGGTGCCTCCAACAAGGAGGCCGCGGCGCAGCTCTACCTCAGCCCCCGCACGGTCGACGCCCACCTGCGCAGCGTCTTCGCCAAGCTCGGGATCAGCTCACGGAGCCAGTTGCGCTCCGGGGACCTCGCACGCGGGTTCGCCGGTCCTGCGAGCTGACCCGCCCTCACGGCGTCCCCTCCACGCTCATCACCACCTTGCCCGGAATGCCGCCGCGCAGCTTGGCCTCGAAGGCCTGCCGGCCCTGGGCCAGCGGGAACACCGCGCCGAGCACCGGGCACAGCTCGCCGGCGTCGACGCTCCGCGCGAGCTCGGCCAGGACCCGCCGGTCGGCGTCGACGACGAAGAACACCCACCGCGCGTCCGGCCGCGGAGCGCCGCCGGCGGGGCGGGGGGTCACGACGGAGACCAGGGCTCCCCCTGCTCGTACGAGTGGCCACGACCGCTCGGCCAGCTCCCCGCCGGCCAGGTCCAGCACCAGGTCCACCGGACCGGCGAGATCCTCGATCTGCTGCCCGGCCGTGTCGATCACGCGGTGGGCTCCGAGTCCCTCGAGCAGGGCCCGGTCCGCGTTCCGCGCGGTGGCGATCACCTCCGCGCCGGCCGAGTGCGCGATCTGCACGGCCAGCACGCCGACGCCGCCGGCCGCGCCGTGGATCAGCACGGACTGCCCGGCGCGCAGGCGTCCGTGGTCGAACAGCGCCTGCCAGGCGGTCGAACCGGCCAGCGGCAGGCACGCCGCCTCGAGATGCCCCAGGGTGGCCGGCTTGGGGGCGAGGTTCCGCGCCTCGACGCTGACGTAGGCGGCGGCGCTCCCGTCGCGATACCAGTCGGTGACGCCGAAGACCGGGTCGCCGACGGAGAAGCCGGTGGTCCCGAACCCGAGCGCGGCCACCACGCCGGACACGTCGTGCCCCGGCACCACCGGAGCACGCTCCCGCCCGAGGCGGTCGACCCACGTCGACGGCCACCGGAGCTCGGTGGAGGTGACACCGGCACCGTGAACGGCGACGAGGACCTCTCCGGTCGGGGTGAAGGGCACGGGTGCCTGCTCCAGCGTCAGCTGCTCCGGGCCACCCCGCCGGCCGGCGCGCAGGGCGGGCATCCAGCCATCGGGCTCTCCCGCGCTCATGCCCCGCTCCGGTCCCGCAGGAGGCGGACAAGCGCCTCCCGCGACCGCACCCGCCCGGACCGCTCCTCGGCGGCGGCCTTCACCGGCTGCAGCTGCAGCCGCCGCATCCGCCGGCGGACGACGCCGCCGAGAAACGGCCGCAGCCACCTGGCCGGGCCGGTGAGCCAGATGAACCCGGTCACCGTGAACAGCGTTCCGCCCGGGATGGCGGAGAAGCGGTTGACGAAGAGCGCGTCGTAGCGCCGCTTCTCCTCCCAGAGCAGCAACTCGTCCGGCGGGAACAGGGTCATCCGGTTGAGGACCCGCCCCTCCTCGTGGTCGATCTCCAGCACGACAGTGCGCCCCTCGCGGCGGACCAGCCGCACCGACCGGATCGTGGGGAACAGCCACGGCCAGAGCCGGTGGTCGGCATAGACCGCGAACACGGTCTCCGGGGACGCCTCGACCTCGACCGCGGTCGTCACGTACATCATCCCGCGCTCCCCGAGGCCGTCTCCGGGGCTGCTGCCCGCGCCGCGATGCCGCGCAGCCAGGCCCGGCGGATGAGCCCGCTGAAGGGGCCGATGACGAGCCAGTAGCGACGGAAGGCGCGTCTCGCCGCCGGGTCCGTGGCCGCGACCCGGGTCTCGGTGACGGCCAGGCTCCGGTCGCCGAGGTCGACCACCGTGAAGCTGGTGGCCGCACGGACGAAACCCGGCTGGTCGAAACGGCGGAACCCGTCGAGGCTGTCGGGCCGCACCACCGCACCCCGTGGCTTCCACATCTGCCCGATCACCCCGACGACGATGTCCTGCCCCGGCCGATGCCGGAGGACGGCGAAGCCCGCCTCGAGGAACTGGTCGAGCATCGGCTCGCGGAGTCGTGGCGGCGCCCCGGACCGCCCCATCAGCAGACCCGGCAGGGAGCGCACGGCGACCAGCAGCGTCGCCAGCGGGATCTCGGCCGGGGTCAGGTCGCAGAACGCCTGGAAGGTCCGCCCGGCGGACGCGGGGACGAGACGCTCGTGGCGCTCGGCCACGTCGTAGCGCGGCAACACCTGGTCCAGGCTCACCTCGATCGACTGCATCGTCTGCCTCCGTCGTCCTCTCCCGTGGCTCTCAGGGCCACGGCCTCCTGCGCACGACGCTAGTGACGCCGGTCTTTCCCGGGCATCGGCGATATCGCCGTCTCCAGGTGCGGGCCGGGCGTCTCCGTGGGACGTGGGGCACTGCGGTGCCGGAGCCCCGGGGCCTGGCGGTGGGGCCTGCCGACGGCGCGCGAGCGGCACTGCCTCTTGCGATCGCGGTGGTCTCGCCGATGCGACCGCCGCCGGGCCGCAGGCACCGTCGTACACAGGGAGACCGAGCCGACGGAAGGCGTGACGTGTGGCAGGCAGCACGAACATTGGCAGCCGAGCGTGCCCAGCAGTGCTCGGCGAGGCCGAGAGTGACCGCCTGGCCCGCGAAGCCCACCGCCCGGCCGGGACAACGGATGAACTCCGCGGCACCCGTTCCAGGAGGAGGACCATGATCGACGACGGGGTACGGCGATGGCACCGATTCCGGGCGACCGAGGCGCCTGACGAGCTCGACCGGCTGCTCGCGGACGACGTCGTCTTCTACTCACCCATCGTCCACGCGCATCGTCCGCCGGCAGAGAGGAAGTGGTGGCGATGAGGCTGTTGATCCTCGGCGGGACCGGCCTGGCCGGCGCGGCCGTCACGGCCGAAGCGGCAACACGCGGACATCAGGTACGGACGTTCAGCCGCCGAGCCCCCCGTACGGATCCGGTGCCAGCGGGGCAGTCGTTCACCGGTGACGTGCTCACCGGCCACGGGTTCCCGGCGGCCTGCGCCGGCGTGGATGCGGTGATCGACTGCGTCAATGTCGAGATGCTCCGCGGCTCGGCGGCGGCGCGGTTCTTCTCCGCCGCGATCCAGAGCGCCGTAGCGGCGTCCGCGCAGGCGGGCGTGGCCACCTACGTGCTGCTCTCCATCGTCGGCGCCGACCGCTTTCCCGTGGGCTACTACCGGGCCAAGCATCTGCAGGAGAGCCTGCTCCTGGCCGGCGCCGGTCCCACTCGGCTGGCCCCCGTCATCGCCCGCACCACGCAGTTCCACGAGTTCGTCGCGTACAGCCTCACCCGCGGTCGACTCGGGCCGGTGACCTTCGTCCCGGCCATGACGGTCCAGCCGGTCGCACTCCGCGCCGTGGCCCGCCACCTGGTGAACCTGGCCGAGCAGCCGGCCTTGCGGGCTCCGGAACTGGCCGGCCCCCGGGTGGAGTCGCTGCCGAACCTGGTCCGGCGCTACCGCACCGCGCGCCGGCTGCCGGAGCAGGTGGTGCCCGTCCCGCTGCTGGGACAGGCCGGCCGGAGCAATCGGGCCGGAGTGCTGCTTCCCCACGGCGGACTCACGGACGGGACGAGTTTCGCCGACTGGCTCGCCGACGCCGGGAGCGCCGCCGATGCCGGGGCTCGACCCTGAGTTCCGTCCGGTGGCGGGCCGGAGGGATCCGTCAGGCCGACCGGCCCGAGGCGAACGGGCCGGCGAGGGCCCGGTCGACCTCGTGGCGCGAGCTGATGCCGAGCTTGGTGAAGATGTTCCCCAGGTGGTATTCGACCGTACGGGGGCTCAGGAACAGCCGGGTGCCGATCTGCGGGTTGGTCAGGCCGTCGCGGGCCATGCCGGCGATCTGCTCCTCACGCGCGGTGAGGTGTCCGGGTGCGGCCGAGGTGCGCTTGCGCGCCTTCTCCCCGGTGGCGGCGAGCTCCCGGCGGGCGCGTTCGGCGAACGCCTCGGCCCCGGTCGCGAGGAACGCCTGCCGGGCCGCACGGAGCGGCTCGCGGGCGTCCGCGCGCCGATGACCGCGGCGCAGCCATTCGCCGTAGAGCAGGCGGGCCCGGGCCAGCTCCAGGCCGAGCCCGGTCCGGCCCAGTCGCTCGATCGCCTCCCGGTACAGGGGTTCCGCGTCGTGGTCGTCGCTGACCAGTGCGCGGGCGCGGGCCTCCGTCCCGAGCGCCCAGTCGGTGCCGCTGGCGCGGGTTGTCTCCGCGAGCCGGGCCAGCACGTCGGCGGCGAGGTCGCGCCGGTCCAGGCGGACGGCCGCCTCGATCAGCTCGGTCAGTCCCCAGTGGACAGCCGGCGCACAGGCCGCCGCCCGTTGCGCCTCGGCCAGCGCGCGTTCGTAACACCCGAGGCCGTTGGCCAGCACCGCCTGGGCCGTGTGCGCGACGGCCGGGCCGAGTCCGCCCCCGTGGGCCGCGGTCGCCCGGCCCAGCCGGAGCGCGTCGTGTTCCCGGCCCTGCCAGGCGGCGAGCCAGAGGGCGCCGGCCGGCGCGGTGCCGGTGCCGAGCGCGCCGGCGACGGCAGTCGCCTCCTCCAGGAGCGCCGTGGCCGCGGGCAGCCGCCCGTGCAGCACCTCGACCACGATGGCCGAGTCCAGCGCGAGGGCCAGCTCACCGAGCGCCCCGGCCGTCCGGGCCGCCGTGACCTGGCGTCCGGCCAGGACGTCCCAGCTCCGGTCGTCCCAGAGGTCCGCGGCCAGCATCGACGCCAGCCGCAGCGGACCGGGCTCCGCGTGGTCGCGGGAGTCCGGCCGGCCGAACGCGTCCAGCGCCCGTCTCGACAGCGGTGCGGCCGCGGCCCAGCCCTCGGTCCACCGCGTCGTCACCGCGTCCAGGAGGAGGTCGGCCGGGGACGGCCGGCTCGGCGCCGGCAGCCGCCGCGCGGCCCGGGCGATCGGGACGACGCCGGCGCGGTCGGCGACCATGGCCGCGCACACCGCCTCCAGGTACGCCGCCCGCGCCGGCTCGACGCCGTACGGCTCGATCCGGCGGACCGCGGCCAGCAGCAGCGGCGCCGCCCGCCGGCCCGGGTACGACGCGGCCACGGTCGACCGCAGGAGGTCGAGCCGGGCCCGCTGCAGCCCGTCCAGGACGCCGTCGGCCCCGACGGAGGACAGGACCGGCGCGGACTCGGCCGTACCGGTCCGGACGGCGGCGCCGGCGGCGGCGAGGGCGCGGTCCACCCGCCGGTCTCCCGCCGGGGTCAGCTGCGCCGCCCTGTCCAGGAACGCCGCGGCCGCGGCCAGGCCACCGCGGGCCCGGGCCTGCGGGGCCCGGCGTTCCAGCTCGGCGGCGACGTCCTCGTCCGGCCCCTGGATGGAGTGGGCACGGTGCCAGGCCCGGCGGTCGGCGTCGTGCACCGGGTCGGTCACCTCGGCCAGCAGCCGGTGCGCGGCCCGGCGCTCCGGCGCGGAGGCCGCCCGGTGGACGGCCGACCGGGTGGCCGGATGACGGAAGGTCACGTGCCGGCCCCACCGGAGCGGTCCGCCGGGCGTGGTGAGGTCGTGCTCGTCGGGCACGACGCCGAGCCGCGCCGCCGCCCGGGACAGCAACGCCGGGTCGCCGGTCGGCTCCAGAGCGGTGGCGAGCAGCAGCCGGCGCGCGTCCGGAGCCAGTGCCGCCAGGAGGTGCCGGACGTCGTCCTCGACGCGGCCCGCACCCTCCGGCCGCCCCGCGGCCTCCTGCGGGGCAGCGGACTCCGGCGCGCCCGGGAGGCCGAACCCGCCGGCGAGCCCGGCGTAGCTGGTGCTGCGGGCCAGTTCGAGCACCGCCGCCGGGTTGCCCCGCGTCTCCGCGACGATGCGGTCGCGCACCTGCTCGTCCAGCGGCCCCGGGAGAGCCGCGGCGAGCAGGTCCCGCGCATCGGCGGGATCCAGGCCGCCGAGGGTTAGCCGGGGCAGACCGGCGAGCGCCGGGTGGTCGGCCGGGTGGCGCAGCGCGAACACGAGCGCGACCGGCTCGGCCGCCACCCGGCGGGCGGCGAAGGCCAGCGCCTGCACCGACGGGGAGTCCAGCCACTGGACGTCGTCGAGCACGCAGACCAGCGGTCGCTCCGCGGCCGCGTCGGCGAGCAGGCTGAGCACGCCCAGATGCAGCAGGAGCGGGTCCGGAGCGGGTCCGGGCAGCAGGCCGAACGCGGTGCGGACGGCCTCGGCCCGCGGGGCCGGGATGCGGTCGAGCCCGGGCAGCAGCGGCGCGCACAGCTGGTGCAGTCCGGCGAAGGCCAGCCCGGCCTCGGCGTACACGCCGGCCGCCCGGACCACCCGGCATCCGTACGCCGAGGCCACCAGGTGGTCCAGCAGCGCGGACTTGCCGATGCCGGCCTCGCCGGACAGCACCAGCACCCGGCTCGCTCCACCGCGGACGGCGTCGACCAGCCGGCCCAGCTGCTCGCACTCGGCCGGCCGGCCGCGCGGCCCGGGTCCGGACGTGGGCGCCGGTCCGGTCCAGCGGCGGGACGGCCCCGACCCGGCTTCGATGGTGAGCATGGGGCCACGATCCCGTGGCCGCCCGGCGCCTGTCCTCACCACCAGCGCCCAACTCGCCTACCGGCCAGCCGGAAGGTCCGGCCGCGCAGAAGCCGCCCGCGTCCGCGACCGGATGGGCGATCACGACCGCACCGCGACCGGACCGCGGGCTCACCGGCCCGGCGCCGCGCGGGCGCGGGACGGCGATCGATGGCCGGTCCGCCCGGCCGCCGGCGGCGACCGGAGGTGTCTCCACAGTGGACGGTCCGGCCGAGGTCATCGCTCGCCCGGGCCGGCCGGGTCCATCACCAGCTCGGGCGCCATCGGCAGCGTACGGATCCGGCGGCCGGTCGCGTGGAAGACGGCGTTGGCGATGGCGGCCGCCGCGCCCACCTGGCCGATCTCGCCCACTCCCTTGGCGCCGAGCGGGCCGACCACGTCGTCCCGCACGTCGACGAGGTCGACGACGACCACGGGGGCGTCGGCGTTGACCGGGACCAGGTATTCGGCCAGGTTCGTCGCGGCCCAGCGTCCGTAGCGGGGATCCATGTGGTTGCCCTCCAGGAGGGCCTGGCTCATCCCCCACAGCATGCCGCCCATCAGCTGGCTGCGGGCCAGCATCGGGTTGAGCACCCGCCCGGGGGCGAAGGCGCCGTGCAGCCGGCGCACGCGGACCAGTCCGAACTCGGGATCCACGGCGACCTCGGCAAACTGCGCCCCGAAGGTCAGCAGTCCGTGCGGCGTGTCCAGCGGCGGCGGGCGCCACTCCCCGGTCGCCTCCGCGTCGGACAGGTGGTTGCGCGCCAGCAGCTCCCGGTACGTGTCCACCGCGCCCGGGCGTCCGGAGGAGGTCAGACGCCCGTCGGTGACCGTCACCGACTCCGGTCCGGCGCCGTGCAGCGGCGATCCGCGGTCGCCGACCGCCAGCGCGACCAGCTGCTCCCGAAGCGCGGTCCCGGCGGCGTGCACGGCCGAGCTCACCATCCCGGCGCCGGCCGAGCCGACCGCCGCGGTGCTGTTGGGCAGGTCACTGTCCCCGGCCTGGAAGGTCAGTTCGGCGAGGGCGACGCCGAGCGCGTCCGCGCCGACCTGGGTCGCCATCGTGAGCACGCCCGTGCCGAACTCCTGGGTCGAGGTCTGCACGACCGCGCTGCCGTCGGCGAAGATCCGGGCCCGCGCCCGCTGCGGCGGCATGAAGAACGCGACCGGGTACGCCGTGGCGGCCAGGCCCGTGCCGATCAGCCAGTCCCCGTCCCGGGTCGCCCGCGGTCCGGGCGGCCGGTCGGCCCAGCCGAACCGCTCCGCGCCGAGCCGGAGGCACTCCACCAGCCCGTCGCTGGACCACGGGTGGCCGGCCGGGTCGACCGGCGTGTGGTTGCGCAGCCGCAGCTCCAGCGGATCCATCGACAGCCGGTACGCCAGCTCGTCCATCGCCGTCTCCAGCGTGAACACGCCCAGCGCCTCCCCCGGACCGCGGGTGAACGTCGGGGTCATCGTGTTGCCGCGGATGAGCCGGTGCCGGCCCAGGTAGTTCTCGCAGGCGTACAGCTGCGAGGAGACGCCGGTCGCGGGCTCGGCCCAGTCGTCGAACGGCGAGGTGACCGAGAGCTTCTCGTGCCGGATCGCGGTCAGCCGGCCGTCCCGGGTGGCGCCCAGGGTGATGCGCTGCTCCTGCTCCTCGCGGTGCCCGTTGGAGGTGAACATCCGCGGCCGGGGCAGCATCAGCTTCACCGGCCGCCCGACGTGGCGCGCGGCCATCGCGGTCAGCGTCACGTCCGGCCAGACCATCGCCTTGGATCCGAACCCGCCGCCGACGAACCCGGTGACCACCCGCACGTGCGAGACGGGCAGGCCCAGCAGCTGAGCCACGGTCTGCTGGGTGGCCCGGACGCCCTGCGTCGACTCGTACACGGTCAGCTTCCCGTCCGTCCAGACCGCGACCGTGGACGGGGCCTCCAGCGGGTTGTGATGGTTGGCCGCCATCCGGTAGGCGGCCTCGACCCGCAGGTCGGCCCGGGCCAGGCCGGCCTCGACGTCGCCGCGTTCGCTGCGCCCGGGCAGCAGCCCGCCGAACAGCCGTTCGGCCTCGTACGCCCGGTCCCGGCCCTGGTCGATCGTGGTCACCGACGGGACGGCCTCGTACGAGACCCGCACCAGCGTGGCGGCGTACTGGGCCTGCTCGTGCTCCTCGGCGACGACGAGGGCGACCGGCTGCCCGGCGTGGTGCACGACGTCGTCCTGCATGGGGAAGAAGCTCTGGCCCGGTGCGGGGCCGCCGGCGAGGGACGGCAGCAGGTGCGGCTCGGCGGCGACCTTCGGCAGGTCCTCGCGGGTGAGCACGGCCACCACGCCGGCGGCGGCGCGCGCGGCGGCGGTGTCGACGGCGACCACCCGGCCGCCGGCGATCGTCGCGCCGACCACGGCCAGATGGGCCGTGCCGGGCAGGGTGATCTCGGCCGAGTAGCGCGCGGCGCCCGACACCTTGGCCGGGCCGTCCACCCGCCGGACCGGCGTACCGACGACGGTCACGACTGCCTCCCGGTCATGCTGTGGGTGAGGCCGCGGACGATGGCCCGCCGGGCCAGCTCGGCCTTGAATCCGTTGTGCTCGCGGAGGACCGCGCCCTCCAGCTCGGCCGCCGCGGCCCGCCGGAACGTGACCGCATCGGCCGGGGCGCCGACGAGGACGGCCTCCGCCCGGCGGGCCCGCCACGGCTTTGTGCCCACGCCGCCCAGCGCCAGCCGGGCGCCGGTGACCGTGCCGTCGTCCACCTCGAGCGCCGCCGCGACCGAGACCAGCGCGAACTCGTACGACTGCCGGTCGCGGACCTTCAGGTAGACCGAGCGGCGGGCGATCGGCGCCGCCGGCACCTCGATGCCGACGATCAGCTCGCCCGGCGAGATCGGGTGCTCCAGCTCCGGTGTCCGGCCGGGGAGGAGGAAGAAGTCGTCCACCGGGATGGCCCGCTCCCCGGCGGGACCGACGGTCTCGATCACGGCGTCGAAGGCGACCAGCGCGACCGCGACGTCCGAGGGATGGGCGGCGATGCAGTGGTCGCTGGTGCCGAGGATGGCGTGCCCGCGGTTGAGCCCGTCCAGCGCCGCGCACCCCGACCCCGGTTCGCGCTTGTTGCAGGGCGAGATGCCGTCGCGCAGGTAGGCGCAGCGGGTCCGCTGGCACAGGTTGCCGCCCAGCGACGCCATGTTGCGCAGCTGCTCGGACGCGCTCAGCAGCAGCGCGCGGGAGATGGCCGGATACCGCCGGACGACGCCCGGCGTGCGCGCGACGTCGGTCATGCGCGCCAAGGCGCCGATGTGCAGGCCGCCGTCGGGCCGGTCCTCGACGTCCCGCAGCGGCAGGTCGTTGATGTCGACCAGATGCTCGGACCGGGAGACGCCGGCCCGGATCAGGTCCACCTCGGTCGTCCCGCCGGCCAGGAAGGCGCCGGCCGGACGGGCGGCGACCAACGCCAGCGCGTGCTCGACGCCGGCGGCCCGGCTGTAGGTCAGCGGCCTCATGCGCCGCCTCCGGACCGGTCGCGGACCTGCCGGATGGCGGCCCGGATGTTCGGATAGGCGGCGCAGCGGCAGATGTTGCCGCTCATGAACTCGGCGATGTCCTCGTCGCTGCCGGCGTTGCCCTCCTCGATCAGCTTGACCGCGGACATGATCTGCCCGGGGGTGCAGTAGCCGCACTGGAAGGCGTCGTGCTCGAGAAAGGCCCGCTGCATCGGGTGCAGCTCGTCGCCGTCGGCCAGGCCCTCGATCGTGACGATCTCGCGGCCGGACGCGGCGACCGCCAGGGTCAGGCAGGCCAGCACCCGCCGGCCGTCGACCCACACCGTGCAGGCGCCGCAGGTGCCCTGGTCACAGCCCTTCTTGGTGCCGGTGAGGTCGAGGTGCTCGCGCACCGCGTCCAGCAGGCTGACCCGCGGCTCCAGCTCGACGACGCACCGCCGGCCGTTGACCTGGAGCGGCACCGCGGCGGCCGCCGGTCCGTCGACCGTGAGCTGAGGTTCGGCAACTGTCATGGCGTCTCCCGTACGGCTGGACCGGACCGTACGAGGCTCCCGCCGCCACCCCGTCGTCGTACCCGTGAGTCCCGGGGCCGGTCTCCCCGGTGTTCAGGCGTCGTCGCGGCGGCCGCGGACGGCGGCCGGCACGCACTGGCGGCTGGCAGGAAGGCCGGACCCCCGGTTGGCATGGCCACCGGCCTCCGGCTGACCGGGCAGACGGCCCGGCCGAGCCGACCCACCCTTGCTCGTATCCCGGTTCGCCGCCGGTCGAGGACCCCTCGACCGGCCACAGAGGAGCGTCGATCCCATGATCACTTCTTGCCCGCACCCGACGATCCGCCGACCGGCCCGGGTGCGGGCCCCCGTAGGGACGGACGACGCCGGCCGGCTGGCCGGCGAGCTGCTGGCCGGTCGCTACCGGATCTCGGAGCTGGCCGGCCGGGGCATGACCGGACGGGTGTGGCGGGCCCACGACGAGCTGCTGGCCCGGGACGTCGCGGTCAAGCAGCTCCCGCGCCCGCAGCCGGAGCGGATGAGCGAGGCCTGTGTCGCGGCCCGGGTGCGGCATCCCGGGGTGGCGGCCGTGCACGACGTGATCGAGCACCGCGGATCGTCGTGGATGGTGATGGACTACTACCCGGGCGGCACGCTGGCCGCGCTGCTCCGGCCCGGGCGCCGGCTGCCGGTGCCGTTGACCGCCGCGCTGGGGCTGCAGCTGGTCGCGGCGCTGGAGGCGGTGCACGCCGCCGGCATCGTGCACTGCGACGTCAAGCCCGCGAACCTGCTGCTCGGTGAGGACGGCCGGCTGGTGCTGGTGGACTTCGGGATCGCCGAGGGCGACGGTGTCGGTCCGGTCGACTCCGGGCGGGCGGACGGGTTCGTCGTCGGCTCACCGCCCTACCTCGCTCCGGAACTGGTCCGCGGTGAGGCGGCCCGGCCGGCGGCGGACGTCTGGTCGCTCGGGGCGACGCTCTTCCTGGCCGTCGAGGGCCGGCCGGCGTTCAGCGGTGACGACGCGGCCGCGACCCTGGCCGCGGTGCTCCACGACCCGCCGCCGGCGCCGTGCCGCGCCGGTCGGCTCGGGCCGCTGTTGGCCCGGCTGCTGGCCAAGGACCCCGCCGACCGGCCGTCCCACGACGAGATCCGGATGGCCCTGGCCGAGATCTCCGGAGGGATGCCCGCACAGCACCCGGTCGGCCGGGTGGATCCCGGCGCCGAAACGACCCTGCAGCTTCCGGCTAGCCAGGATGCGCGAGGCTGATCCGCCAGGCACCGTTGGTCCATGACGCTGCGGTGCGTGATCGTCGACGACAGCGCTGCCTTCGTCGAGGCCGCCCGCAGCGTGCTCGAACGGGAAGGACTGACCGTGGTCGGCGCCGCCGCCACCAGCGCCGAGGCGCTGCGGCTGGTCGCCGAGCTGCGGCCCGACGTCGTGCTGGTCGACATCGACCTCGGCCCGGAGAGCGGCCTGGAACTGGCCAGACGACTAGCCCGGTCGGCGTGTCCGGTCATCCTCATCTCGACCTACGACGAGGAGGACTACGCCGACCTCCTCGCCGACAGCCCGGCGCTCGGCTTCATCCCCAAGGCCGCCCTGTCCGCCGCCGCCATCCGCGCGCTGCTCGACCCGGGCCGGATCACCGGGCCTCCAGGAAGGTGAGCACGGCCAGGACCCGGCGGTGGTCCTCGTCCGTCTCCGGCAGGTCCAGCTTGGCCAGGATGCTGCGTACGTGCTTCTCCACGGTGCCCTCGCTGACCCACAGGCGTCGCGCGATGCCCGCGTTGGACCGGCCCTCGGCCATCAGCGCCATCACCTGGTGCTCCCGGGCGCTGAGCCGGCCGAGCGGATCGTTGCGCCGGCGGGCCATGACCAGTTCCTGCACGATCGCGGGGTCGACCACCGACCCGCCCTTGGCGATGCGGTCCAGCGTGTCGACGAAGTCGGCCACGTCGGTGACCCGGCTCTTGAGCAGGTAGCCGATGCCCCGGCCGGTGGCCAGCAGCTCCACCGCGTGCTCGACGTCGGCGTGGGCCGACAGGACCAGGATGCCGATCCCCGGATGCTGCTCCCGGATCTGCCGGGCGGCGTCCAGACCCTCGGTCGTGCCGGTCGGCGGCATCCTCACGTCCACCACGACCAGGTCCGGCCTGGTCTCCGCGACCAGCGCCAGCAGCTGCGCGCCGTCGCCGGCCTGACCGACCACCTGCAGACCGGCGTGCTCGACCAGGCTGGCCAGCCCTTCCCGGAGCAGGATGTCGTCGTCGGCCAGGACGACCCGCGGCCGGTGCCCGCTCACCGGGTCACCGTCCCCTGACGGGTCGACGGCCTTCGGCCGGGTCGGCATGGTCCTGATTATCGGCCCGCGCCGTCAGGAAGTCGCGCGCCTTTCGACGACCGGTGCAGCGCCGCGCGCGTACGGCGCTGCCGGCATTGCAGCTAGCCGGAAGGCGGAAGCGGCCGATGGCATGGGCCGGGGCTGGTGGGTGGCCGGGCTGACGCCGGTCCGTGGCCGCGTGATGGTTGTCGGGTCGGAGCAACACCCGTGCGCTCGAAGGGAACGAGGATGGTGCCGTCCAGGAACCCCGACCGGAGCCGGCCGCGTCGCGGCGGCGCCGGAGTCCTCCCCGCCGTGGTCGCGGTGGTCGCCCTGACGCTGGCGGGGTGCGGCGACCCGGGCAACTCCGGCGGCGCGGCGCCGCCCCCGCCGCCGCCCACGCCGACCAACGAGGTGATCAGCGCGCAGGCCACCTCACTCGGCACCATCCTGGTCGACGCCCGCGGCCGGACGGTCTACGACTTCGCCAACGACAAGGGCGGTGTCTCGACCTGCACCGGCATGTGCGCGGCCAACTGGCTGTTCGTGCCGGCGCCGGCACCGATGCCGAAGTCCGTGCCCGGGGTGACCGGGAAGCTCGGCACCACGGCCCGCGCCGACGGTGCCCATCAGCTCACCGTGGCCGGACACCCGGTCTACACGTTCGCGGGCGACTCCGCCCCCGGGCAGACCAACGGTCAGCGCATCGTGCTGGACGGCGGTCTGTGGACGGTCGTGTCCCCCGCCGGTGCCCCGCTTCCCGACGCCCGCCCGGCCGGCGGCGGCTCGGCCCCCGGCGGCGGACCCATCTACTGAGACAGGAGCCCACCGTGGGCACGATCACCACGAATGACGGCACGGAGATCTTCTACAAGGACTGGGGTTCGGGCCAGCCGATCGTGTTCAGCCACGGCTGGCCGCTGTCGGCCGACGACTGGGACGCCCAGCTGATGTTCTTCCTGGCCGAGGGCTACCGCGTCATCGCCCACGACCGGCGCGGACACGGGCGTTCGACCCAGACCAGCGATGGCCACGACATGGACCACTACGCCGACGACCTGGCCGCCCTGACCGAGCACCTCGACCTCCGCGACGCCGTCCACGTCGGACACTCGACCGGCGGCGGCGAGGTCGTGCACTACATCGCCCGCCACGGCGAGGACCGGGTGGCCAAGGCGGTGCTGATCAGCGCGGTGCCGCCGATCATGGTGCAGACCGAGGCCAACCCGGGCGGGCTGCCGAAGACCGTCTTCGACGGCTTCCAGGCCCAACTGGCCGCCCACCGGTCGAACTTCTACCGGGAGCTGGCGTCGGGACCGTTCTACGGCTTCAACCGGCCCGGGGTGGAGCCGCAGGAGGCCCTCATCGACAACTGGTGGCGGCAGGGGATGATGGGCGGGGCCAAGGCCCACTACGACGGCATCGTCGCCTTCTCCCAGACCGACTTCACCGACGACCTGAAGAAGATCACGGTACCGGTGCTGGTCATGCACGGCGACGACGACCAGATCGTCCCGTACGCCGACTCCGGTCCGCTGACCGCCGAGCTCCTGCAGAACGGCACCCTCAAGACCTACGCCGGCTTCCCGCACGGCATGCCCACCACCCAGGCCGACACGATCAACGCGGACCTGCTGGCCTTCCTGCGGTCCTGACCGCGGGCACCGGTGTGGTCCAGGGAGATACCTCATGACACGAGCAGACGCCATCCGCCGTTCGCTTCCCCGTCTCCTCGCCCTGCTCGGGGTTCTTCTCCTGGCGGTCGCCTGCGGGTCCGATGCGGCCGGCGGGGGGGCGGCTCCGGCACCGTCGGCGCCGAGCGGCTCCGCCCCGGCCGGCGGCGGGTCCACGGTGGTCATCGACAACTTCATGTTCATGCCGGCCACGCTGACCGTCCCGGTCGGCACCACCGTGACGTGGAAGTTCGACGACTCGACCGACCACACCGTCACGGCCGACGACAAGTCGTTCAGCTCGCCGCCGACCTCCGGCGGCCGGACCTTCACCCACACGTTCAGCACCGCGGGCACGGTCAAGTACCACTGCTCCATCCACCCGTTCATGACCGGCACCATCGTCGTGCGGTAGCGGGCGATGACCGGATCCGCAACGTCCCGGCCGGCCCGGACGTGGCCGCTCGTCCGGGTGGTCCTCGTCGTCGTCGTGGTCGCCGGTCTCGTCCTCGACGCCGTGCTGCACCTGGACCTGGCCGGCCGCTACGGGCCGGTCAGGACCAGCGTGCTCAGCCAGGCCGACCTGTTCCGGGCCGAGGCCGCGGTGGCACTCCTCGCGGCCCTGCTGCTGGTCGTCCACCCCCGCCGCTGGACCGCCGCGTTCGCCGCCGTCGTCGCCGGATCGGCGTTGGCGGCACTGCTGGTCTACCGCTACGCCGACCTCGGCCCGCTCGGGCCGATCCCGTCGATGTACGAACCGATCTGGTACGGCCGGAAGGCGGCCGCGGCGGTCGCCGAGGCCGCGGCGCTGCTGGCCGCGGTCCTGCTGGTCACCGTCCTCATGCGACGGTCGGCGCCGGCCCGAAGTCGGTGAGGGTGCCGGGCGGGGTGAGCGGGAGGTCGGCGTGGATGGTGGTGCCGGCGTCCGGGGCGGTCCGGACGGTGAACCGCCCGCCGAGCGCCTCGATCCGGTCCTTCAGCCCGACCAGCCCCGATCCTCCGGCCGGGTCGGCGCCCCCGCGGCCGTCGTCGCTGACCTCGATCCGCAGGCCGGTCCCGCCGACGGCGACGGAGACCGTGACGGCCGTGGCCCGGGCATGCTTGGCCGTGTTCGCCAGCGCCTCCGCCACCGCGAAGTAGGTCGCGGTCTCCACCGGCTCCGGCAGCCGCCCCTCGACCCGGACGTCCAGCTCGACCGGGACGGCGGAGCGGCGGGCCAGCGCCCGCAGCGCCGGACGCAGACCACCCTCGGCCAGCACCGGCGGGTGGATGCCGCGGGCGAGCTCCCGCAGCTCCACCATCGCCGTGTTCGCCTCCGCGGCCAGAGCATCCAGCCGCGCCGTCAACTCCCCGCTGCCCGCCACCGCCTCCTGCGCCATCCGGGCCTGGATGGCCAGGTTCGCCAACCGCTGCTGAGCACCGTCGTGCAGGTCGCGCTCGATCCGGCGCCGGGTCTGGTCGGCCGCGGTGACGATCCGGGCCCGCGACTCCGTCAGCTCCGCGTACAACTGCGCGTTGTCCAATGACACCGTCAGCTGCGCGGCGATGAGCTTGACCGCGTCCAGCCGCTCAGCCGTGAACGCCCCGCGGATCAGACGGTTCTCCAGCAGCAGCACCGCCCGCAGCGCACCCCGGCCCACCACCGGCAACGCCAGCAGCGAACACCCGGCCACCCCGGCGAAGTACGGATCGCCGGCGAACCGGTCGTCCCGGGTCACGTCGTCCACCACCAGCGGCTCCCGCACCCGCTGCACGTACCGCAACACGGACATCGGAGCGTCCAGCTTGTGCCCGGTCGCGACCGGGCCGGCGTCGGGGCCCGGGGTGGCCAGCCAGTGTCCGTGGTCGTCGTTCCACAGGAACAGGTGTGCGCCGGTGGCGCCGGTCATGGCGCTGAGCACCTCGACCACGCGGTCGTGCAGGCGCTTCAGGGTGGTCTCGGAGCTCAGGGCCTGGGAGGCGGAGAGGATGCCGAGCAGGTCGAGGGTGCCGGTGGTGACCCGGCCGCGTTGCTGCGCCCCGTCCGTCGGCTGCTCGCCGGCGCCGGGCTGCGGTCGCAGGGTCGGGTGGGCCCAGTCCAGCTGGGCGACCTTGGCGTCGGCGCCCCAGGCGGCGTAGGCCTCGCGGGCCTGGGCCAGCAGCTCGCGGCCGGCGTGGTCCAGGCCGCGGGCCAGGTGGAAGCGCGCGGCGCGTTCGGTGATCAGTGCCCGGTGCCAGGGCCGCCGGGGTGCGGCGACCTCGTGGCGCGCGGCGTCGAAGGCCAGCTCGGCGCCGCGGACGTCGCCCGCCGCCCAGGCCCGCTCGGCCTCCAGCAACCGCAGCAGGTGCAGGAAGTTGGCCGGGGCGTCCGCGGCCCGTTCGGCCAGCCACCTCGTCACCTCGTCCAGCTGGGTCAGCAACGTGGCGCGCTCGTCACCGTCGGCGGCGCGGGCCTGCTCGACCAGGGACAGGCCCTGCACCACCCGGACCACGGCGATGGAGTAGAAGCCGGCGGCGACGGGCAGCAGCGGCAGCACCGCCGCGCTGTGCCGGGCCAGGCCGGCCGGGTCGGCGAAGATCGCGGCGGCGAGCGCCCGGCTGAGATGCCCGTGGAGCAGCGCGAGCGGGTTGTCGGCGTACCGGTCGACGGGGACCGGGTCACCGGCGGCGGCCCGGCTGTCACCGCGCAGGACGGCGGCCAGCCACCGGTAGGCGTCGAGCACCTGGCCGGTCTGATGGTTCCCGGTCCGGCGCACGAAGGCCAGTCCGCTGTCGACCTCGGTGCGGAGGTCCTCCAGGGTCGGGGCGCAGTCGGCCAGGGACCGCGCGGTGGCGACGTAGCTGTAGCCGGCGTTCGCCAGGTCGCCCCCGGCGATCAGCCCCTCCCGGGCCCGCTGGGCTTCGTGGACTCCGTTCTCGATCGGCTCCGACCAGCAACTGAGGAGGCCGAACATGTGGCGTGCCCGGGAGGTGGCGGGCTCGTAGCCGCGGGCCTCGGCCCAGGCCAGCAGCCGCCGCGACGCCCGGTACCCGGCACCGTGGTCACCGCGCTCGGTCACGGCCAGGAAGGCGGCGATGCAGCCGGGCCCGACCAGGGTCCGGCCCGGGCCGTGCTCGCGCCAGATCCGCAGCGCCTCCAGGCTCAGCCAGGCGGGCGTGGCGTGGTCGGCGGCGAAGTATGCCGCCGGCAGGACCGGGTCGAACAGCCGGGTCGCGGCGAGCAGCGCCGGATCGGTGATCTCCGGCCGGGTCAGATCGTCCGCGGGATCGGTGTCGAGCCACCGGTACAGGTGGTCGAACTGGCGATCGAGCTCCTGCCTCAGCCGGTCCGCCGCCGGGACCACGACGCCGCACGCGCGCACCGACTCGAGTCCCAGCTCGACCGCCTCGGCGGCGCGCTTGCGGTTGGACAGGCTGTGCACCTGCACCGCGGTCGGGCCCGCCCGCTCCACCACGCTGGGACTCAGTCCCCGGATCGTGCCGTACTCCTCGTCCGCCTCGTCGAGACGCCCGAGGCCGTACAGGGCGGCGTGGCGGCCGGTGTGCAGCTCGATCAGCGTGGCGGTCTCGCCCGGGTCGATCAGCCGCAGCGCGGCGGTCAGCAGCGCGTTCACCACGGCGTAGTCGCCGGTCAGCGCGGCCTGGTCGGCGGCGCGGCGCAGCAGCCCCACGACCTGCCGCCGCTCGCCCGGATCGCGGACCGCGTCGATCACCGCGAGGAACTGCTCGGCGGCGACCGCGAACACCTCCGGCACGCCGGCCAGCCGGCGGGCCATGGCCAGCTGCACGGTGCGGCGCCGCGGCCGGTCCAGCCCGCGGAGGACGCCCTCGCGGATGCGGTCGTGGCGGAACCGCACCGCCGGACGCGCCCCGGGCTCCACCACCAGCACACCCTCGTCCAGGGCCGGCGCCAGCCGCTGGTCGACCACACCGGCCGGCTTCCCGCTGGCGGTCTGCAGCAGGCTCAGCTCGACCCGGCCGCCCAGGCAGGCCATCGCCTCCACCATCTCCCGGGACGCCGCGGGCATGGCCTCGACCCGCGCGGCCAGCAACCCGGGCCCCTGGGATCGGCCCAGGCGCGTGCGCACGGCCGCGGCGTCCCACCGCCACCCGGCGCCGGTGACAGTGAGCACGCCCTCGCCGCGCAGCGCGTTCAGCAGTTCGAGGGTCTCGTACGGGTTGCCGGAGGTGTGCGGGCTGATCGCGTCGGCCAGGGTCGTCGCCGCGGCCGGGTCGGCGTGCAGCATGTCGGCGACCAGCAGTCCGAGGTCCGGCTCGGGCAGGTTGTCCAGCCGGAGCCGCCGCACGCCGGCCTGGTCGTGCCAGCGGGACAGCGGCGCGGCCAGCGGATGCACCTCGTCCACCTCGGCGTCGCGGTAGGCGCCCACGAGCAGCAGGCCCTCGATCGGGTCCTCGCCCAGCACCAGGTCGAGAAAGCCCAGCGGGGCACGCCCGGCCCACTGCAGGTCGTCGAGGAACAGCACCACCGGACGTTTCGACGACGCGACCGCCCGCAACACCTGCACACTCGCCCGCTGCGCCCGGTCCTGCGCGGTCAGCGGATCCCCCGGATCGGCCGGCACCGTCAGCAGCGCGGCGAACTCCGGCACCACCGCGCTCAGCAGGCCCGCGTTCGGCCCGACCGCTGCGATGATCCGGTCGCGGACCTCGGTCAGGTCCTCCTCCGGCTCGGCCAGCAGCAGCCGGCCCAGGGCGCGGAAGCCCAGATGGACCCCGCTGG
>DATDKW010000397.1:0-8076 GCA_036519715.1 Mycobacteriales bacterium
TGCCGGGCTCGCCCTTGAACGGCCCGACCACGTCGTCGGTGATCCAGCCGCCGTAGAACCCGCCGGCCTGCGGCCGGACCACCTCGCCGTCGACCGTGCACTCGGTCATGCGCCCGGGGTAGAACGCGACCGCGCCGGTCAGCAGCGCGGCGAGCGCGGCCGCCCCGCCGTACTCGGCGAGCACCCGCAACTGGCCCCACAGCCGCCCCCGGGCCCGGGCGATCGCCTCGTCCGGCACCAGCACCGAGCTCAGCCCGGTGCGCCGCGCGACGACCCAGCACACCGACCCGACCCGGCCGGCGCCGAGGGAGTCGGCCGCGATCCCGCCGACCTCGACGTCCACCGGCTTGCCGGCCTGCAGGGCCGCGTGCAGGGTCGGGCAGCGCTCGGGCTCGACCGCGACCACCCGGGCCCGGCCCTCCAGCGCGGCCGCGATCCCGGCCACCAGCCCACCGCCGCCGGTCGCGACCAGCACCGTGTCGACCGGGCCGACCTGCTCGACCAGCTCCAGGGCCAGGGTGCCGTTGCCGGCACACACCTCGGGCTGGTCGTACGCGTGCACGAGCGGCATCCCCAGCCGCTCGGCGTGGGCCTCGGCCACCGCGTACGCCTCGGAGTAGGCGGTGC
Source organism: Mycobacteriales bacterium (assembly GCA_036519715.1). Classification (GTDB taxonomy): domain Bacteria; phylum Actinomycetota; class Actinomycetes; order Mycobacteriales; family CADCTP01; genus CADCTP01. The sequence continues at coordinate 628 of DATDKW010000397.1, forward strand.
CCTCCTGGACCACCGCGGCGCCGAGGTCGCGCAGCCGGGCCACCTTCACCGGCGGCGCGGTCACCGGGACCACGATGTGCGCGGTCAGGCCCAGCTCGCGGGCCGCGTACGCCACCGCCAGGCCGGCGTTGCCGCCGGACGCGGCCACCACCCGCTCGCCCGCCGGCAGGCCAGCGGCCAGCAGCCGGTTGAGCATGCCGCGGGCCTTGAACGAGCCGGTGTGCTGCAGCAGCTCCAGCTTCAGCGCCACCGGCGTGCCGAACGGGCGGGCGTCCAGCACCACCGACGGCGTCCGCCGCACCCGGTCACCCAGCCGCTCCGCCGCCGCCTCGACGTCGTCCCGCTCGATCAACGGCCGGAGTCCCGGAACTGCCCGATGTCGCGGCCGGGGTCGCGCTGGGCGCCGAGCTGGGGCTCGCGGGCCGGCTCGGCGCCCGGCGCCGGTGCCTGCCCGGGCCAGAACGGCTCGGCGTCCGGCCGGTAGGACGCGGCCGGGGTGAACCCGCCGGTCGGGTACGGATCCGCACCGGGGGTGAAGCTGCCGGTCGAGTACGGATCCCACAGCTGGGTCTCCGGGCCGGCGTCGTCCTCGTAGTCGGCCGGTTCCTCGGGCGGCGGGGCCACCGAGCCGGCCGCCTCGACCAGCCGGCCGACCAGCAGCCCGACCACGATCGCGCCGCCCAGCAGCGCCGGCCGGGTCCACGGCTGCGCCTCCACCAGCCCCAGCCACAGGGCCGCCAGCTGCAGGAACCCGGCGGCCAGGACGGTGCCGAACAACCCGCCGCGCCGCCCGTACGCGCTGGTGCCGCCGAGGAACGCGGCCGCGGCCGCCTGCGCCAGCAGGGTCAGCCCGTCGTCCGGCACCACCGCCCGCAGCCGCAGCGCGATGACCAGCCCGGCCGCGGCGGCCAGCAGGCAGGAGCCGACCAGGGCGGCGGCCGCGGTCGTCCCGGCCCGCCCGCCCCGACCGGCGGCGGGGTCGGCCGCCGGGCGGTAGCGGCCGATCATGGCCCGGGTCCGCGGCATCAGCCCGAGGGCGCCGCCGGCCACCGAGAGCACGCCCGCGCCGACGGCCAGCGGCCAGGCCCACCGGCGCAGGTCCGGGCCGCCCTCCAGCAGCAGCGAGCGGCCGGCGGTCATCGACAGCACCGCCGCGTACAGGCCCAGGGCGGCGCCGAGGCCGACGGCCCAGGCCGGCAGCCGGAAGCCGACCACGACGACCGCCATGGCCAGCCCCAGCGCGATCGCGGCGCCCAGGGTGACCAGGGCGGCGACCCGCAGCTCGTAACCGTGCTGGTCGCGCAGCCAGGCCGTGAGCACGCCCGCCACCACCGCGACCGCGCCGACGGCGAGGTTGGGCACGGCCGCCCGCAGGCTCAGCGCGAACGCGCTGCCCAGCAGGATCCCGGCGGCCAGCAGCACCAGCAGGTCACGCAGGCCGTCACCGCTGAACGCGTTGACGTCCTCGTGCCGGACGGCCAGCACAGCGCCGACCACCGCGGCGGCGAGCAGCACCTCCCACACCGCGTGCACCCACACCCGGTCCCGCGGCACCGCTCGGCGATGCGTGGCGGGCTCGACCGCGTCGGGCTCCATGGCGGGTCACCGTACCGCCAAACTGTCCTCCAGCTCAGCCAGCAACTCTCTGGTTACGAGCCCGCGCAGAGTGATGTGCAGGTCCGGCGCGGTGGTGGTCCGGCGCAGCGCGATCCGGGCGTCGCGCTCGGCGGTGAACGGCTTGCCCCAGCGGCCGACCGCGGCCAGCACCAGGCGTTCGGGGGTGACCCCGAGGCGGCGGGCGGCGTTGCGCTCGGCGTCGCCGATCGCGGCCAGCGCCCGGCCGACCTCGGTCGGGCCCTTGACCCCGAACCGGGCGGCCGCGTCGACCAGCGCGTCCGGCGGCGGCGGCCCGGACCGCACCGGGCGGGTGGCCGGCACGTCCAGCGCGGCGGCCGGCAGGGCCCGCACCACCTCGCCGTCGTCGGCCAGCAGGGCCCGCACGGCCGCGGCCGGCAGCCTGGCCCCGGCGGCCAGCTCGACCGGCTCCGGGTCGGAGCCGGTCAGCTCGGCCACGCTCACCCGGTACGCCGCGCACAGCAGCAGCAGCTCCTCCACCGCCAGCGGCCGGACGCCCGCCTCGACCTGGGTCAGGGTGCCGGCCTGCCAGCCCACCAGCCCGTACGAGCGCAGCAGCTCGGCCGCCTCCTCGTCCCCGAGCCCGCGCTCGGCCCGGACCCGGGCGGCCCCGGCCGCCAGCACCGCCCGCAACGACCGCGCCCGGTTCACCGGCACCCGTCCCGGCAGATCAGGTTGGCGCACCGGGCGACCACCAGAGCCCGGGTCGCCCAGGTCGGCCGGGCGCCAGGTCGGCAGACCTGATCCGGGCCGGGCCGCCGGACCGAGGTCACGGGGTCCTTCCCCACACCGCGCGACCGGCGCCGGCGATGGCGGCCCGGTACAGGAGGCCGGTGCCGGTCCGGTTGCGGGCCAGCGCGGCCCGGGCCGCGTTCGACCCGCAGGCCCCGTGCACCCCGCCGCCCGGGTGGGCCGAGGACGAGGCCAGGTACAGCCGGTCCACCGGCGTGTCGGCCCGGCCCAGCCCCGGTGTGGGCCGGAACACCAGCTGCTGGAACAGCGCTGCCGTGCCGCCGCCGATCGCCCCGTCGACCAGGCTCGGGTCCTCCGCCTGCAACCCGGCCGGGGACGCCACCGCCCGGCCCACGATCAGCGACCCGAACCCGGGCGCGTGCCGCTCCACCGTCGCCTGCACCCGGTCGGCGACCGACCCGACCAGCTCCGGCGTCCAGTCCAGCCCGTGCGGCACGTGTGTGTAGGCCCACATCGTCTCGGTCCCGGCCGGCGACCGGCTCGGGTCGGCCGACGTCATCTGCCCGGCCAGGATGAACGGCCGCTCCGGGATCCGCCCGCTGGCCAGGTCGAGCGCGAACCGGCCGAACTGGTCCAGGTCGAGGTCGAGGTGCACGGTCCCGGCCCGGTGCAGGGCCGGGTTGGTCCACGGCACCGGCCCGGACAGCGCCCAGTCGACCTTTACCGTCCCGTCGTCCCAGTGGAAGTTGTCCAGGTCGTGGACCACCCGGGACGGCAGGTGCTCGGCCCCGACCAGGTCCAGGTAGAGCGCCGGCGCGGGCACGTCCGCGAGCACGGCCCGGCGGGCCCCGAGCGCGTCCCCGTCCGCGGTCCGGACCCCGACCGCGACCCCGTCCCGGATCTCGACCCCGGTGACCCGGACCCCGCACTGGAGCTGCCCGCCGCGCGCCTCCAGCCGCCGGACCAGCGAGTCCGCGATCGACTGGGCCCCGCCCTCGGCCACCGGGTAGCCGACGTCCTGGGCCAGCATGGACAGCAGCCAGCCCAGGATCGCGCTGCCGGACGCGTCCAGGGTCAGGTCGGCATGCATCGCGTTGCCGGTGATGAGCACCCGGGCGCCTTCGCCCTCGAACGTCTCCTGCCCGTACCGGCGGGTGGACTGGACCGCGAACCGGGCGAACCGCAGCGTCTCGGCCGTGCCCATCCGGCGCACCAGCCGCAGCCCCGGCCGCACCGGCGGGAACGGCGTGAGCAGGGCGTCCAGCACGGCGTCCTTGATCCGCAGCCAGTGGTCGAACTCCGCCCGCCACCGGTCGCCGTCCCCGGCCGCGAACTCCTCCACGGACGCCGCCGTCTCGGCCAGGTCCTTCGACAGCGTGACCGCGCGGTCGTCCGGCAGCACGTGCACCAGCGGCACGTGGTCGTGCTTGAAGTGAAGCCCGTACTGGTCCAGGTCCAGCGCCCGGATCGTCGGCGACGCCGCCGTCAGCGGGTAGAACGCGCTGGCCATCTCGCTGCGGAAGCCGGGCGCGGCCAGCTCGGCGGTGCGGGTCGCCCCGCCGGGGGTCGCGTTGGCCTCCAGCACCAGCACGGACCAGCCGGCGTCGGCGAGCAGGTTGGCCGCGACCAGCCCGTGGTGGCCGGCGCCGATGACGACAGCGTCCCAGCTCATGCGCGCATGCTCCTCTGCCGGCCGTACGGAGGAGCGGCCGGGTGAGGTCTGATTACCCCCGGTGCGCCATCTCAGCCGTCCTCTTCGGTCAGGGTGGAGACGTCGACGTGGCGGCCGAGCTCCTCGACGGTGCGGAAGTCGCGGATGAACACGCCGTGCCGTTTCAACCGCAGCACCCGGCGGGTGTAGCCGATCTTGTCCGTGTAGGTGACGTGTTCCACGGTCACGCCCCCCGGCCCCGTCAGCTTCACAGTCCCCAGTGTCACCCGAATGGATGAATCCAACAGCTCGATCTGCACGGAACGTGGTGGCCACTCGACCTCGGCCGACGGGATGGAGGCGATCCGGGCCTGCACCCGCTCGTGCAGCTCGGTGCGGCACGGTGCGACCAGGGCGAGCTCCGCGACGGCGCGCCGGCGGGTGGTGATGCCGCGGCTGACGGCGCTGGCCAGCGTGCCGGCCCGGGTGTGCAGGCGCACCTCCAGGGAGCGGTCGGCGGACAGCGGTCGGCTGGGCATGCCACGCATCCTATCGAACGCGTGTTCGAGTCGTACGCTCCCTGCCGTGCGTGGAGTCCGCCCCGACCTCCTGATGGCGGCGTCGGTGCCGGTGCTGCTGGTGGCGGGCGTGCTGCCCTGGCAGCGGGACGTGGTGTGCACGCAGGCCGGCTGCGGCTCGGTGCTCGCCGGTGCCTGGGCCGGGTCGCTCCCGTGGGCGCTGGTGCTGCTGACCGGGCTCGCCCTGGCCGGCGTGTGGGTGCTGCTGCTGCCGGGCCGCGGCCGGGTGCCGAGCGCGGTCGCCGCGCTGACCGCCCTGGTCGCGGGGCTCGCGGCCGCGGTCGTGGTGATGTCGGCGGACGCGCTCGTCTTCGGCCGGACCGGGCTGATCGACTTCCGGCTCCCGGTCACCGAGACGTTCCCGGTGCTGGCCGTGCATCCGGCCGAGGGGCTGGTGCTGGGGCTGGCCGGGCTGCTCATGCAGGCGGTCGCCGGCTGGAGCACGCTGCGGCACCGCAACGCGCTGGTGTCCCCGCTGCGCCCGCCCGTCCGCCCGGCCCCACCGCGCGAGCCGGCGGCTTTCGCGCAGGGCCCGCCCCCGCCGCGCGAGCCGGCGGCCTTCGCGCAACGCTCGCTCGCGCCGCGGGAGCCGGCGGCTTTCGGGCAGGGCCCGCCCGCGCCGCGCGAGCCGGCCGCCTTCGCGCAAGGCCCTATCGCGCCGTGGAAGACGACAGCCTTAGGGCAAGATCCGGCCGTCCCACCCGGGCCGCGTGAGCCGACCGCTTTCGCGCAGGGCCCGTCCGAGCCGGCGGCATTCGCACAGGGCCCGGCCAGTGCGCTGCCGCCGCGGGAGCCGGCGGCCTTTGCGCCCGGCCCGTCCGCGCCGCGGGAGCCGGCCGCCTTCGCGCAGGGTCCGGGCGTCCCGACCCAGCCACGGCAGTACCCACCACCCCAGTCGCAGCAGTCCCCGCCGCGGCGCCGGCACGGGAGCCGCTGATGGCCACCTTCCTGCTCCTGCACCCGCCGCTCCTGGGCCCGTCGGTCTGGGCCCCGTGCGCGGAGGCGCTCACCGCGGCCGGCCACCGCGCCGTCGTCCCCGACCTCCGGGCCGCCCTCGACCCCCCACCCGGCTGGCCCGACCGCGTCGCCACCCTGGCCGCCCAGGCCGTCGCCGGCCCCGCTCCTGTGGTGGCGGCGCACTCCGGGGCCGGCGTCGTGCTGCCGGCCGTCGCCGACCGGGCCGGCGCGACCGCAGCCGTCTTCGTGGACGCCGTCCTGCCGGGGCGGCCGACCGCCGACCGGCTCAAGTCGTTCCTGGCCGGCCTGCCGGTGTCCGAGGGCCGGCTGCCGCGCTGGTCGGACTGGTGGGGTCCGGACGCGATGGCCGAGGTGGTGCCGGATCCGGACCTGCGGGCCCGGATCGAGGCCGACCAGCCCCGGCTGCCCCTGGCCTTCTGGGACGAGCGCGTCCCGGTACCGGCGTCCTGGCCGCCCCCGCGTGTCGGCTACCTCCAGCTCAGCCCCGCGTACGACGCCGAGGCGGCCGGCGCGGCCGACCAGGGCTGGCCGGTCCGGACCCTGCCCGGGCAGCACCTGGACCTCGCCACCCGCCCGGCCGACGTCGCCGCGGAGATCATGATCCTGGCGACCTGACGTCAGTGCCGAGGCGGAGCTCGACCGCGATCTGGAGGTCGCCGGCGGCCTGGAGTCCTCCGGCGGCGGCAGGACCGCCCGCGAGGCCGAGAGGCGGTAGGGAACGGAGCCGGGCTCCTTGTCCGCGGCGGCGCCGGTCCGTCCCGGCCGCGGTGGTCCCGGCGGTGCCGACGGGGGCCGGCCGGTGCCGACGGCGGGCCGGACGGTGCCGACGGCGGGCCGGACCCGGGCCGGCGGGACGGAGCCCGGCGGGACGGAGCCGGGGCCGGCGGGATGGAGCCCGGGCCGGCGCCGGTCGCGCGGCGCCGGTCCGGGCAGCTACTGGACGAGGCGGAGGCGGAGCTCCGGCTCGGCGGCGGTCACCGGCACCGGCACCGGGGCGGGCGTCGGGTAGACCGCGGGCTCGCTCAGCAGCGTCCGGCAGGCGACGGTGAACGCCCGCGGCGCGTTGACCGCGGCCACCCCGGCCAGCCGCCCGCCCTGGACGTACCCGGCCACCACCCCGGCCCGGGCCGGGTCGCGCCGCCGCGGCCGCAGCTCGGTCAGGTGCACGTCGGCCTGGTCGAACAGCCGGCCGCAGACCTGGATCCGCAGCCCGTTCTGGTCGGACCAGAACCGGGGCAGCAGCGACACCGGCGGCGCCGGCCCGTCACCGGCCAGCAGCGTGCGGGCGGCGGCCCGGCCCTGCTCCACCGCCATGATCCACTGACCGATCCGGCGCGGCTCCGGCGTCCCGTGCCGCGGGTCGGGCCAGCGGGCCAGCGCGCCCGCGGCGACGACGCCGTCCAGGCCGAGCACCCGCAGCGACTCGTCGCAGAGCAGCCCGTCGGAGCGGTCCGTCGGCGTGCCCTCCAGCCAGTCGATCTCCGGCTGCTCGCCCGCGGCGACGACCACGACGTCGGCCGACACGGTGCCGCCGGAGTTCAGCAGCAGCCGCCAGCCGGACCGGCGGCGCTCGGCGTCGGCGACCTTCTCGCCCAGCCGCAGGTCCAGCCCGGCGGCCCGGTGCGACTCGGTGATGAGCGCGCCGATCGGCTCGCCCACCGACCGCGGCATCAGGTGCGGCTGGGAGTTGATCAGCACCGCCTTGCGCGCCATCGCGGTCACCGCGCAGGCGACCTCGCAGCCGGTCAGCCCGCCGCCGACGACCGCCACCCGGCGCGCCCCGGCCAGCGCCCGCCGCAGCGCGTGGGCGTCCTTGAGGTCGTGCAGCAGGTGCAGCCCCGGCCCGGTCGGCCAGCGCGGCGGCAGCGAGGGCGCGGTCCCGGTCGCCACGACCAGGCCGTCGTAGGCGAGGGT
>DATDKW010000398.1:0-2750 GCA_036519715.1 Mycobacteriales bacterium
GGCGGCCAGCACCTCGCCGATGCGCGAGCGCGGGACGTCGTTCGAGGCGGCCAGCGCGGTGAGATGGCTCTCCGCGCTGCGGCCCGGGTGGTAGGTGCGGGCTTCGAGCAGCGCGCCCACCTCCCGCAGCGGCCACCGCAGCTCGCCGTACCGCTTGCCGTTGATCGTCGCGGTGCCCCGGTCGGGGCGGTCCAGGCCGATGATCATGCGCATGGTGGTGGACTTCCCGGACCCGTTGGGGCCGAGGAAGCCGGTGACCGCGCCCGGCCGGACGTCGAAGCCGAGCCCGTCCACGGCTGTGGTCGCGCCGTAGCGCTTGGTTAGTCCGCGGATCTGGATCATGCGCCGCTTCGAGTCTGTCGAGCCATGATCTCGAAGGTATTTGCGCGCTCTGCCGCGCGGAACGTGGCTGACCTCAGTCTTTGGCTGGGGGATTCCCCCCGGGCCGTCAGCCGGCCCGGCGCCGCCCCGTACGCAGCACGGACCGGACTGTCGGCCATCCCCAGGGCAACGGGACAGACTCCTGACCGCTGCGGCCCTCGCGGCTGTCAAGGCCGCTACTACAGTGCTGTCTAAGGCAATCCGCCTATCGGCAGATCGCTCGTCAGTGACGTGCAGCAGGGCAGGTCAGCACAGCGCTCGCGCAGTTTGACCTGAAAAGCGGAAGGTCGGCGGTTCGACCCCGCCCCTGCCCACCCTCCCTGTGGTGCATCTTCCCAGGTCAGCAACCGTGCTGGCTGCGGTCCCACGTTCTCCGCCGTCGACCGCTGCCGCCGTCCCGGACCTTGTTTCGCCGGGTGCGTAGCGGGCGGGAGCGGACGCGACGGCATCGTCTGCGGCCACGCCGTGTCGGATGGCCTATACGACATGTTCTGCCCGGGCGGTAGCTGCGGAGTGCCGGTGATCTACAACTTCCGCGACAACGACCTGCCCGCGGGCAACTGATCCTGGCTTTACTCCGGCCGGTCTTCGAACAGCTCCCTCGGATGCGACCCCTCTCCGAGGCGATGTGCGCAAGGGCCGGCCGGTAGTCGTCGGCGCCCCGCGACGTCCGGAGTACGCGGCGCCTCGACTCTCACGTCAACGACGGGCGGTGCCCGCCGGACCGGCCGGCGGGCACCACTCGTACGTCAGCGGGCGGTCGCCGCCGCGGCGTCGACGAGGCCCGCGCCGAAGAAGGACGTGTGACCGTCGGACCCGCCGTAGCAGCGCAGCCGCTCGTCCTCGGGGAACTGCGGCTCCCAGTCCGGCGGACAGGACATCGGCGCGGCCGTCCGCTTGACTGCGGCGGCCAGGGCCGACGGGCTCCAGTTCGGGTGCAGCTGCTTGACCAGGGCGGCCACTCCGGCGACGTGCGGCGATGCCATCGATGTGCCGTTGAGCCAGGCGTAGGTTGCGGCACCGGATCCGGTCGTGATCCCCGGCAACTGTGCGTTCAGCGGGTCCAGCTGCTGGAAGAGCACGCTGTTCGGGGGCACCGCGGCGAGGATCGCGTCCTGGACGGTATTGCTCGCCGAGAAGTAATCGCCGCCGGGAGCCGCGATGTCGCCGCCGACCGTCGAGTAATCCGCGATGTCCGTGGTGTAGCCGGGGTAGCCGACCGGCCCCGTGGCGCTGACCGTGAGCACGCCGGGCAGCTCCGCGGGCAGGACGCGGCAGTTGTTGCCGACCTCTCGGGTGATCGGCACGTCCTCGGGCCCGTCCGGGCTGATCGTGTCGAGGATGGGGTGCCGGAGGTCGGTGGACTGGTTGCCGGCAGCGGCGACCAGCAGCACTCCGTGCTGCTGGGCGTATCGCGCCGCACTCTGCAGCTCGCGCATCATCGCCCGCTGGACGGCGTCGTTGCCGCAGTAGTACAGGTACGGGTCGGCGAACAGGCTCATGTTCACGACGTCGATGTCGTGGTTGCCGGCGTACCGCAGCGCGTCGGCGACGGCGTAGCCGAAGCAGTACGTCGAGGCGGTGCAGGCCTTGAGCGCGACGATTGTCGCCTCCGGGGCGACGCCGGCGATGCCGATGCCGTTGACCGGTGCGGCGATGGTGGAGGCCACGTGCGTGCCGTGCCCGTACACGTCCTGGACCGCGGCCTTGTTCGAGCAGTCGCCGTTGCCGGCCTCGGTGGCCGGGGCCAGACCGGCGACGATGGCCGGGTCGTCGCTGCGGACGAACGAGCAGGAGTCGGCGACGTCAAGGTTGGGCGCGATGTCGGGATGCGCGAGGTCGACGCCGCCGTCGATCACGCCGACCCGCACACCGGCACCGGTGGCGCGGGTCCAGGTCTGCGTGTCGGCGTTGATCAGCGCCATGTCCCACTGACAGCGGGCGAGTGGTTCGGAGCTCGGGACGGGATAGACGCCGCCGAAGACGTCTGCGCAGATGGCTTGCTCGGCGGCGATCGGCACGGCCTGTGTGGCCGCGGACGCGGTGGGCGCCGCGACCATGCCGGCGAAGGTCAGGACCGCTGTGGCGGTCACGACCGAGCGCCAACGCACCTTCATGGAGATCCCCTTCCGGTCGGATTGGACGTCCAGGGCGGTCGGAGTGGCAGGCCGGGCGGATTTCACCCGCTAGATCCCCATGATCGGCACCGCGACGGAAGCCGGAGCCGGACGGCCGCGCATGCGACACCCCCACTGGACTGCCCCGACGCCGTGTGGTCGCCCTCACACTCACGGGTCGATTCGGCGTGGGAAAGACCCTCATGGAGCAATGTTCACGGCTTGTCGACGCCAAGCCTCACCCAAGAGCGC
>DATDKW010000399.1:0-2249 GCA_036519715.1 Mycobacteriales bacterium
GCCGACCCGCTGGAGCAGAAGGCCAAGGAGAAGGACCTCAACTACGTCAAGCTCGACGGCGAGGTCGGCATCATCGGCAACGGCGCCGGCCTGGTCATGTCCACCCTGGACGTGGTGGCGTACGCGGGGGAGCGGCACGGCGGGGTCCGCCCGGCCAACTTCCTCGACATCGGCGGCGGCGCCTCGGCCGAGGTGATGGCCAACGGGCTGGAGATCATCCTCGGCGACCCGTCCGTACGGTCGGTGTTCGTCAACGTCTTCGGCGGCATCACCGCCTGCGACGCGGTCGCCAACGGCATCGTGCAGGCGTACGGGCTGCTGGAGCAGCGGGGCGAGGCCGTGCAGCTGCCGCTGGTCGTCCGGCTGGACGGCAACAACGCCGACGAGGGCCGGCGGATCCTCACCGAGGCGGCGCTGCCGGGGCTGGAGCAGGTGGACACCATGGACGGCGCCGCCGAACGCGTCGCCGAGCTGGCGGGAGCACGCTGATGTCGATCTTCCTGGACGGGAACTCCAAGGTCGTCGTGCAGGGCATGACCGGCTCGGAGGGCCTCAAGCACACCCGCCGGATGGTCGCCTCCGGCACCAACGTGGTCGGCGGGGTCAACCCGCGCAAGGCCGGCGAGCAGGTCGACGGCATCCCGGTCTTCGGCACGGTCGCCGACGCGATGAAGGAGACCGGCGCCAACGTGTCGGTCGTCTTCGTGCCGCCGCGGTTCGCCCGGGACGCGGCCGAGGAGGCCATCGACGCGGAGATGCCGCTGCTGGTCGTCATCACCGAGGGCATCCCGGTGCACGACACGGCCGCGTTCTTCACCAAGGCCCAGCGGTCCGGCCGCACCCGGCTGATCGGGCCCAACTGCCCCGGCCTGATCAGCCCGGGCAAGTCCAACGCCGGCATCATCCCGGCCGACATCGCCTCCGCCGGCCCGATCGGCCTGGTCTCCAAGTCGGGCACGCTGACGTACCAGATGATGTACGAGCTGCGCGACCTCGGCTTCTCGACCGCGGTCGGGATCGGCGGCGACCCGGTCATCGGCACCACCCACATCGACTGCCTGTCCGCGTTCCAGGACGACCCGGACACGGACGTGATCGTGATGATCGGCGAGATCGGCGGCGACGCCGAGGAGCGGGCGGCCGACTTCATCAAGGCCAGCGTGACCAAGCCGGTCATCGGCTACGTGGCCGGGTTCACCGCGCCCGAGGGCAAGACCATGGGCCACGCCGGCGCGATCGTGTCCGGCTCGGCCGGCACGGCCGCGGCCAAGCAGGCCGCGCTGGAGGCGGTCGGCGTCCGGGTCGGCAAGACGCCGTCGGAGACCGCGCGGCTGGCCCGCGAGGTCGTCACCGGCTGAGTCGGGTGAACCGGCGCGGGTAGGGTGTCGCCCGGTCCACGACGTCTGTGAGAGGAAGTCCATGAGCGGGTACGGGATGCCCCAGGGTCCGACGCCGGGGTCACCGCGATCCGGCCGGTCCACGCCGGCGCTGCCGGTCCTCGAGTTGGTCGGTGTGGGGCTCGCCCTGCTGGCCTTCGTCATCGCGTTCCTGGCCTGGGCCAAGCAGGACGTGCCGGCCGGCGTGAACGTCGACGGCATCTCCTTCTCGGGCTGGGACCTGCCGCTGCCGACCGCCGGCGTGACGCTGCTGGTGGTGGCGGCGCTGCTCACGGCCGCGCCGCTGTTCACCAGGTCCACCGCGGACGACCGGGCGGTCTCGCCGGTGCCGGCCATGCTGGCCGTGCTCGGCGCGGTGCTGCTGGTGATCTTCGCGATCATCGGTTATGCGGACGGGTTCGACCGCGGGATCGGCGCCTGGCTCGGGCTGGTGCTCGGGCTCGGCACCGCCGCCGTGCTGGAGCTGTCCTGGCTGCAGCGCACCGGCCGGGTCAAGAAGGCGCCGGCCGCGGGCCCCTCCAACTGGCAGGGCCAGGGCGGGCCGGGCGGGCAGCCGGGCCAGCCGCAGGGCTGGGGTCAGCCCGGCGGCCAGCAGCAGGGCGGCTACCCGGCCCAGCCGTCGTACGGGCAGCAGCCCGGGTCCCAGCCCCAGCCGCCGGCCTACGGTCAGCAGCCGACGTACGGCGGGCAGGGCGGCTACCCCGGCCCGTCCACCGGCGGGCAGCCGGCCCAGCAGCCCGGCCCGTACGGGCAGGAGAACTACCCGCCGCCGAGCGGCGGCTACCCGGCCCAGCCCGGCAGCGGCTACCCGCAGGGCTAGACAGCACAGCAGCGGCGCCCGCCCTCGGTCGA
>DATDKW010000400.1:0-5711 GCA_036519715.1 Mycobacteriales bacterium
TGCCCGACCCGGCGCGGGTCCAGCCGGCCGAAGCGGGGCAGCCCGGCCGCGACCTCGGCGCCGGAGTCGTGCAGGGTGCCGATCGCGACCCCGAGCCGGTGGACGGCGCCGGTCAGCGCCGGCCCGGCCAGCTCGCCCCACCGCACCCCGGGCACCGCCGCCATCACCAGCACCGTGCGCTCGGCCGAGGCACCCAGCGGGAGCGGGGCGCCGATGCCGCCCGCGGCCAGCACCCGGGCCATCCGCTCGTACCGGCCGGCCCGCTCGGCCACGTCCACCGTCCCGGGCGCGTACGCCTTGGCGTACCCGACCGCGCGGCCGGCGGCGTCCACGGCCCGGAACGTCGCCGCCCGCTCCGGGGAGTACTCGACCAGCTCGCTCGCGACCCAGCCCGGGGCCAGCGCGGCCAGGTCGGGCCCGGGCCGGAGCACGCCGGCCAGGTCCCGCAGCCGGCGGTCGGCCGGGAAGGTCCACCAGACCGCGTCCAGCTCCGGGTCGTGCACCGCCCCGGCCGCCTTCCGGGCCGCCGCCGCGCTGCCGCCGTCGCGGAAGGCCCGGACGGTCCGGAGCTCGCCCGGCCCGGTCCGGTAGGTGACCCGCAGGCTCTCACCGATCCGGTACTTGACCCGGACCAGCTCGCAGCCGTCCAGGTCCCGGCCGAGCAGGCGGCCCAGGTGGGCGCCGGCCGCGTCCGGGTCCAGCAGCAGGTCCCGGGCCGGCAGGGCGGGATCGGCGGCGAAGCCGTGCCGCGCGCCGATCGTGGTGGTCGCGGTCAGCATGCCCGCTCCCATCCGAAGCCGGCGCCGGCGGTCTGCCAGCGGACCGTGTCCACGCCGGTGCCGGGCCGGTGCACGCGCACCTCGATCTCGTCCTCGGCCAGGTCCACGTCGGCCCGGACGCCGGCGTGCTCGCCGTCGCGGTCCGGCACGATCACCGTGACCAGGTCGGCGTCCGCGCCGCCGGCGGCCAGCACCGCGACCGGCGCCGGGGCCTTGCGCCCGTACGAGGCCGAGACCCAGCCGGGCTCGACCGTCAGCTCGCCGAGCGGGGTGAGCAGCACCAGGCCGGGCGCGGTCAGCCGGCCCCGGCCCAGCACGGTCGCGCCGGTCGCGCTCGGGCTCAGGTGCCAGCGGGCCGCGTACGCGTGCGGGGTCGCCGCCCGCAGCCGGTCGTGGACGATCCAGTAGTCGTCGTCGACGAACGCGACGGTCCGGGTGTGCACGGCGTCGTAGCAGGGGCTGACCACCTCGGCCCGGAGCAGGTCCAGGCCCGGGCCGGTGCGCCGGTCCAGCAGCCGGGCGGTCGAGGTCGGCCGGCCCTTGGCCGGCTTGCCCGGCCGGTACGGCGTCTGGTCCAGGCCGTCCACGCTGACCGTGTTGTGCCCGGCGGTGCCCTTGAACCAGTGCCGCCAGCCCCGGTCGACCTCGTCCAGGCCGTACGTCGCGTCGTAGGTGTAGCGGCCGGGGTCGACCACCAGCAGCCGCCCGCCGGCCGCGATCTCCACCGACAGCTGGTCGTAGTGGCCGTGGCCGCCGTCGCCGAGCGGGCCCGCGTCCAGCAGCAGCCAGCGCTCGTCCCCGAACGGGCGGCCGCCGTCGCCCCAGCCGCTGCGCTGGGTGTGGTAGCCGCCGACCGGGAAGTCGGCGTGCCGCTGCGCCGGTGCGGTCCCGGAGGTGCCGCCGCCGGCGACCCAGCGCAGGTCCCGCCGGTGCAGCAGCGCGGACCCGAGCGTGAGCACGGCCCGGAAGTCGCCCTGGTCGCCGTCGGACACGGCCGGGGTCAGCCCGTCCGGCCGCTGCACGTGCAGGGCGAAGTCGCAGGCCCGGTCGGCCGCCCGCAGCAGCGTCGGCGGCACCGGCAGGTCGAACCGCCGGGCGTTGCCGATCGCGCCCAGCAGCGAGCGCAGCACGATGAGGTGGTAGTCCGTGCTGCACTCGCGGTGCACGCCGTCGGCCCAGATGTCGGTGTCGGCGTTGGCGGCCAGGTCGTCCAGGGCCGTCCGAGCACTGTCCTCATCGGACAGTGCCAGCCCCACCAGCAGCAGCGCGTACAGCTCCAGGGTCCGGTGGTTGCGCTCGCGGGTCAGGTGCGCGGCCAGGTGGGCGGCGTCGGCCTTGATCCGGTCGGTGAGCAGTTCGGCCAGGCCCGGGCGCAGGCCGGCGAAGTCCGGGTCGGCGGCGAAGCGCTGCCAGGCGTACAGCCAGTTCTGGACGCGGCGGGCGGAGACGTCGGAGCTGTCGAAGCCCACCGGGACCTGCTGGCAGAACGACTCGACCAGGTCCTCCCAGGCGGTCAGGAATTCGCCGTCCCCGGTGGTCACGCAGGCGTACGCCAGGTCAAGACCCTCGTAGAGCTTGACCCACTCGATCCGCCACTCCGGGTCGCCGATCCCGCCGCAGATCCAGTCCGGGCGCCGGCCCAGGTCGAGGGTGACCCCGCCGTGGCTGAACCGGCCGGCCTTCGCGGCCCGGGCCACGGCCAGGTCGCGGCCGAGGTCGTCGACCACGCAGAGCACGGCGCGGGGTCCGGTCGGCGGCCGCCCCACCGCCGCCGACCGCCCCGCCACCGCCGGCACTGTCACGGCTGGCCGCCGCGGAACAGTCCGGCCATCCTCCGGGCCAGCACGTCACCGTCGAACCGCTCGGCCACGGTGGTCCGGCCGGCCCGCGCCAGCCGGTCCCGCAGCGGCGCGTCGGCGGCCAGCCGCAGCAGCGCCGAGGCCAGCGCGGCCGGATCCTCCGGCGGCACCAGCAGCCCGTTCTCGCCGTCCCGGACCAGCTCCGGGATGCCCGACACGGCGGTCGAGACCACCGGCAGGCCCGCGGCCATCGCCTCCACCATCACGTTGGGGATGCCGTCCCGGTCGCCGTCGCCGTCGACCCGGCAGGCCAGCGCCAACACGTCGGCGCCGCGGTAGAGCGACAGCAGTTCGCACTGGCTCAGCGGGCCGGTGAAGCGGACCACCTCCGGGCACAGCTCGGCCACGAGCGCGCGGACCGGGCCCGCGTCCGGGCCGTCCTCGCCCGCGATCACCAGCTCCAGGTCGACGCCCCGGCAGTGCAGGTCGGCGACGGCCCGGACGAGCACGTCGAAGCCCTTCTTGGGCACCAGCCGGCCGACCGCGACCACCCGCAGCGGTTCGCCCGCCGGCCGGGCCGAGGGGGCCGGGTCCAGCGCGCCGGCCGGGCCGGCCAGCCCGGCCAACCCGGCCACCATCCCCGCCATCCCGCCCGGAGCCGCCAACCCGCCCGGAGCCGCCACCCCGGCCCGCGCCGCCATCCCGGCCCGCGCCACCATCCCGGCCCGCGCCACCATCCCGGCCGGAGCCGCCATCCCGGCCGGAGCCGCCATCCCGCCCGGAGCCGCCGCGCCGGCCGGAGCCGCCACCCCGATGGAAGCGCCGGTCCCGACGGGAGCCGCCACCCCGACGGACGCGGCGATCCCGGCGGGAGCCGCCACCGCCGCGGGAGCCGCCACCGCCAGTGGCTCGGCGCTGTCCGCGGCCGCGAACGCCGGCAGCAGCGCGGCGAAGTCGGCGTTGAGCCCGTGGTAGACGAGGTGCACGTCGGCGGTCGGCTCGACCTGCTCCAGGTGGTCCTTGTTGGCCCCGGTGCAGGTGACCACGAACGAGGCCGCCCGCATCTTGCGGCCCAGCAGCCCGGCCGGGTTGAGCGACTCCCGGTAGATGTCCTTGGCGTGCCCGGTGAACGAGAACGGCAGCCCGGTCAGCTTCGCGGCCAGCCAGGTCACCGTGGTGGTCCCGTGCGCGAAGTGCGCGTGCAGGTGCCGCACGTCCCCGGCCGCCTCCAGCCGGTCCGCCAGGTCGACCGCCTGCAGGAACTCCTTGAGGTAGGTCGAGCGCGGCCGCAGCCCCTTGCGGGCCCGGACCGCCTGCCATAACGCGGCCGCCGCGGTCCGGGCCACCCGGACCGGGTGGCGGCGGGTGACGCGGGCCAGCGACGGCCGGAAGGCGGCGAAGTTGTCCCGCAGCCAGGCCGGCACGGTGCTGTCCGACAGCGACGTGGTCTCGGGCAGGTACGTCGGGTCGGCCTCGATCTTGTCGACCACCGGGTGGTGCTGGGTCTCGTCGGCCGGTTTCAGCACGAACAGCCGCAGCGGCAGGCCCAGCTGCTCCAGCCGCCAGATCTCGCTGGCGATGAACAGCTCGGAGATCCGCGGGTAGCCCTTGAGGACGTACCCGATCGTGTCCCTGGTCTCGTCCGTCTCACGCATACGCCCGCTCCAGCACCCGGCAGAACTCCTCGGTCCGGCTGGTCAGCCCGAACTCGGTCTCGGCCACGGCGCGGGCGCCCCGGCCGAGCGCGACCCGGCGGGCCGGGTCGTCGATGAGCGCGGTCAGCGCCCGGGCCAGCGCGTCCGGGTCGCGCGGCGGCACCAGAGCGCCGGTCACGCCGTCCCGGACCGCGGACGGGATCGCCGCCACCGCGCTGGCGACCACCGGCCGCCGGCTGGCCATGCTCTCCAGCACCACGTTGGGCAGCCCGTCCCGGTCGCCGGTCGAGTCGACCACCGACGGCACCACGACCAGGTCCGCGGCCGCGTACTCCGCCGGCAGGGTCGCGTGCGTGCAGCACCCGGTCAGCGACACCCGGTCGCCCAGGCCGTACGCGTCGACCAGGCCGGTCAGCCGCTCCCGCAGCGGGCCGTCGCCGACCAGCCGCAGCCGCCACCGCCGGTCCACTGTGGATAGCGCGGCCAGCAGGACGTCGAAGCCCTTCTTCTCCACCAGCCGGCCGACCGCGAGCAGCGCGACCGGGTCGGACCCGGGCGGCTCGGTGGCCGGGAACGCGGCCAGGTCCACGCCGTGCCGGACGATCGTGGGCACGACCCCGGCCGCCGACACGTCGGCCGCGACGTCGGAGTTGCAGGCGACCACGACCGCGGCCGCGCCGCCCCGCTCGTGCATCTCGGCCTTGCTGACCTTGCGTGCGTCCAGCGCGTGCACGCTGAACCCGTACGGCAGGCCGAACTTGTCCGCGACCAGCGCGGCCACCGCGGCCGGCGCGTGCGCGAAGTAGCCGTGCACGGCGGTGATCCCGAGACCGTCCAGTGTGGACACCGCTGCCTCCGCCTGGGTCTCGGTGTAGCCCGCGGGCAGCACCTCGACCAGCGGCGCGAGCTCGGCCGCGGCCGGGTGCATCGAGCCGCCGTCGCCGGGCTTGAGCGCCAGCACGGCGCCGAGCAGCCCGGCCCGGCGCAGGGCCAGCACCTCGTTGACGGCGAAGGACTCCGAGACCCGGGGCCAGCCGGAGAGGATGACCGCGATGCGCGGCCGGCCGTCAGAGTTGTTCGACATCGGGGCCGTCCAGGCGGTGCCGGGTGTCGAGGATCAGCGTCGCGTGCCGCTGCACCATCGCGTAGTCGAAGGCGTCGTGGTCGGTGACCAGCACCACCGCGTCGGCCCGCTCGACCTCGTCCCGGGTCAGCTCGACCCGGCGGGTGACCGCGTCCACCGCCATCTCCTCGACCACGTGCGGGTCGGCCACGGCGACCTCGGCCCCGTCGGCGACCAGCCGGTGGATCAGCGCCACCGCCGGGGACTCCCGGGCGTCGCCGGCGTTGCGCTTGTAGGCCAGGCCCAGCACCAGCACCCGGGCCCGGGACATGGCGATGCCGTGCCGGTTCAGCGCCCGCATCAGCCGGGAGGCGACGTAGTCGGGCATGTGGTCGTTGATGTCGTTGGCCAGCTC
>DATDKW010000401.1:0-6263 GCA_036519715.1 Mycobacteriales bacterium
GCCTTCGACGACGTCTTCGCCTCTGATGGCGTCCAGACCATCAAGACGCCGATCCAGGCGCCGAACGCCAACGCCTTCGCTGAGCGGTGGGTGCGGACTGTGCGGCAGGAGTGCCTGGACTGGATGCTGATCTGGAGCCGACGCCACCTTGAACGGGTTCTGGACGAGTACGTTCGGCACTACAACGACGAGCGGCCTCACCGAAGCCTTGATCTTCGGCCGCCACGCGCGATCAACGAAGGATCCGGAGCGCGCGTGGCCACAGCCACCGCAACGGCGGTCCGACGCCGGGACCGTCTCGGCGGTCTCGTTCATGAGTACTACAAGGCCGCAGCATGACGTCCAGGTTCTTGAACCCTACGGGCGCAGCACGCCAAGCTGGTGGCGCGGCACCAAGATCTCCAAGTCCTTGGCAGCATCACCCCGTGCGAGCGTCGCGAGCAGCTGGATGGAGCGACAGAGCGTCAGGTAGGCGAGTTTCGAGAGCACCCAGGAGCCTCCCAGACATCAGCGGAGGCGTCACACTACCGCGCCCATGTCAAGTGAACCGGCAGCTCAGCGGCCAGGTCGGAGTTTCCGCACCCTCGAGCGAGCGGCTGAGGGCGGCGAGCATCGCCCGGTCGGTGGGCTCTAGCTTGGGTCGTGGGACTTGGCGGCCGAGCACGCTGAGCTGGTGACGTAGGACGAGAGGTTCCAGGTCCTTGGTGGCATCGCCGCGGGCGGCAGACATGAGCAGCTGGATCGAGCGCCACAGCGTCAGGTAGGCAAGTTTCGGCATCACTAGATCGCCTCTGTCATGAGGGGGAATTGCCGTCACGGTACTGAATCCCGGGCTGCTACGAACCCGCAGTTCAGAGGTTGCGTTCGAGTTTCCGCACCCCACGAGCACACACGACCCAGATTTCCCGTTGACCGAAGGTCCCGCTACAGATAAATGAGCACTGTAGACGCAGACGATGCGGGACCCGAGCTGTCCGTTCGGTGCTGATGTCAGAACGGCACCCCGCAGCGCAACCCCACGTTGGCGTACGGCCGGTCCTCCCCTGTGCGCACCACGAGGCGGGCCCGACGTGTTAGCGCCTTGAACGCCTCGTGGGGCACCAGCTCCAACGGCTGCACCAGGGACGCCAGCAGGTGGTGGCACTCCTCGTTGGACACGACGACCTCGCTGGCTGCGACCCCGCCATCGACCACGATCTCCTCGAGCAGCCCGCGTAGCACGGTCTCGAACCGTGGTTCGCCCAGGATGAAGGCCAGATCGACGATCTCCGCGCCTGGGACGTCGTAGGGCAGGGGCAGCCCCGCGTCGCAGACCACCACGAGGTCCGTATGTCCCAGTCGGGCCAAGGCTCCCGACAGGCCGGCGTTGAGGATGCCTCGGCGCTTCACCGCACCTCCGTGATCTCGAGCTGGTCGGTGTTGGGGAAGGACGTCTGCGCCCCTTTCCTCTGCACCGCCCAGGAGCCGGCGCCGACGCCGTAGCGGCAGGCGGCTTGGAGGTCGTGCCCGCGCGCCAGCGCGAGCGATAGCGCTCCGACGAAGGCGTCTCCCGCGCCGGTGGTGTCGACGACAGATACTCGCGGTGCCCGCGTCACCCCGGAGGCGCCGGAACCTGCGAACGCCGCCCCTGCGGCGCCAAGCGTCACGACCGCGGAGCGCGGGCCGAGGTCGCACAGCCGGCGTGCTACCTCCTCTCCACTTCCGGGAACGACCGCGCCGAGCAACGCAGCCGCCTCGTGTTCGTTCACGACGAGGGGGTCGAGATCCCGCAGGACCGTGTCAGGCAGCCGGCGGGGCGGGGCGAGGTTGAGCACGATCCGCGAACCGACCTCGGCCCCCACCGCTACCGCCCGCACCACGGTCTCCACCGGAATCTCCAGCTGCAGCGTGAGCACGGCGGCGCGGCCCAGCCGCTCGCGCACCGCGTCGACGTCCCCTGGCGCGAGCCGGCCGTTGGCCCCTGGCGAGACGACGATGGAGTTCTCGCCGTCCGGTGTGAGGGTGATGAGCGCGACGCCGGTCGGGACGTCCGCCAAGGCCTCGACGTCGACTGTGTCCACGCCCGCGCGGGAGAGCGCCGCCGTGACCACCTCGCCGGCGCTGTCGCGGCCGACGCGGCCGAGCATCGCCACCCGACCCCCCAGCCGGGCCGTCGCGACCGCCTGGTTGGCCCCCTTGCCGCCAGGCAGGGTGGCCAGGTCCGTCCCGGACACCGTCTCCCCCGGACCCGGGCGCCGGGGCACCTCGACGACGAGGTCAGCGTTGACG
Organism: Mycobacteriales bacterium; assembly: GCA_036519715.1. Lineage (GTDB taxonomy): Bacteria > Actinomycetota > Actinomycetes > Mycobacteriales > CADCTP01 > CADCTP01. The sequence continues at coordinate 2,269 of DATDKW010000401.1, forward strand.
GAGCCGACGACGAAGACCTCGAGGTCCCCGCTCACCTCAGGCCTTGAGGAAGTCGGCCACGTTGTCCTTGGTGACCAGCTTGACCTCGACCTTCGGCTGGGTCTCGACCTTGTCCCCGGCGATCACCTTCAGCGCGTCCTCGACGCCGGTGGCGCCCATGAGCCTCGGCTGCTGGGCGACGAGGGCGGCCATCGTGCCCGCCTGTACCGCCTTGAGCCCGTCCGGCGTCCCGTCGAAGCCGACGACGATCACCTTGCCGGCCTTGTTTCCGAGCGCCTGAATCGCGCCGAGCGCCATCTCGTCGTTTTGGGCGAAGATGCCCTTCACGTCGGGGTGGGCCTGCAGGAGATTCTGCGTCACGTTGAGGCCCTGGCCACGGTCGAAGCCGGCGGGCTGCTTGGCGACAACCTTGATGCCAGGCTTGGTAGCGATCCGGGTGTCGAACCCCTTGCCGCGGTCTCGTGCCGCGGACGTTCCGGGGATGCCCTGCAGCTCGAACACCGGGCCGTTGCCCACCGCCTTGGCGAGGAAGTCCGCCGCGATAGTGCCGCCGGCCACGTTGTCGGACGCGATAGTGGCCGCGACCTCACCCCCGGAGCTTCCCCGGTCGAGTGCGAGGATCGGGATCTTGGCATCGTTTGCGGCCTGGACCGACGGCACGATCGCATCGGAGTCCACCGGGTTGACGAGAATGGCTGCCACCTTCTGGGTGATCAACGACTGAATGTCGTTCGCCTGCTTGGTGGCGTCGTTCTGCGCGTCCGTCACGATGAGCTTGGCGCCCTGCTTCGCGGCAGCCGCCTGGGCTCCGTCGCGAAGGTCGACGAAGAACGGGTTGTTGAGCGTGGAGATGCTCAGGCCGATCGTCTTCTCGGCGCTGTTGTCACCACCGCCGAAGCGGGTGTTGCTGCACGCCGCCGCCGTGACGGCGAGCAGCAGGGCAAGGAGGGCGGTGAGGGCTGGGCTGCGCTTGCTCATTTGTCCTGCTCCTTTCGGGCCTACGCGCTGCGCCGCCGGCGTAACGTGTCGGTGAGCACGGCCAGGACGATGACGACGCCGATGACGACCTGCTGCCAGAACGACGAGACAGCGAGTAGGTTGAGGCCGTTGCGGAGCACCCCGAGGATCAGCGCGCCGATGAGGGTGCCGGTCGCCGTCCCCACCCCGCCGGTCAGGCTCGCGCCACCGATGACGACCGCGGCGATCGCGTCCAGCTCGAACCCGGTTCCGGCCTGTGGCTGGGCGGAGGCGAGCCGCGCTGCCGACAGCACGCCCGCCACCCCTGCGAAGGCGCCCGACAGTCCGTAGATCACGAGTTTCTGCCTGGTCACGTTGATGCCAGAGAGCCGGGCTGCCTCCTCGTTGCCGCCAATCGCGTACATGCACCGACCGGCGTACGTGCGCTGGAGGATGAACGCGGTTATCGCGAACATCACGAGCATGACGAGGAAGGGGTAGGGCACGATGTTGAAGAGGTCGCCAGACCCGAACGTGCGCAGCATCGACGGCAGGCCGCTGACGGGGATCCCGCCGGAGATCACCAACGCCAGCCCGCGCGCGGCGCTGAGCATCGCCAGGGTCGCGATGAAGGCTGGCAGCCGACCGAACGTGACGAGCAGCCCGTTCACGATGCCGGCCAAGAGTCCGACGGCGAGCGCCAGGAGCACGGCCAGGGGCCAGGCCACCCCAGCGGAGGCGATCAGCCAGCCGAGGATGACGCCGGCGAGGCCGAGCACACTGCCCACCGACAGGTCGATGCCGCCAGAGACGACCACGAACGTCTGCCCATAGGCGAGGATCGCGATGACCGCAGCCTGGGTTCCAATGTTGAGCACATTGTCGACGGTGAGGAAGTCCGCGGACAGGATCGTGAGGACGATCACCATCAAGACGAGACCGCCGAGTGCGCCGTTGCGCGACAGCACCTCCCTGATGGCGGCCCCGCGGGAGCGACGCTCTCGCCCTCGCCGACGCTCGCGGGGCTTGTCCACCCCGATGCTAGGCAACGTCGGACTCCTTCCCGCCCACGGCCAGTTCCATCACGTCTTGTTGGGTCGCCCCGGCAGCGACGAGTTCCCCGGCGACCCGGCCCTCAGCCATGACCAGCAGCCGGTCGCTCATGCTGAGCACCTCCAGCAGTTCGCTGGAGACGAGCACGACAGCGCTGCCGGCGGTCGTGAGCGCGTTGATGAGCTGGTAGATCTCGACCTTCGCGCCGACGTCCACGCCGCGGGTCGGCTCGTCAAGGATGAGGACTTTGCTCTCGGCAAGCAGCCACTTGCCGATCGCGACCTTCTGCTGGTTGCCCCCGGACAGGGTGCGCACGGCCACGTCAAGGTTCGGGGTGTGTACGCCGAGGCTGTCGACCATGCGGTCGGCGCGATCGCGGATCGCGCCCCGGTCGACGAGGCCGCCGCGCGAGACCACGTCGAGCGTGGCGAGGCCGAGGTTCTCCGCGACCGACAGGCCCAGAACCAGCCCCTGGGTCTTGCGGTCCTCCGGGACGAGACCGAGGCCCACCTCCCGCGCCGCCCGTGGACTGCCATGGCGCAGACGCTGTCCCGCGACCGTGACGGTGCCGCCGTCGACGGGGTCGGCCCCAAAGATCGAACGGACGAGCTCGGTGCGGCCGGCGCCGACGAGGCCGGCGATGCCGAGCACCTCGCCCGCGTGCACCTCGAACGACACGTCCTCGAATACGCCGTGCCGGGTCAGGTGCTCGACCGTCAGCAGTGGCTCCTGGGGCTTCCTGGGCTCGTGTGGGTACTGCGCGTCGATGGTGCGGCCGACCATGAGGCGGACAAGTTCTGCGCGCGACGTGGTAGCGGGCACCTCGCCGACCGTGGCGCCGTCCCGGAGCACCGTGACCCGGCTACCGATCTCCGGGACCTCTTCGAGGTGGTGGGAGATGAAGATGATGCCGACGCCGCGTCCGGTCAGTTCGCGCACCAGCTCGAACAGCCGCTCGGTCTCCTGACCGGACAGCGAGGCAGTCGGCTCGTCCATGATGAGGACGCGCACCTCTCCGGACAGCGCCTTGGCGATCTCGACCATCTGCTGCTGGGCGACCCCCAGGGTGCCGACGACCCGTAAGGGATCGACCGTCGCGCCGACCCGGTCCAGGAGTTCCTCCGCCTGGCGCATGAGCACGCGCCGGTCGACGACTCCGAACCGACGGGGCAGCTGCCCCAAGAGCAGGTTCTCGGCGACGCTGAGCTGCGGAACGAGCGCCAGCTCCTGGTGGATCGTTGCGATGCCCCGGGCCTTGGCGTCGGCGGCGGACGTGATGCGCGCGGGTGAACCGTCGATCCGGATCTCTCCGGCGTCGGGCTGAACGACCCCCCCGAGGACCTTGATGAGGGTGCTCTTGCCCGCGCCGTTCTCCCCGAGGATGACGTGCACTTCGGACTGGCGCAGGTCGAAGTCGACCCCGGCCAACGCCACCACACCGGGATAGGTCTTGCGGATGCCCGTCATCACAAGAAACTCGGTCACACCAGGCCCCCTTCGTGACGGGCCGAAGGCAGGTACGTGTTCATAATCCCGCTCGATGAGGAATAGTCAATCCGGTCTCTTCGCCTCGCCGCCCGGACAGCCACCAGCCTACGACCAGGGGCTGGGTCCCCTGGTCCGGTCGAGCTGGTCGAGCTCGTCCAGCCTTCTCCGCACCTGGTCGGCCAGCCGCTGCAGACGGGGCAGCAGGAAAAGGCCTGCGTGAAGGGTGCGCAAACTCGTTCATGCAGCGTGTCGGTACTCATGCAGGAGACCGCCGAGCATGTCGCGTCGATGCACTCTGTGTTGGTGCTGCTTGCCAACGACCGTCAGCCCGCCGGGCTGATCTGGCGGCTGTAGCACTAGATCGTTGATGCGGTTTTCGGTGCTGGTGGAGGGGGTGTTAGTGGTCGTAGGCGATCAGGGAGCGCTTGGTCGGGGCCCCGATCTGCCAGTTGAACCAGATCGCGGTGTTGAGGGCGAGCAGGCGCTGCACGACGCGC
>DATDKW010000402.1:0-7779 GCA_036519715.1 Mycobacteriales bacterium
GTCGAAGAGGTCCTCGGTGTCGGCCAGCTCGACGATCTTGCCCAGGTACATCACCGCGACCCGGTCCGAGGTGTGCCGGACGACGGACAGGTCGTGCGCGATGAACAGGTAGGACAGGCCGAGCTGGTCGCGCAGGTCCTCGAGCAGGTTGACCACGCCGGCCTGGATCGACACGTCCAGCGCGGACACCGGCTCGTCCAGGATGAGCACCTTCGGCTCCAGCGCCAGCGCCCGGGCGATGCCGATGCGCTGCCGCTGCCCGCCGGAGAACTCGTGCGGGTAGCGGTTGTTGTGCTCGGGGTTGAGGCCGACCAGCTTGAGCAGCTCGTTGACCCGGTCGCGGAGCCGGTTGCGCGGCACCACCTTGTGGATGATCAGCGGCTCGCCGACGATGTCGAGCACCGGCAGCCGCGGGTTGAGCGACGCGTACGGGTCCTGGAAGACGATCTGGATCTCGCGGCGCAGCGGGCGCATCTGGGACCGGCTGAGCCCGATCAGCTCGCGCCCGTTGTACTTCACCGAGCCGCCGGTGGCCGGCTGCAGGTTGAGGATGGCCCGGCCGGTGGTCGACTTGCCGCACCCGGACTCGCCGACCAGCCCCAGGGTCTCGCCCGGGAACAGGGTCAGGTCGATGCCGTCGACGGCCTTGATGTGCCCGACCGTACGGCGGAGCAGGCCCTTACCCTTGATCGGGAAGTACTTCTCCAGCCCCCGGACCTCCAGCACCGGGTCGGTGCCGATGCCGCGGTGCCGGGCCTCCTCGGCGGGCACGTCGGTGGTGGTCATGCGCGGGCCTCCGGGTCGCGGCGCGCCGCCGCCTCGTCGTTGCGGGCCGCGCCGACCGTGCTGGCGCCACCGGTGGCGGGGGCGTCCTGGTCGGTGTGCTGGGCGACGATCTCCTCGATCGGGATCGCCTCGTCCTCGGCCCCGGCGCCGATCGCCGACGCGGCCGCCAGCGTGGTGTCGGCGGAGTCCTGGCTGAAGATGTCCTCGGCCGCGACCTCGGTCTTCACGATCTCCTCGACCCGGATGCAGGCGGCGGTGTGGTCGGCCCCGTCCACCGGCAGCAGGTCCGGCTCCTGCTCGTCGCACTTGGCGTAGTGCAGCGGGCAGCGCGGCCCGAACGGGCAGCCCGGCGGCGGGTTGATCAGGGACGGCGGCGAGCCCTTGATCGGGGTCAGCCGCTGCTTCTCGCCGGCGTCGATGCGCGGCATCGAGCCCAGCAGGCCGATCGAGTACGGCATCCGGGCCCGGTAGAAGACGTCCTCGACCGTGCCCTTCTCCACCGCGCGCCCCGCGTACATGACCAGGACGCGGTCGACCATGCCGGCGACCACGCCGAGGTCGTGGGTGATGAGCACGGTCGCCGCGCCGGTCTCCTCCTGGGCGGTCTTGAGCACCTCGAGCACCTGCGCCTGCACGGTCACGTCCAGGGCCGTGGTCGGCTCGTCGGCGATGATCACCTCGGGCTGGTTGGCCATCGCGATCGCGATGACCACGCGCTGCCGCATGCCGCCGGAGAACTCGTGCGGGTAGGCGTCGATGCGGTCCTGGGCGTTCGGGATGCCGACCATCTTGAGCAGGTCGACGGCGCGGGCCCGGGCCGCCTGCCGGGAGACCGACTTGTCGTGCTGGCGGACCGTCTCGGCGATCTGCACGCCGATCTTGTAGACCGGGTCGAGCGAGGTCATCGGGTCCTGGAAGACCATCGCCACGGACTTGCCCCGGACCGCGGACAGCTGCCGGTCGCTGAGGCCGAGCAACTCCCGGCCGCGGAACTTCACCGACCCGGTGATCTGCGCCGACCCCGGCAGCAGCCCCATGACCGCCATCGAGGTCACCGACTTGCCGGAGCCGGACTCACCGACGATGCCGAGGACCTCACCGGGTCGCATCGTGAAGCTCACCCCGCGCACGGCGTGCACGACGCCGTCCTCGGTGGGGAAGCGCACGTTGAGGTCCTCCACCTCGAGCAGCGCGTCGGTGGGGGTCCGACGGTCCTGCTCGGTGGCGTCGATCAAGGTCGACATGGGGCTCCGCTCGATCGGCCCGGCGGGAAGTCCGGACGGGGTTGTGCGTGGAGGTGGGTGGTGCAGCGCGTCCGGGGATCAGCGGACGCGGTTGGCCGAGGGGTCGAAGGCGTCGCGGACGCCGTCACCGATCAGGTTGATCGACAGCACGATCAGCAGGATCGCCACGCCGGGGAAGTAGAACAGCCACGGCCTGGTCTCCGCCGCCTGGGCGCCGATGGCCACCAGCGAGCCGAGCGAGGTGTCCGAGCCCTGCACGCCGTAGCCGAGGTAGCTCAGGGCCGCCTCGGTGATGACCGCCGCGGCCGCTCCGAGGGTGGCCCAGACGATGATCTGGCCGAGCGAGTTGGGGATCAGGTGCTTGAGGATGATCCGCCGGTTGGAGGCGCCCAGCGCGTGCGCCGCCTCGACGTACTCCCGCTCCCGCAGCGACAGGAACGTGCTGCGCACGATCCGGGCCAGGTCCATCCAGCCGAGCAGCGCGATGAACAGCGCGATGCCGAGCGGCGACCGGGCGCTGGGGAAGTTGGCCGCGATGACGATGATCGCGACGAGGATCGGCACGGTCAGGATGATGTCGACGATCCGCATCAGCACGTTGTCGACCCAGCGGCCGAAGTAGCCGGCGAGGGCGCCGATGGTGACGCCGAGCGTGCCGGCGATCAGCACGAACAGCACGCTGATGTACGTCGAGCGCTGGATGCCGCGCATCATCCGGGCCAGCAGGTCGCGGCCGAGGTCGTCGGTCCCGAACGGGTGACCGGCGGTGCCCGGGCCGACCGACAGGGCGTCGGACTGCTGGCTGAAGGTGAAGCCGTAGAAGTGCGGATAGATGAACGAGATGAGCAGGATCACCAGCCACACGACCAGCCCGCCGACGGCGAGCCGGTTGTGCATGAAGCGGCGCAGGGCCTGCTGGGTCTGACTGCGGGACTCGACGGTGAACTCGCGCTCGACCGGTGTCTCCGTGATCGCCGGAGGGGCCGTCACCTGCTGGACGTCGGTGGCCATCTGGACCTCGTTCCCTCGGGGACTCTCAGCTCAGCCGGATGCGCGGATCGAGCACCGCGTACAAGAGGTCGGCTATGAGGTTGAACAGCACGATGAAGAACGCGGACACGATGAGCCAGCCCGTCACCACGTTGATGTCGTTCTGGCCGAGCCCGTCCTGGGTCAGATATCGGCCCATCCCGTTCCAGTTGAACACGGTCTCGGTGATGATCGCGCCGCCGAAGATGGCGCCGATGCCCAGGGCCACGACCGTCGTGGTCGGGATCAGGGCGTTGCGCAGGCCGTGCTTGAGCAGCACCTTGCGGTAGGGCAGGCCCTTGGCCCGGGCGAACCGCATGTATTCGGAGCTCATCACGTCGAGCATGGAGGCGCGCTGGAACCGGCTCCAGGCCGCGTACGTGATCGCGGCCAGGGCGATCGTGGGCAGCACCAGGTGCTGGAACCGGTCCTTGAAGATCTCCCCGGCCGTCCCGTACGTCGAGATGCCCGGTGACTCCTCGCTGGCGGTGTAGAGGATCGTCCTCCCGACCAGCTCGTTGAACTTGATCGCGACGAAGACCTTGAGCAGCACCGCGAACCAGAAGACCGGCAGCGCGATGAGGATGTAGGAGATGATCGTGGCGACGTAGTCCGACGCCTTGTTCTTGCGGACCGCGGTCACCACGCCCACCACCACGGCGAGCACGATGGCCAGGAGCATCGCCGCGGCCACCATGCGCGAGGTGACGCCCAGCTTCTGGAACAGCACCGGCCCGACCGGGACGCCGTTGATGTTGTTTCCGAAGTCGCCGTGCAGGACGCCGACGAGCCAGTCCCAGTAGCGCTGCAGGATCGGCTTGTCGAGGCCGAGCTCCGCGCGCTTCTGGGCGATGAAGATCGGGGACGGCGGGGGCTGCCGGGTGCGGTACACGCTCAGCGGGTCGACCGTCTGCGCGGTCAGCACAAAGACCAGTGCTGAGCTGGCGATGAGCACCAGGACCGACGCCAGTAGGCGCCGAATGCTGTACAGCAGCATGAGCTTCACCTTACGCCGCGAGATCACCCGCCGGGAGATGGTCGGGTGCGGGACGGAAGAAACGGCTGCGGCCTCCCGGTACGGGGGTTCCCGGACCGGGAGGCCGCCAACCTTTTTCCCTGCTACCGGCTACGAGAGCCGGGTCGCGCGACTACGCCTTGCGGGCGATGGCAGTCGAGTTCCACAGCGGGCCGGCCAGCGTGGCGTTCTCCACGATGCCGGTGTAGTTGCTGTCGTACGCCAGGAACGTCGGCTTCTGGTACAGCGGGATGGTGAACATGTTCTGCCACAGCAGCTCGTCGACCTGGTTGCCGAGCTCGGCCGCCTTCGTGGCGTCGGTCTCGACCGCCACCCGCGGGAGCAGGGCGTCGACCCTGGGGTCACCGCCCCGGGTGTAGTTCTGACCGATGTTCGCACCCTTGGGCGAGGCGTAGATGGACTGGCTCGACGACGGGCCGGGCTGGCTGACCCAGGCGAACAGGGCGATCTGGAACTCGCCACCGTCGAGGCTGCGCGGCTTCTCCGGTCCGGCGAAGATGTCCGGGTTGAGGAACTTCTTGATCTCGAACCCGGCCGGCTTCATCTGCTCGGTGATGGCGTCGATCGTGGCCTCACGCAGCGGGTTGGCCTGCGTGGTCATGATCGTGAAGGACAGCCGCTGGCCACCCTTGGCGTAGATGCCGTCGGGGCCCTTGGCGTAGCCCAGGCCCTTGAGCAGCTCGTCGGACTTGGCGATGTCCTGCTTGTTGTACAGGCCGCCGCTGGTGTCCCGGTAGTTGGGCTGGTTGTTGACCAGGTAGCGGTTGTTCAGGACCTGCGCCCGGGAGTCGAACTGGCCCACGGTCTTGGCCACGAGCTCGGGACGGTTCAGCGCGTACGCGAAGGCCTTGCGCACGTCGGCCTGGGCCAGCTGCGGGTCCTTGGTGTTGAAGTCCAGGTGCTCGAACGACAGGCCGAAGTTGGTGCTGCTGGTGACCTGCGGCTCGAGGGCCTTGATCTGCTTCACCAGGTCCAGCTGCGGCTGCGGGTAGATCATCTGGACTTCTTTGTTCCGCAGCGCGTTGACCGAGACCGTCGGGTCACTGCCGATGTTCTGGATGATGATGCGGTCCAGCTTCGACGGCTCCGCGCCCCACCACTTCGGGTTCTTGGTGAGGATCATGGTCTTCTTGCCGACGTCGATGCCGGCCTTGTCCAGCAGGTACGGCCCGCTGGAGAGCGGGACGCCGCCGGCCACGGGCCAGCCCTTCTTGACGACGGCGCAGTTCGCCTTCGGGTCGGTCTTGTCCATCAGGTGCTGCGGGAACAGCGTGAACAGCTGGCGCCAGTCGCCGTAGGGCTTGGTGAAGGTGACCGTGACCGTCTTGTCGTTGTCCGTGCCCTCGACCGAGCCGATCTGCTCGTACCCCGTGCTGGCCAGCAGGTCGGCGCAGCCGCCGTCCTTGGGGTCGACGCTCTTCTGCAGCCGCGCCGTGAACTCGAAGTCCTTGGACGTGATCGGCTGGCCGTCGCTCCAGACCGCCTTCGGGTTGATCTTGTACGTGACCACCTGCTTGCCGTTGGTCACCTCGGACGTCGGCTCGCCGACGACGAGGTCCGTGTCCGGCTTGTAGGTGAAGTCCGGGTACAGCCGGAACGGGGAGAGCAGCACCCGGATCTCGGCGTTGCCCGTGGCCGTCGAGTTACCGGCCGAGATGAGCGGGAACAGGTTGTCCGTGAACGCGGTCGACTCGCCGTAGACCATCTGGCCACCGGACTGCGTGCCGCCTCCACCACCACTGCCGGAGCCGCTGCCGCCACCGCAGGCAGCGGCGGTCATCGCGACGATGACCGCGGGCGCGATGAGCGCCGACTTCCTCCACAACTTCACTCTTGCGCCTCCTCCATCCCGCCTCGATCGCGGGACCACACCGGATCCGGCGGGGGGTGCCGCCGGACTGGGCGACAGTAACCAGCGTGCGGGGGAGGCATGGAACGTGGTCGGTCAATCGTGACCAAGGAGTGACCGAACCGACGTTGGCCCGTGCCCCCTCCCGCAGGCCCGTCCCCGAACGGCTGTTTCGCCGATGGGCCGGGCGGCGCAGCGTCACCACACCCCCGGCCACCCCAAGACTTGGCAAACAGGTGAAGGGACGGCGTCAGCGCTGCGGCAGGTTGGCCTTGGCCCGGCGGCCCCGCAGCTTCTCCCGGTCGTGCTGGGACAGGGCGACCTTGCGCATCCGCACCGCGCCCGGCGTGACCTCCACGCACTCGTCCTCGCGGCAGAACTCCAGCGCCTGCTCCAGTGACAGCAGCCGCGGCGGCACCAGCCGCTCCAGCTCCTCGCCGGAGGAGGACCGGACGTTGGTGAGCTTGCGCTCCTTGGTCGGGTTGACGTCCATGTCGTCGGCCCGGGCGTTCTCCCCGACGATCATCCCCTCGTACACCTCGGTGCCGGGGGCGACGAACAGCGAGCCCCGCTCCTGCAGGCTGAACAGCGCGTACGTGCTGGTCAGGCCGCGGCGGTCGGCGACCAGCGAGCCCGAGGGCCGGGTCCGCAGCTCGCCGTGCCAGGGCTCGTACTTCTCGAACACGTGGTGCAGCAGGCCGGTGCCGCGGGTCTCGGTCAGGAACTCGGTCCGGAAGCCGATCAGGCCCCGGGCCGGCACCAGGTATTCCAGCCGGACCCAGCCGGTGCCGTGGTTCACCATCTGCTCCAGCCGGCCCCGGCGCAGCCCCAGCAGCTGGGTGACCACGCCGACGTAGTCCTCGGGCACGTCGATGGTCAGGCGCTCCATCGGCTCGTGCACCTTGCCGTCGATCTCCCGGGTGACCACCTGGGGCTTGCCCACGGTGAGCTCGAAGCCCTCCCGGCGCATGATCTCGACCAGCACGGCCAGCTGCAGCTCGCCCCGGCCCTGGACTTCCCAGGTGTCCGGCCGCTCGGTCGGCAGCACCTTGATCGACACGTTGCCGACCAGCTCGGCGTCGAGCCGGTTGCGCACCAGCCGGGCCGTCATCTTGGTGCCGCTCTGCCCGGACAGCGGCGAGGTGTTGATGCCGAGCGTCATCGAGATCGACGGCTCGTCGACCGCCAGCACCGGCAGCGGCACGGGCTGGTCCGGGTCGGCCAGCGTCTCGCCGATGGTGATGTCCGGGATGCCGGCCACCGCGACCAGGTCGCCCGGGCCGGCCTCGTCGACCGGCTTGCGGTCCAGGCCGCTGGTCATCAGCAGCTCGCTGACCTTGACCCGCTCGATCGTCCCGTCGGTGCGGCACCAGGCGGCCTGCTGGCCGCGCTTGATGGTGCCGTTGTGCACCCGGCACAGCGCCAGCCGGCCCAGGTACGGCGAGGCGTCCAGGGTGGCCACCCGGGCCTGCAGGGACGCGCCCTCGGTGTAGCTCGGCGGCGGCACGGTGGCGACCAGGGTGTCGAACAGCGGGCCGAGGTCGTCGTTGTCGGGGGTCTGGCCGTCCTGCGGCCGGTTCAGCGAGGCCCGGCCGGCCTTGGCGTGGCAGTAGACGATCGGGAACTCGATCTGCTCCTCGCTCGCCTCCAGGTCCAGGAACAGCTCGTACGTCTCGTCCAGGACCTCCGCGATGCGGGCGTCGGGCCGGTCGACCTTGTTGACGACCAGCACCACCGGCAGCTTCGCCTCCAGCGCCTTGCGCAGCACGAAGCGGGTCTGCGGCAGCGGCCCCTCGCTGGCGTCGACCAGCAGCAGCACGCCGTCGACCATCGAC
>DATDKW010000403.1:0-2483 GCA_036519715.1 Mycobacteriales bacterium
GTGCTTGGGCAGCAGCACCGCGTTCGTGCACAGGAAGACGATCTTGTTGCGGGCGAGCAGCTGGCGCACGATCTCGTCGATCTGCTTGTGCATGAGCGGCTCGCCGCCGGCGATCGACACCATCGGGGCGCCGCTCTCCTCCACCGCGGCGACGGCCTGCTCCACCGGCATCCGCTTCTTCAGCACGTCGTGGGGCTGCTCGATCTTGCCGCAGCCGGCGCACTTGAGGTTGCAGGCGAACAGCGGCTCCAGCTCGACCAGCAGCGGGAACTTGTCCTTGCGCTGGACCTTCTGCTTCATCAGGTATGCGCCCAGCCGGATGGTCTGGCGCAGCGGCATGCTCACAGGGTCTCGACCTCTCCCGGCAGGGTGATGGTGATGTCGACGGGCCCGGCCTGCCGCTCGGGTCCGTCGGGTCGGGCCCGGGCGGCGGCCCAGGCGGTGAGTACGGGGGCGACGCGGCGCAGCGACCGCAGCGCCCGGGTGCCGCGCGGGATGGTGCCCGCCGACACCAGCGGGTGTATCGGGGTGTCCACGATGGTCCGGACCACGGCCGCCAGCCGGCCGGTCCGGGCCAGCGGGCCGGACTCCAGGTCGACGGCCACGGCCCCGAGCTCGGCCCACACCGTCCGGGACGGGCCGGTGACCAGCTCGGCCGCCCCGCCGACGGGGCCGAGGTGGACGGTGAGCCCGGCGATCCGCAGGGCCTTGGCCAGGTCCGCCGCCCCCGGCAGCCGCAGCTCCCCGGTGCCGCCGGCCCGGTGGGCCACGTCGGGGCCGGTGGACCACCGGATCCCGGTGGGGTGATCGGCCGGGCCCGGGCCGAGGAGCAGGACCCGGTCGGCGACCACGACGTCGCCCGGGTGCAGCCCCGGTACGACCGCTCCGGCCACCCCGGCCAGGGCCAGCGGCCCGTCCGGCAGCGGCCGGCGGGCCCGCATCCCGATCCGGGTGCCGCCGACGGCCCGGGCCTCGAGCAGGAGCGGGGCGACGATCCTCACCGGGTCGCCTCCGCGTACCGGCCCAGGGCCGAGAGGGGGAAGACGAGCCGGTAGAGGTGGTAGTTGATGGAGAAGTCGCCGGGGAAGCCGGTGCCGGTGAACTGCGGCTCGTCCCAGGTCCCGTCCGGGCGCTGGGTCCGGATCAAGAAGTCGACCCCGCGCTCGGCCGCCCCGGTCAGCGACCCGGCCGCTATCAGGGCCAGCAGCGCCCACGCCGTCTGGGACGCGGTCGAGGTGCCCCGGCCGATCCAGCGCGGGTCGGTGTAGGAGCGGATGTCCTCGCCCCAGCCGCCGTCCGGGTTCTGGTGCTCCTCCAGCCAGCGCACGGCCCGGCGGATGACCGGCCCGCCGGCCGGGATGCCCGCCGCGACCAGGGCCGGCACCGCGGCGCCGGTCCCGTACACGTGGTTGACGCCCCACCGGCCGAACCAGGACCCGTCCTCCTCCTGCGAGGTCAGCAGCCAGTCGATGCCCCGGTCGAGCGGCGCGCCCGGGGTCGGCGCCAGCATCTCCACCACGTGCGCGGTGACGTCCGCCGAGGGCGGGTCGATCACCGCCCCGAAGTCGCAGAACGGCAGCTTGCGGACCAGCTCCCGGGTGTTGTCGGCGTCGAACGCGCCCCAGCCGCCGTCCTTGCTGGCCATCCCGACCACCCAGGCGACGCCCCGGTCGGCGGCGGCGTGCACCGCGGCCGGGTCGGGGTGGCCGGCCGCGACCCGGCGCAGCGCCAGCACGACCTCGGCGGTGTCGTCGACGTCCGGGTAGCCGTCGTTGGCGAACTCGAACGCCCAGCCGCCCGGGGCCAGCCCCGGCCGCCGGACCGACCAGTCGCCGCCGACCCGGATCTCCTCGGCCAGCAGCCAGTCGGCCCCGGCCAGCACGGACGGGTCGGAGGCCGGCACGCCCGCGTCCAGCAGCGCGGTCAGTGCGAGCGCGGTGTCCCACACCGGCGACTGGCAGGCCTCCAGCCAGCGCACCGGCCCGTCGGCGGGCTGGGCCACGGCGACCGGGCCGGGCACGAGGTCCGGGTGGTCGGGCAGCGGGGGTAGCGGCGCCCACGGCGCCCCGTCGACCTTCACCATGAACGCGTCCAGGCCGGCCAGCCCGGCCCGCATCTCGGGCGAGTGGAGGTCGTGCCCGAGCAGGTGCAGCGCCAGCAGCGAGTAGACCCAGGGCGGCTGGATGCCGCCCCAGGACCCGTCGGCCTCCTGGCGGTCCAGGATCCAGCGCTCGGCCTTGCGGGTCGCGTACCGGCGGAGCAGGCCCAACGGGTGCCGCCCGTACGCGTGCAGGGCCTTGTCGAGCAGGCCGAAGCCGACCTCCCACGCGGTCGGCATCGGCCGGCGCGGGCGCCGGTCGGTGCGCAGCTCGTCGATCCCGAACGGCACCGGCCGGACCGGGCGCAGGCTGGACACCACCGCCAGCGGCACGATCGTCTGCCGGGCCCAGCAGGCCCAGTCGTAGATGTTCAGCGGCACCCAC
>DATDKW010000404.1:0-2684 GCA_036519715.1 Mycobacteriales bacterium
ACTGGACACCGAGTGCGCCCGTCATTCCGGCTGCCCCAATCGACGAGCTAACTGGCGGCGACGTATGCCAGTCTGAGCGGCCGCGGATCGGTCCCGTTCCGGACGAGCAGGAGCAGCGCCGACTCGACCCCCCATCAGCCCGAGCACCATCAGCACGACCGCGACCGTTTCCATGACGCCACATTGTGCCGGCGCTAGCCTCAGGATCATGTCCCTGGCGATGACGCCCGCCGAACGCGAGGCCTTCCTCGCCGATGTGCACGTCGCGGTCGTGACCGTGGCCGACGACGACGGCCGAGGTCCGCTGGCCATCCCGCTCTGGTACGACTACCAGCCCGGCGGCGAGATCATCCTGGTGACCGACGGCAACAGCCGCAAAGCCCAGCTGATCCGCAAGGCCGGCCGGGTCACGGTCTGTGCACAGACCCAGGAGATGCCCTATCGGTACGCCTCCGTCGAGGGCCCGGTCACCGCGATCGAGGCCACCGTCACCGTCGAGCAGCGCTGGGAGCTCGCCGGCCGCTACCTGGGCCACGAGGGCGCCGACGGCTACATCGAGGCCACCCGGGACGTCACCGACCGCATGTGCGCGATCCACGTCCGTCCCGAGCACTGGCTGACCCGCGACTACACGAAGGCCGGTGGATAGGGTCAGCGACCCTGCCCGCCGAGAATCACCGGAAATCCTCCGCATGGTCGGCCGGTCCAACTAGCTCATATTTACGGGGTCAAACCTGGCGGCCCTTCGCTTCCGTCGAGGGCTTCCTGAGACGAACGCGACGCCTTCTCTTCTGCCACACCGGACGATTCCGCCAAGTGAGCGCGAGCCGCCGGACGACCTGCCAAACCGGCACGACGAGCTGATGGCGGCGGGAGCAGATCCCTTGCGCCGGCCGGCGGCTTGTCGGCGATCACCATGCCCCATAGCCTGCTGCTCTCGGTGTTGACTCATCGTCGATAAGGGGGAATCCGTGAGAAAACGCCTATTCGCTCTGGTACTGCCGCTCGCGCTGACACTGTTCGTCCCGACCCCCGCGAGCGCTGCCGTGCAGGTCCCCGAGGACTGCGCCGTTCCACCGGACATCAACCTGGACCTGTTCAACGTCGTGATCGGAACGAACGCGTCCGAGACGTTGTACGGAACGGACGGACCGGACTTCATCTGCGGCCGGCTGGGCGACGACGTGATCTACGGATACGGCGGCGACGACATCATTCTCGGTGACACGAGCACCTTCTTCGGCAACGTGCAGGCGCCGGGCGGCGATGACACGATCTTCGCCGGCGCCGGCGCCGACCAGGTCCTGTCGGGCCCGGGTGATGACACGGTCGACGGTGGCGCGGGCGACGATTTCCTCGCGCTGGCGGTCGGTGACGATGTCGGCCAGGGTGGCCAGGGAGCGGACATCATCAACGGCGGGTTCGGGCGTGACGTCGTGCTTGGTGGACCAGGGGACGACGGCCTCAGCGGCGGGTTCGGCGACGACCTCGTCAACGGCGGCCCGGGAGACGACGTCCTGTTCGGCGAGATCCCGCCCGATTCGCCACCTCCGCCGGTGCCGGTCGAGGAGTCGCAGCGCGACCGGTGCGTCGGCGCTTCCGGCTTCGACGTCGCCACCGACTGCGACCTAACGAATTCGGTCGAGGAAATACAAGGCTGACCGCTGACCTTCCGGTCTCAGGCGTCCTTCTTCCTCCTTATGTGCCCCGGGTTCGGCGGAGTCAGGACGCCGGGGTCGAGGCTATCGGGCTGGTTGGTCGAATCTCGTGCTCGATCAGGGTGAGCACGCCGAGGGCCGAGTGCCGCCGTTGCCGGTTGTGGAGATCTCGAGGTACTCGAAGAACGCATTGGCGAGCTCGATCCGGGTTCGCCAGCGGCGACGGTTGAGCAACTCGGTCTGCATCCGACCCCAGAACGCTCTGATGACGGCGTTGTCGTAGGCGCACGGCCGCCAGGACCTGAGTTTCTTCGGGCACCGCCCGATCCGGGTCAGGACGCTATTGACGAGGTCAACCTGGGCCGGTGGACCGCAGTCGGGACGGCATGGTCGAGGCCAACAGGGAACGTCTGAGCGGAGGCGGCCCGCCCCGGACGGGGGACCGAGACGGGCCGCTGCACAGCAGGCTACTCCCGGGTAACTAAGCGCCAGGTAAGAGCCGGCCCCGCTCCCCCCGTCCGAGCGGGGCCGCAGGGGGAAGTCTGCGCCGATACGGGCCGGTCCGCGCGGTGACCGGGACCCGACGAGTTGAGGTCTCGCAGACGACATGTGATTGAGGTCACGCTCTAGGTGTTCTGCCCGGAGAGGTTGGGGACGGGGCTGGATGGTGGTACTCAGCCAAGCTGAGTGGTCCGGACCAACGGACTCGGCAGCTTGGCAGAGAGGGAGAACGAGCGGCGAGAGACGAGGTGGTCGTCGAGCCGGGGCTAGGACCGGGTCGCGGGACGGGCGGGGAGCTCCACCCGCAGGACCGTACGGCCGGGTCGCGAGTCGATCGTGATGGCGCCGCCGTGCCGTTCGGCGACGATCCGCCGGCTGATGTCGAGGCCGAGACCGGCGCCCTGCCCGACGTCCTTGGTCGTGAAGAAGGGCTCGAAGGCGTGCGCCCGCACCTCGTCGGACATGCCGGCACCGGTGTCGGCGACCTCGACGACCACCCCGGTGCCGGCGGCGCGGGTCGAGAGC
>DATDKW010000405.1:0-22033 GCA_036519715.1 Mycobacteriales bacterium
GCCGGGCCGCCTGCCGGATTCAAACCCAATACCCGCGGCAGGTCCGAGCGGTGCGACAACCTGGTCACGCTGCGGGACGAGCACCGGCCGAGCACCGGGCGGCAGTCCACCCATCGTCTCGACCGACGTTCATGGCCACCAGCGGACTTCACGCCGCCCGGGATTCCGCCAGCGAGCACCGTTCGAGCACCGGAACGTCCACATGCGACCGACAAAGGATCTTCTCGATCGCATGTGTGCAGGTCAGAGGCCTGCTTCGGGTGCGCCGCCAGGGACTCGAACCCCGAACCCGCGGATTAAGAGTCCGCTGCTCTGCCAATTGAGCTAGCGGCGCATCGAGGAGGAAGGTTACCAGGTCGTCCGGACGGGCTGCGACCGGCCGTCGTGTCGCCCGGTTCTGTCGGACCGCAGTGGCAGCATGGGGACGTCCGGGAGTTCGGCAGGGAGGCGCAGGCGTGAGTGCACAGGCGAGTACGCGGAGGTCCGTGGTGCTGCGGTGGGTCGTGGGGCTCGTCGCGATCACGGTCGCCGTGGCCGGGTGCACGTCGTCCGGTTCGGGTGGCAGCAGCAGCGGCGGGGACGGCAGCACCGCGGCCGGCGGGCCCGGCGCGTCGAGCCGGCCGCAGGCCCAGCCGGTCACCGTCACGGTCCTGCCCGCGGCCGACGCGGCCGCGGTCGCGCCCGCCGACCCGGTGAAGGTGACCGCCACCGGCGGCACGCTGACCAGCGTGACCGTGTCGTCCGCGGGCAGCGCGGTCAAGGGCTCGCTCAACGCCGACAAGACGACCTGGACCTCCAGCGGCGACCTCGGCTTCGGCGCCCGCTACACGGTCACGGCCGAGGCGACCAACGCGACCGGCCAGACGACCACCAAGACCAGCGCGTTCACCACGGCGAAGGCGGGCAGGACGATCTTCCCGGCGGTGGCGCCGCTGCGCGGGACCACGGTCGGCGTCGGGATGCCGATCCGGGTCTTCTTCGACCACCCGGTGGCCGACCGCAAGGCCGCGCTGGCCCGGATGACGGTCACGACGTCGGTGCCCACGGTGGGCGCGTGGCGCTGGTTCTCCGACTCCGAGGTGCACTGGCGGCCCAAGGTCTACTGGAAGGCCGGCACCAAGGTCGCCCTGGACACCGACCTGCGCGGCGTCAAGCTCGGCCCCGGCGCGTACGGGTCGGAGAACGCGGACCGGCACATCGACTTCGCCATCGGCGCCTCGCACGTCAGCGTGGCCGACGCGAAGACCCACCGGATGAAGGTGTACGTCAACGGCAAGCTGACCAAGGACTTCCCGGCCAGCCTGGGCAAGGAGGTCAAGGGCCGGTTCACCCACACCGGCGTGCACGTCGTCACCGAGAAGAAGGCGGCGATGACGATGGACTCCTCGACGTACGGGCTGGCCCTGGACGCGGGCGGCTACAAGACGCCGGTCAAGTTCGCGACCCGCATCTCCAACAGCGGCGAGTTCGTGCACGCCGCGCCGTGGTCGGTCGCGCAGCAGGGCCGTTCCAACGTCTCGCACGGGTGCGTGAACCTGGCGCCGGCCAACGCGCAGTGGTTCTACGGGATCTCGCAGCCGGGCGACATCGTGAGCGTCACCGGGACGCCGGTGCCGCTGACGGCCAAGGACACCGACGTGCCGGACTGGACCATCCCGTGGAGCCAATGGGGTGAGTGACGGGACTCGAACCCGCGACACCCGGGATCACAACCCGGTGCTCTACCAGCTGAGCTACACCCACCATCGAACGAACCGCACCATCGTAGCGGCTCAGCTCGGGTCGGTGCTCACGACCTCCGCCGCGGCCTGCTGGGCCTGCTCGGAGGTCGGGCCGGGCGGGGGCACGAACACCGTGCCGCGGTAGTAGCGCAGCTCCCGGATGCTCTCCTTGATGTCGGCCAGCGCGCGGTGGGCCAGGCCCTTTTCCGGCTGGGAGAAGTAGACCCGCGGATACCAGCGGCGGGTCAGCTCCTTGATCGAGGACACGTCCACCATCCGGTAGTGCAGGAACCCGTCCAGCTCGGGCATGTCGCGGGCCAGGAAGGCGCGGTCGGTCGCGATCGAGTTGCCGCACAGCGGCACCGTGCGGGCGTCGGGCACGTGCGTGCGCAGGTGCTGGAGCACCAGTTGCTCGGCCTCGGCCACGGTCACGGTGGAGGCGCGGACCGCGTCGGTGAGGCCGGAGTGCGCGTGCATCTCCTGGACCACCGGCTGCATATCGTCCAGCAGCGCGTCCGGCGCCTTGATCACCAGGTCGATGCCCTCGTCCAGGATCCGGAGCTCCGAGTCCGTGACCAGCGCAGCGATCTCGATCAGCGCGTCCCGGCGCAGGTCGAGCCCGGTCATCTCGCAGTCGACCCACACCAGCCGGTCCAACCCCTTGTCCGCCACGGGTCGACCCTATCCACGCCGCTCGGGCCGCCCGGCGGCGGCGCACCGGCCGCACTACGCTCCGGCCCAGGATGTCGGCGAGGGAGGGACACCCATGGGGGAGCCCGCGGGCGGTACGACCGGAGCGGGTCCGGGGGACGAGGTCGCGGCGCGGATCGCGGGCGGGTACGCCTTCGAGGGAACAGCGGTCGAGCTCGGCGCCGTGGTCGCCGAGGGCGTGCCGCACCCGGCGGCCCTGGTGCGGGTGCCGATCGGGATGCTCAACCGGCACGGCCTGGTCGCCGGCGCGACCGGCACCGGCAAGACCAAGACCCTGCAGCTGATCACCGAGCAGCTCTCCGCCGCCGGCGTGCCGGTGTTCGTCGCTGACATCAAGGGCGACCTGTCCGGGCTGGCCGCGCCGGGCGAGACCGGCGACCGGATCACCAAGCGGGCCGCCGACACCGGCGACGACTGGCAGCCCTCGGCGTACCCGGTGGAGTTCTTCGCGATCGGCGGCGTCGGCACCGGCGTGCCGCTGCGGGCCACCGTGACCAGCTTCGGGCCGATCCTGCTGAGCAAGGTGCTCGGCCTCAACGAGACCCAGGAGTCCAGCCTCGGGCTGGTCTTCCACTACGCGGACAAGGCCGGCCTGCCGCTGCTGGACCTCAAGGACCTGCGCTCGGTCGTGCAGTACCTGGTCTCGGCCGAGGGCAAGGCCGACCTGGCCCAGCTCGGCGGTCTGTCCAAGGCGACCGCCGGGGTGATTCTGCGCGAGCTGATCGGGCTGGCCGACTCGGCCGACGCGTTCTTCGGCGAGCCCGAGTTCGACACCGCCGACCTGCTGCGGACCGCGCCGGACGGGCGCGGGATCATCTCCGCGGTCGAGCTGTCGGCGGTGCAGGACCGGCCGGCGTTGTTCTCCACCTTCCTGCTCTGGCTGCTCGGCGACCTGTTCGAGCAGCTGCCCGAGGTCGGCGACCCGGACAAGCCGAAGCTGGTGTTCTTCTTCGACGAGGCCCACCTGCTCTTCTCCGGTGCCTCGAAGGCGTTCCTGGAGGCGGTGACCCGGACCGTGCGGCTGATCCGGTCCAAGGGTGTCGGCGTCTTCTTCGTGACGCAGCAGCCCACCGACGTGCCGGACGACGTCCTGGCCCAGCTTGCCAACCGCGTGCAGCACGCGCTGCGGGCGTTCACCCCGGACGACGCCGACGCGCTGCGCAAGACCGTCCGGACGTACCCGAAGACCAGCGACTACGCGCTGGAGGAGGCGCTGACCGCGCTCGGCACCGGCGAGGCCATCGTCACGGTGATGTCCGAGCGGGGCGCGCCGACCCCGGTGGCCTGGACGATGCTGCGGGCGCCGCGGTCGCGGATGGCGCCGGCCGATCCGGCCGCGGTCAGTGCGGCGGTGGCGGGCTCGCCCCTGCAGGCCGAGTACGGGCAGGCGATCGACCGGGACTCCGCGTACGAGCGGCTGGCGGCGAAGCTGGCCCCGCCCGTTGCGGCGCCGGCTGCTCCCGACAAGGCGCCGGCCCGGGAGCCGCAGCGCCGGCGTGAGCCGGATCCGGAGCCGGGCGGAGTGGGCGGCATGGTCACGAGCATCCTCGGCTCGTCGGCGGCGAAGTCGTTCATGCGGTCCGCGGCGTCGGCGCTGGGCCGCGAGATCACCCGGGGCGTGCTCGGCACCCGTCGGCGGCGCTGACCGCGCGCCGGGCGCGGCCCGAGGCCGGCGCGGCCCGAGCGGCGCCTGCGGTGTGCGCGGCGTGAGCGGTGCACGCGGCGCGAGCGGTGCACGCGGCGTGAGCGGTGCACGCGGCGCGAGCGTTCGCTGTGGGCTGAGGGCGGCCCGCCCGTCCCGGGCGCACCATGGCTTACGTCTGCAACGGTGTAAGCGAGGTGGGCATGGACGTCGAGAACGACGCGCTGGACGCGTACTCGCGGGTGGTGACGTCGGTGGCCGCGGCGGTGATCCCGCACGTGGCCAGCCTGCGGCTCGCCCGCGGCGCCGGCTCGGGCGTGGTCTTCACCGACGACGGTTTCCTGCTCACCAACGCCCACGTGGTGGGGAGCGCTAAGACGGGCACGGCGGCGTTCGCGGACGGCACCGAGTCCGACTTCGACGTGATCGGGGCCGACCCGCTGTCCGACCTGGCCGTGGTCCGGGCCCGCGGCGGCACCCCACCCGCGGCGTCCCTGGGCGACGCCGACACGCTGGTCGTCGGCCAGCTCGTGGTCGCGGTCGGCAACCCGCTCGGGCTCGGCGGCACCGTCACCGCCGGCGTGGTCAGCGGGCTGGGCCGGTCGCTGCCGACCCGCAGCGGCCGGGCCGGCCGGGTGATCGAGGACGTGATCCAGACGGACGCCGCTCTCAACCCGGGCAATTCCGGCGGGGCGCTGGCCGACGCCGCCGGCCGCGTGGTCGGGGTCAACACCGCGGTCGCCGGGATCGGGCTGGGGCTGGCCGTGCCGGTGAACGCGACCACCCGGCGGATCATCGGCGCCCTGCTGGCCGAGGGCCGGGTGCGGCGGGCGTACCTGGGCCTGGTCAGCGTCCCGGCCCCGCTGCCGGAGCCGGTGGCCGAGCGGGTCGGTCAGCGCACCTGCCTGCGGGTGATCGAGGTGGTGCCGGGCAGCCCGGCCGCTCGGGCCGGGCTGCACAGCGGCGACCTGGTGCTCTCGGTCGGCCGGGAGCGGGTCAGCGACGCGCAGGGCATTCAGCGGATGCTGTTCGCCGACGCGATCGGAGTGGGCTTGCCGGTGACGGTGCTGCGCAACGGAGCCATGGTGGACGTCATCGCCTTTCCGGTGGAGCTGACGGAGGGGTAGGGGCCTCGGGTTCAGGGCCGGCGGCCGACGCCGCCGACCGGGCCGTCGCCCAGGTCGGTGACCGGCGCCCCGGTCCGGGCCAGCTGCTCCAGCAGCGCCACCGCCCGGCCCGGCGCCTGGGCCGAGGGCGCCCGCGTGGCCAGCTCCCGCGCCCGCCGCCCGAAGGCCGGCGTCGCCAGCACCTGCCGCACGGCCGTCGCCACCGCGGCCGGCGCCGGCCGCTGGCTCCGCAGGTCCAGCCCGACGCCGGACCACGCGACCCGGGCGGCGACCTCGCCCTTGTCCTCGGTCCGGCCGGCGACGACCAGCGGCACCCCGGCCGCCAGCGCCAGCTGCACCCCGCCGAACCCGCCGTTGGTCACCACCGCGGCCGCCCGCCGCATCAGCGGCCCGTACGGGACGAAGGTGGCGGCCCGTGCGTTCGCCGGCAGCGGGCCGAGCGCCGCGGGGTCGGCGGCCAGCGCCACCACCAGCACGTCCAGCCCGGCCAGCCCGTCCAGCGCCGGCCGGAGCAGCTGCCCGGGATCGGTGGCCACGGTCCCCTGGGTGACGACCACGACCCGCCGGTCCTGCAGCGCCGGCCACCACGTCGGCGGTGTCCAGGCCGCCGGCACCGGCGGCTCCGGCATGCCGATGTCGTGCACCACGGCCGGCCGGTCCGAGCGCGGGTAGTCGTACCCGGGCGGCGAGAGCTGCAGGTAGAGCGCGGTGCGGTCGTTCCAGTCCAGCACGGAGCGCCCGGCCCGCGGCAGCCCGACCCGGCGGCGCTGCTCGTCCAGCGCGGCCACCGACGGCCCGGCCACGAACCGGCGCAGCAGCGCGCCCAGCACCCGGTTGCGGGTCCGGCCGAGCAGGTCGGCCCGCGGCGGCAGCGCCGAACCGAACGGGGCCACGTCCCGGGACGCGTACGGGAACACCGTGATGCCGTAGACGCCGAGCGGGATGCCGCTTCGCTCGGCCGCCAGCGACGCGCCGACGAAGCCGGTGTCGGCGACCAGCACGTCGGCCGGCCGCTGCCGCAGCAGGTCGAGCACGTGGTGGGCCTGGGTCGCGGCCGGCGCGGTGAACAGGTGCACGAGGTCGTGCCTGATCAGCCGGGGGCCGCTGAGGTCGCGCCGGGGCGGCGTGGCGGCGTCGACGACCGCGTCCGCCGGCAGCTCCACGAACCGGGCGCCGGCCGCGGTGACCGCCGGCTCGAAGGCCGGTCCGGTGGTGAGCGTGACGGAGTCGCCGGCCGCGACCAGCGCGCGCACGACGGCAGCGCCGGGTTGACGTGACCGGCCGCCGGGGTGCCGGCGAACAGGAAGGAAGCCATGCTGCGAGCATCCGCGCGAACCGGCCGCCGCACCTCCGTACCGGGTACGGAGATTCAGCGCACCGAGCGGATGGGCAGCACCAGCAGGGCGCCGGCCAGGGTGACGGCGGCGGTCAGCCCGTACAGGATCGGGTAGCCGCCGAGGCCGGCCACGACCGGGGCGGCCAGCGCGGGCGCGAGCACCTGCGGGGCGGCGTTGGCGATGTTGACGATGCCCAGGTCCTTGCCCCGGTCGGCGGCGGCCGGCAGCACCTGGGTGACCAGTGCGGTGTCCACGGCCATGTAGACGCCGTAGCCGATGCCGAGCAGGGCCGCGGCCACCAGCGTGGCGCCCCAGGTCGGCCGGACCGCCAGCAGCAGCGCGCCCGCCGCCATCACCAGGCTGGACGTGATCACCAGCGGCTTGCGCCGGCCGGTCCGGTCCGACCAGATGCCGCCTCCGACCGCGGTCGCGACGGCGCCGGCGGCGTAGATGACGATCAGCACCAGCACGCCGTCCTCGGCCGACTTCCCCGGGAACAGCTGCTCGTAGTGGACCTTGTCCCGGAGGAAGTAGAGCAGGTAGAGGGTGCCGAGGGCGTTGCCGAGCGAGATGAGGAACCGGGTGAGCCAGGCCCAGCCGAAGTCCGGGTGCTGCCGCGGGTCGATCCACCAGTCCCGCAGGGATGTCCGGGCCGGACGGTCCACCGTGGACAGTGGCACGTCCCGGGTGACGAACGCGAACGGCAGGACCAGCAGCGCGATCACCACCGCGATGAGCAAGTAGCCGGTCGCCGGGTCGGTGGTGAACGAGGTCACCAGCGCCACCCCGACCACGACCCCGACCGCCTGCGGCAGCCCGAACCAGCCCGACACCGTGCCCCGCTGCGCCACCGGCACGTGGTCGGGGACCTCCGCGGTCAGCCCGGCGTACGCGGCGTTGAGAAAGGCCTGGGTCACGCACCAGCCGATCAGCACGCCGGCCACAGTGGACTGTCGCGACAGGACGACCAGGGCCAGCGCGCCGAGCACGGTGCCACCGAGCAGCCAGGGCAGCCGGCGGCCGAGCCGGGAGGTGGTCCGGTCCGACAGCGCCCCGGCCACCGGGGTGGCGATCACCGCGACCAGCGCGCCGGCGCCGCTGACCCAGCCCAGCGCGCCGACCTTGCCGTCGTCGCCGGTGATGTCCTCCAGCTGCTCGGGCAGCAGCAGCTGGATCGGCGTGAAGAACCCCATCCACACGGCCAGGTTGGCCAGCGCGAGCGTGCCGATGAAGGCCTTGCGGACCCGCGTGGTCGCCGGGACCGGCCCGACCGCCCCCGGCAGCACTGGCTAGGACGCGGCGGTCTGGGCCGCGACCAGCTCGCGGAACCACTGGTAGGACTGCTTCGGTGTGCGGGCCAGCGTGTCGAAGTCGACCCGGACCAGGCCGAAGCGCTTGGAGAAGCCCTGGGCCCACTCGAAGTTGTCCAGCAGCGACCAGCAGTAGTAGCCGCGGACGTCGACACCGGCGTCGATGGCGTCCCGGACCGCGCGCAGGTGACCGTCCAGATAGGACACCCGCTCCGGGTCGGGCACGGTGCCGTCCGGACCGGGGACGTCGTCGTATGCGGCGCCGTTCTCGGTGATGTAGACCGGCGGCAGGCTCGGGTAGCGGTCGCGCAGCGCGGTCAGCGTCTCGGTCAGGCCGGCCGGGACGACGGGCCAGCCGAACGCGGTCCGGGCCGGGTCCGGCCACTCCACCTCCGCCATCCCGAACAGCTCCTCGGGAGCGGCCCGGACCAGCTCCGGGAAGTAGTAGTTCACGCCCAGGAAGTCGATCGGCGCGCTGGTGGTCGCCAGGTCGCCGTCCCGGACCGTGTCCCCGGTCAGCTCCCGCAGCAGCTCCGGGTAGGTCCCGAGCAGGACGGGGTCGGTGTAGAGGAGGTTGTGCAGCGCGTCCCGGAAGGCCGCCGCGGCCACGTCGGCGTCCGACTCCGAGGCCGGGTGGCAGGGCCCGTAGTTGTTGGTGATCCCGACCGGGGCGCCGGGCGCGGCCGCCCGCAGCGCCTGCACCGCCAGCCCGTGTCCGAGCAGCTGGTGGTGCGCGACCGGGAACGCGCCCGGGCCGAGCTTCAGGCCGGGCGCGTGGCTGCCCTCGATGTGCCCGTTCCAGGTCACCACGACCGGCTCGTTGAGCGTGATCCACTTGCCGACCCGGTCGCCCAGCCCCTCGGCCAGGACCGTGGCGTAGTCGGCGAAGCGGGCCGCAGTGTCGCGGTTGAGCCAGCCGCCGTCGTCCTGCAGCGCCTGCGGCAGGTCCCAGTGGAACAGCGTCGCGGCCGGCTCGATGCCGGCCTCCCGCAGCGCGTCGGCCAGCCGCTTGTAGTAGTCCAGCCCGGCCTGGTTGACCGTCCCGGAGCCGGTCGGCAGCACCCGGGACCAGGATACGGAGAACCGGTAGCCCTGCACGCCCAGGCCGGCCAGCAGCGCCACGTCCTCGCCGTACCGGTGGTAGGAGTCGCAGGCCACGTCGCCGGTGTCGCCGTCGCGGATCGCGCCGGGGATGTGGCTGAAGGTGTCCCAGATGGAGGGGCCGCGGCCGTCCGCGGTCACCCCGCCCTCGATCTGGTACGACGCCGTGGCCGTACCGAACAGGAAGCCGGGCGGGAAGCGGAGTCCGTCGTCGATCACGGCGCCACCGTATCCGCTGCCGACAGAGGTGGTTAGGTGTCTTCCTGTGACGTTCGGATTCCCGCGCCGGCGGCCGTCCGCGAAGAGTCTCGGCATCCTCGCGCTGGTCGCCGTCGTGTTGTTCGTCCTCGTCGGGCTGCTGGGCAAGGCCGGGTCCGGGTCGGGTGGCGGGTCCGGCGGCGGGGCCGCTCCACCGGCCACCGGTCCGGCGCCGACCCGGGGGCCGCAGGGTCCGGAGCAGGCCGGGGAGTGGACGTTCGACGAGGGTGCCGGGCGGGCCGCGGCCGACACCGCCGGCGGCCACCCGCTGGCGCTGCTGGCCGGGGCGTCCTGGGACGCGGACGGCAAGGACGCCACGGCGGTGCGGTTCGACGGCACCCGCGGGTACTCCGAGACCAGCCGGCCGGTGCTGGACACCGCGGGCAGCTACTCGGTCGCGGCCTGGGTGCGGCTGGACCGGGTGCCGGACGGGTTCGCGACCGCGGTGAGCCAGGACGGCGGGCGGGACAGCGCGTTCGCGCTGCAGTACGTGCCCAGCGGGCAGTGGGCGATGGGCGGCCCGGGCGGGCGGGCGCTGTCGGAGGACCCGCCGGTGCGCGGGACCTGGACGCACCTGGCCGGGGTCCGGGACGCGACGACGGGGCAGTGGGTCCTGTACGTGGACGGGAGGCGGCAGGTGCCGGCCGCGCCGTCGCCGGGGTCCGGGTCCGCTTCGGCTCCGGCGCCGTCCGGCCCGGCCGGCTCCGGGTCGCCCGGCTCCGGGTCCGGCGGTTCCGGCTCGGCCGGAGGCGACGCGCCGGCGCCGGGATCCACCTCCGGGTCGGCCGGGTCCGGTGCGGAGCCGACCGCGTCGGCGCCGGTCGTCGACGGTCCGCTGGCGATCGGGCGGAGCCGGTCCGCCGGCCGGGCCACCGCGTTCTTCCCCGGCGCGGTCGACGGCGTGCACGTGTACGCCGGTGCGCTGCGGGATGAGGACGTCCAGAACTTGTATCAGTCCGGTCGCTGAGGGTTGACCGGCCCCTTGCTGGGTCATGATCTGCGTGTGCCTCCTCCCGACCTGGCCGCGGCCGTGGCCACCGTCCGCGATCGTGCCGCAGCGCTGCGGCTCGGCCTTGACGTGCCGGGTGCGGACGAGGCCCGCCGGTCCCGGCACGAGCTGGTCCGCCAGGTCGACGACTACCTGCTGCCCCGGCTGAGCCGGCTGGACGCGCCGCTGCTGGCGGTGGTCGGCGGGTCGACCGGTGCGGGCAAGTCGACGCTGGTCAACACGCTGGTCGGGGCGCCGGTGAGCGCGGCCGGGGTGCTGCGGCCGACGACCCGCTCGCCGGTGCTGCTGTGCGCGCCCGGCGACGAGCGCTGGTTCTCCGACGGCCGGGTGCTGCCGGGGTTCGCCCGGTCCTCCGGGCCGGGCCCGGACGGCGGCGCGTCGCTTCACCTGATCCCGCACCCGGCCGTACCGCCCGGTCTGGCCTTGCTCGACGCCCCGGACGTCGACTCGGTCGTGGCCGGCAACCGCGAGCTGGCCGCGCAACTGCTGGCGGCCGCGGACCTGTGGCTCTTCGTCACCACCGCCGCCCGCTATGCCGACGCCGTCCCGTGGGAGCTCCTGCACACCGCCCAGCGCCGCGGCACCGCGCTGGCCGTCGTCTGTAACCGGGTGCCGCCGGCCGGCATGCGCGAGGTGATGACCCACCTGGGCCAGATGCTGCGCGAGGGCGGGCTGAGCCGGGCGGCGCTGTTCGGGGTGCCGGAGGTGCCGCTGACCGACGGGTTCATCCCGCCGCCGGCCGTCGCGCCGCTGAAGGACTGGCTGCTGGGGCTGGCCGCGGACGCGGTGGCCCGGGCCGAGGTGGTGCGGGCGACCCTGGACGGGGCCCTGCGCAGCATGTCGGAGCGGGTGCCGGCGCTGGCCCGGGCCGCGGACGACTCCTCGGCCGCCGCGGCCGCGCTGCTGGAGGACGCGGACGTGCTCTACGCGGCGGCGGTCCGCGACGTCGACGACGGCGTCCGGGGCGGCTCGGTGCTGCGGGGCGAGGTGCTGGCCCGCTGGCAGGAGTTCGTCGGGACCGGGGAGCTGCTGCGCGGGCTGCAGTCGCGGGTCGGGCGGGCCCGGGACAGGGTCGCGTCGGTGTTCACCGGCCGGCCGATGGCCGACCGCGAGGTGGCCGAGGCGGTCGAGTCGAGCGTGGAGTCGCTGGTCCGGGCGGCGGCGGACCGGGCCGCGGAGCGTACGGCCGACGCCTGGCGCGGGCGGCCGGGCGGCGCGGCGCTGCTGGGCGCGTCCCGGTCGGTGCTGGCGCGGTCCTCGCCGGAGTTCTCCGAGGCGCTGCGGGCCGAGGTCCGGGCCTGGCAGGGGGACGTGCTCACGCTGGTGTCCTCTCAGGGTGCACAGCGTCGTACGGCGGCCCGGCTGGCGTCCTTCGGCGTGAACGGTGCCGGGCTGACGGTCATGCTGCTGGTGTTTGCCCAGACCGGCGGGCTCACCGGCACCGAGGTGCTGGTCGCGGGCGGCACGTCGGCGCTGTCCCAGAAGGTGCTGGAGGCGGTGTTCGGCGACGGGGCGGTCCGGGCGCTGGCCACCCAGGCCCGGGAGGACCTGATCGAGCGGGTCGAGCGGCTGCTCGGCGCGGAGGCGGATCGCTACCGGTCGCTGGTACTGGAGCGGGCTCCCGAGCCCGCCGCCGCCGCGGCGTTGCGAGCGGCTGCGGCGGACCTGGAATCCGGCCGCCGTGCGTCCTCCGAGGTCAGCCGCCCGGCGGCCCTGACCCCGCCGCCGCCCGCCCCGGAGCCGCCCGCGAAGACGTCCTGGTGGCGCCGTGTCCTCGGGGGCTGACATCCGCCCGGGCGCGCCCGGGCCGTCAGGCGTGACCCGTCCCGGTTCGCGGCGGGCCGCGGTGCCGGGCGCAGCGCGCGTGGCGAGGGCCGCATGGTGAAGGGATCGGTGGCGCTGGCGGAGCGGCTGGCGGCGCTGGACGAGGTGGTCGAGCTGGGCCGCGGTCGGCTCGACCCGCCGCTGGTCGAGAACGCCGCCCGGGTCGCCGGCAAGGCGGGGGCCCGGCTGCGCCTCGGCGCCGCCCACACCGTGGTCGCCCTGGCCGGGGCGACCGGCTCCGGCAAGTCCTCGCTGGTCAACGCGCTGGCCGGCGCGGACGTGAGCCAGGTCGGGGTACGTCGCCCGACCACGTCCACCGCGACCGCGGTCGTCTGGGGCTCCGACGGCGCTGGCGAGCTGCTGGACTGGCTGCAGGTGCCGCGCCGGCACACCGCCGGCGAGCACTCGCCGTACGCGCCGGACGGGCTGGTCCTGCTCGACCTGCCCGACTTCGACTCGATCCGGGCCGAGCACCGGCTGGAGGTCGACCGGCTGGTGGAGCTGGTCGACCTGCTGGTCTGGGTGCTGGACCCGCAGAAGTACGCCGACGCCGCGATCCATGATCAATACCTGCGTCCGCTGGCCGGGCACGGTGACGTGACGCTGGTCGTGCTGAACCAGGTCGACCGGCTCGACCCGGCCGCCCGTGCGGCCTGCCTGGCCGACCTGCGCCGGTTGCTGGCCGCGGACGGGCTGCCGGCCGTGCCGGTGCTGGCGGTCTCCGCGCTGACCGGTGAGGGCCTGCCCGAGCTGCGCCAGGAGCTCACCGAACGGGCCTCGGCCCGCAAGGCCTCGGTGCAGCGGCTGGAGGCTGACCTGGGTCGGACGGCGTCGGCGCTGCGGCCGGTGTGCCCGGACGGCCGGGGCGCCGGCATCCGCACGCAGGACCGGGAGGCGCTGGTGGACGCGCTGACCGACGCGGCCGGGGCGGACACGATCGCGGCCGCGGTCGACCGCGCCCACCGGGCCCGGTCGGCGGCGGTGACCGGCTGGCCGTTCACCCGCTGGTTGCGCAAGCTGCGGCCGGACCCGATGCGGCGGCTGCGGCTGCCGGAGGCGTCGCCGTCGGAGGCGGTCCGGACCGGGCTGCCGGGACCGTCGGCGGTGCAGCGGGCCCGGGTGGACACCGCGCTGCGCAGCCTGACCGAACGGGCCACCGCCGGGCTGCCCGACCCCTGGCCGGGCGTGGTGCGCCGCGCCGCCACGGACGCGACCGCGGACCTGCCCGACCTGCTGGACCGTACGGTCGCCGGCACCGACCTGGGCGCGACCCGGCGGCCGCGCTGGGAGCTGCCGTTCGGGTTCCTGCAGGCCGTGCTGGCCGTCGCGGCCGTGGCCGGGCTGGTCTGGCTGCTGGTGCTGCTGGGGCTGGACTGGCTGCGCTTCCCGGACCCGCCGCTGCCGCACGTGGGCCGGGTCCCGCTGCCGACCCTGCTGCTGATCGGCGGTGCGCTGGCCGGGCTGCTGCTGGCGTTGCTGGCCCGGCGGCTGGCCGCGGTCGGGGGCCGGCGCCGGGCCCGGGCCGCCCGCCGCCGGCTGCGCCGCCGGGTCGAGGAGCTGGCCGAGACCCGGGTGCTGGCCCCGGTGCAGGACGAGCTGTCCGTCCACACGCGACTGTGCGCGGCCGTCGGCCGGCTCGGATAGTCCTTGCGGCATACCCGGTCGTGGCCGGGCGGCTGATGCCGGGCCCGGGCCGGCGCTCCTAGCGTCGGACCCGTGATCGAGATCGACGGAGTGTCCAAACGGTACGGCCGGGTGCTGGCCGTCGACGACCTGACCGTGACCGTGCCGGCCGGCGTGGTCACCGGCTTCCTCGGCCCCAACGGGGCCGGCAAGTCGACCACTATGCGGATGATCGCCGGGCTGGACGCGCCCACGGCCGGGCGGGTCCGGGTCGACGGCCGGGACTTCCGGCGCTCGCCGGCGCCGATGGCCCAGCTGGGCCTGCTGCTGGAGGCACGGGCGGTGCATCCGGGCCGTTCGGCCCGCAACCACCTGCTCGCGCTGGCCCGGACCAACGGGATCGGGGCGGCCCGGGTCGACGAGGTGCTGGGGCTGGTCGGGCTGGCCGACGTGGCCGGCCGGCGGGCCGGCGGGTTCTCCCTCGGCATGGGCCAGCGGCTCGGGGTGGCGGCGGCGCTGCTGGGCGACCCGCGGGTGGTGGTGCTGGACGAGCCGGTCAACGGGCTCGACCCGGAGGGCGTGCTGTGGATCCGGGCGCTGCTGACCGGGCTGGCCGCGGAGGGCCGGACGGTGCTGGTGTCCTCGCACCTGATGGGCGAGATGGAGCGGACCGCGACCCGGGTGGTCGTGATGGGCCGGGGCCGGCTGCTGGGCGACACCACGATGGCGGAGTTCACGGCCCGGCCGGGCCGGGCGCCGGTGACGCTGGAGCAGGCGTTCCTGGAGCTGACCGCGGACTCGGTCGACCACCGGACGGCGGTGCCCCGGTGACCGCGGTGACGCCGGTGGGCGTGCTGCGCTCGGAGTGGACGAAGCTGCGGTCGCTGCGGTCCACGGTGTGGACGCTGCTGGCCGCGGTCGGGCTCATGGTCGGCATCGGCGGGCTGCAGGCCTCGACCAGCGTGGACCAGTACGCGGACCCGGCCGAGGCCCGCGCGGACCACGTCGACGCGGTCTCGGTCAGCCTCAACGGGGTCTCGTTCGCGCAGCTGGCGATCGGGGTGCTCGGGGTGCTGATGATCAGCGGTGAGTACGGCACCGGTCTCATCCGGGCCACGCTGGCCGTGGTGCCGCGGCGGCTGCCGGTGCTGTGGGCGAAGCTGGCCGTGTTCGCCGGCGTGGCGTTCGCGGTGTCGCTGGCCGGCAGCGTGGTGTCGTTCCTGGTCGGGCAGCGGGTGCTGCGCGCGCACGACCTCGACGTCGGGCTGGGCGCGCCGGCCGCGCTGCGGTCGGTGGTCGGCGCCGCGCTGTATCTCACCGTGGGCGGGCTGATCGGGCTGGCGCTGGGCGCGCTGCTGCGCAACACCGCGGCCGGGATCTCCACCTTCACGGCGGCGTTCTTCCTCCTGCCGCCGCTGTTCCAGGCGCTGCCGGCGTCGCTCGAGCGGCACGTCGTGCCGTACCTGCCCTCGTACGCGGGGGAGGCGCTCTATCGGGACTACTCCGGGCTGGACTGGCTGTCGCCGTGGCCGGGCTTCGCCGTGCTCTGCGCGTACGCGGTCGTGATGGTGGCGTTGGCCGCTTGGCGTCTTCTCAGGAACGACGCCTGACAATGCCGGCCATGCTGGTGGACCTGCTGCTGGCCGCGGTCGGCGTGGTCTCGGTCGTGCCCAACCTCAGCGGGGACCCGGGCCTGCTGCCGCTGGTGGCGCTCGTCGTCGCGCCGCTGGTGGTGCGGCGGCGGTGGCCGGTGCCGGTGTTCGGCTGGGTGCTGGCCGGCTCGGCCCTGCTCGGGCTCGGCTCGCCGTACGCGGTGCCCGGCCTGGCCGTGCTGATCGCCCTCTACACGGTGGCCTCCTCTCGCCCGCTGCCGGTCGCGCTGACCGCGGCGGCCGGGCTCGAGGCCGGCGTCGTGGTCGCGGCCGTCCGGCAGCCGGGCCCCTGGGTGACGCCGGCGGTGTTCCTCACCGGGATGCTGGTGGCGGCCCTCGGTCTCGGCCTGTACGTCGCCGCGCACCGCGAGCTGGTGGCCGGCCTGCGGGACCGGACCGCGGCGCTGGAACGGGAACGGGACACCGCGGCGGCGCTGGCGGCCGCGGCCGAGCGGGCCCGGATCGCGCGGGAGCTGCACGACATCGTCGCGCATCACCTCACCGTGATGGTCGCGCTCAGCGACGGCGCGGCCGCGGTAGAACCGGCCGGGGCCGAGGCGATGCGGATGGTGGCGGCGACCGGGCGGCAGGCGCTGGCCGAGACACGGCGGGCGGTCGGGGTGTCCCGGGCGCCGCTGCACCCGGGGCTGCACGCGGCGCCACTGGATCCCCGGGCGCAGCTGGATCCGCGGGCGGAGCCGGGGGTGCTGGCGGGTCTGGACGGGCGGGCGGGGCTGGGTGCGGCGGAGCTGGACCCGGGGCCGGGGCTCGACCCGCCGGGACCGGACCCGCGGCCCGCGCTGGGCCCGTTGCCGGGGATCGGCGACCTGACCGGCCTGGTGGCCGGGGTCGAGGCGGCCGGGCTGGCGACCACGCTGGACGTGGCCGGGCCGGTCGCGTCGCTGCCGGACGGGGTCCAGCTGGCCGCGTACCGGGTGGTGCAGGAGGCGCTGACCAACACGCTGAAGCACGCCGGCCCCGGTGCCCGCGCGTCGGTCCGGCTCAGCACCACCCCGGCCGAGGTCCGCATCGACGTCACCGACACCGGGTCCGGGACCCCGGGCGGGATGGGCGGGGGCAGCGGGCTGGTGGGGATGGGGGAGCGGGTCGGCGCGTACGGCGGGTCGCTGCGGTCCGGGCCGCGCCCGGGCGGGGGCTGGCAGGTGGCCGCGTCGCTGCCGGTCGGCCGGTGATCCGGGTGCTGCTGGTCGACGACCAGTCGATGCTGCGGTTGGGGTTCCGGCTGATCCTGTCGGCGGAGCCCGGCATCGAGGTGGTCGGCGAGGCCGGGGACGGGGCGACGGCGGTGGCGATGGCGGCGGCGCTGCGGCCGGACGTGGTCCTGATGGACGTCCGGATGCCCGGTGTCGACGGCATCGCGGCGACGGCGACGATCGTCGGGGCCCGCCCGGAGACGCGGGTGCTGATCCTCACCACCTTCGACCTGGACGAGTACGTCGTGGCCGGGCTGCGGGCGGGGGCCAGCGGCTTCCTGCTCAAGGACGCGCCGCCCGGCGACCTGACGGCCGCGATCCGCACGGTCGCGGCCGGCGACGCGGTGCTGGCGCCGTCGGCGACCCGCCGGCTGCTGGACCGGTTCGCCGCGCTGGGTGCTCCGCCGCCGCGGGACCAGGTCCTGGCTCCCCTGACCGGACGGGAGCGCACCGTCTTCGCGCTGCTCGCGGCCGGCCGCTCCAACCGCGAGATCGCGGCCGAGCTCTACCTCTCCGAGGGCACCGTCAAGATCCACGTCGGCCGCATCCTGGCCAAGCTCGCCCTTCGCGACCGCGTCCAGGCCGTCATCCTCGCCTACGAATCCGGCCTCATCGTCCCGGGCCGCTGACAGCCCCGCTCCGGCTACGGCGCCGGGGGTTGTCCGGAGGGGACGCGGGCTTCGGCCGGGGTGGCGTAGCGGGCGCCGGCCCGCTCGGCGATGGCGCGGACGCGGGTGGCCAGCGCTTTCTGCTCGGCGTCGGGCAGGTAGGCCCGCTGGTAGCGCCGCTCGTAGTCCTCGGCCAGCCCGGGCTCGCGCGGCCGCAGCCAGCCCAGGAAATGTTCCCGGACCCCGGGCCGCAGGTGCAGCATCAGCGCGGTGACCGACCGCGCGCCGGCCTCCACGCACGCGGTCACCACCTCCTCCAGCTGCGCCTGCGAGTCCGACATCCCCGGCAGCACCGGCGCCACCAGCACCCCGGTGCGGATGCCGGCCTCGGACAGCCGGCGCACCGCGTCGACCCGGCGGCGCGGGTGGGGCGCGCCCGGCTCGGTCGCCCGCCACACGGCCTCGTCCAGCGTGCCGATCGACAGCGACACCGACACGTCGGTCCGCCGGGCCGCCGCGGCCAGCAGGTCGAGGTCGCGCAGCACCAGCGCCGACTTGGTCAGCACCGAGAACGGGTTGCGGGCCTCGGACAGCACCTCGACGATCCCGCGGGTCAGCCGGTATTTCCCCTCGCAGCGCTGGTAGGGGTCGGTGTTGGTGCCCATCGCGATCGGCTCGCCGGTCCACTTCGGACTGCGCAGCTCGGCCTTGAGCCGCTCGACCGCGTTGACCTTGACCACGATGCGGCGCTCGAAGTCCTCGCCGATGTTGAGCCCGAGGTAGTCGTGGGTGGGCCGGGCGAAGCAGTACGTACAGGCGTGGGAGCAGCCGCGGTAGGCGTTGATGGTGAACCGGAACGGCATCCGGGACGCGGCCGGGACCTCGTTGATGATCCGCCGGGCGTGCACGTGCAGGAACTCCATCCCGGACATCCGCCCGGTGCCGCGCTCGATCGTCATGAGGTCGTCGGAGGAGAACAGCGACCCCTGCCCGGGCGCGTCCGGCACCGGCTCGTCGGCCAGCCTCCAGCGCAGCGGGACCGCGGTCACGACGAGCTCCCGGATGCCTCGCACCGGGGCGGCGGCGGCCCCGGCGGAACCGGAGGCAGGGGCGGGGCGGCCGGCCGGGGCGCGCTGGCGTGGCCGCGCAGGAACAGCGCCGGCCCCCGGCGCCGCTCGCTCACCGGAAGTCCCGGGAGGTCGAGCGGACCGAGAGCTCCAGCTTGTCGATGCGCTCGGCGACCACGTTGGTGACTCCGTCGACCCGCTCCAGCATGCCCCGGATCACCAGTGCGGCCGAGTCGCGCGCCACCCGCCGGTGACGCGCCCACACCGTCTTGGAGCAGATCACGTTGACCAGCCCGGTCTCGTCCTCGAGGTTGAGGAAGGTGATCCCGCTCGCCGTCGCCGGCCGCTGCCGGTGGGTCACCACCCCGCCCACCAGCACCCGCGACCCGTCGTCCACAGTGGACAGGCCCCGGGCCGTCAGCACGCCCGCCGCGGCCAGCCGGTCGCGGACGAACTGGGTCGGGTAGCTGTCCGGGGACACCCCGGTCGCCCACACGTCCGCCATCGCCTGCTCCACCTCGGTCAACAGCGGCAGCGGGGGCGCGTCGACGCCGACGGCGAGCCCGGCCAGCCGGTCGGGCCGGTCCTGGGCCACCGCGCCGGCCGACCACAGCGCCTGCCGGCGGGACAGCCCGAAGCAGCCGAACGCCCCCGCCGTCGCCAGCGCCTCCAGCTGGGCCGCGGTCAGGTCGACCCGGCGGACCAGGTCGGCCATGTCCCGGTAGGGCCGGGCGGCCGCGATCCGCTCGGCCACGTCCGGCCCGATGGCCCGGATCGAGGCCAGCCCCAGCCGGACCGCGAAGCCGGTTGCCGTCACCAGGTCGCTCCAGTCGGCCGCGACCGAGGAGACCGGCAGCGGGCCGTCCGGGTCCTCCAGCTCCAGGACCGGCCCGGCGGCGGAGGCGTTGAGGTCGGGCCCGCGCACCACCACGCCGTGCCGCCGGGCGTCGGCGACCAGCGTCTGCGGCGAGTAGAACCCCATCGGCTGCGCGTCCAGCAGCGCCGCGCAGAACGCGGCCGGGTAGTAGCGCTTGAAGAACGCCGACGCGTAGACCAGGTAGGCGAAGCTGATCGAGTGGCTCTCGGCGAAGCCGAAGTTGGCGAACGCGGCGAGCTTCTCGTAGATCTCGTCCGCGCCCGCGCCGACGATCCCGTTGCGGGCCATCCCCGCGTAGAGGTCGTCGCGCAGCTCGGCCATCTTCTCGTGCGACCGTTTGGAGCCCATCGCCCGGCGCAGCAGGTCGGCGAACGCGGGCGTGCAGCCGGCCGCATCCATCGCCATCTGCATGAGCTGCTCCTGGAACAGCGGCACGCCCAGCGTGCGCTGCAGGGCCGGCTCCAGCAGCGCGTGCGTGTACGTCACCGGCTCCAGGCCCTGGCGGCGGCGGATGTACGGATGCACCGAGCCGCCCTGGATCGGCCCGGGCCGGATCAGCGCCACCTCGACCACCAGGTCGTAGAACTTGCGCGGGCGCAGCCGGGGGAGGGTGGCCATCTGGGCCCGGCTCTCGACCTGGAAGACGCCGATCGAGTCGGCCTCGCAGAGCATGTCGTAGACGCCCTGGTCGTCGACCGGGAGCAGGGCCAGGTCCACGTCCCGGCCGTGGTGCTGCCGGATCAGGTCCATCGTGGTGTGCAGCACCGCCAGCATGCCCAGCCCGAGCAGGTCGAACTTCACCAGCCCGGCCGCGGCGCAGTCGTCCTTGTCCCACTGCAGCACCGAGCGGTCGGTGAACGAGGCCCACTCCACCGGGCAGACCTCGGCCACCGGCCGGTCGCAGATCACCATGCCGCCGGAGTGGATGCCCAGGTGCCGCGGGAAGTGCATCAGTTCGGTGGCCAGCTCCACGACCTCGTCCGGGATGTCGTGGTCGACGGTGTCGGTCATCGGGCCCCACCGCTCGATCTGCTTCGACCAGGCGTCCTGCTGGCCGGGCGCGTAGCCCAGCGCCCGGGCCATGTCCCGCACCGCCATCCGGGGCCGGTAGGTGATGACGTTGGCGACCTGGGCGGCGCGATCCCGCCCGTAGCGCTCGTAGACGTGCTGGATGACCTCCTCCCGGCGGCCGGACTCGATGTCCAGGTCGATGTCGGGCGGGCCGTCCCGGTCCGGGGCCAGGAAGCGCTCGAACAGCAGCCCGTACGTCACCGGGTCGACGGCGGTGATGCCGAGCGCGTAGCAGACGGCCGAGTTGGCGGCCGAGCCGCGGCCCTGGCAGAGGATGTCGCTCTCCCGGCAGAAGTCGACGATCTCGCTGACGATGAGGAAGTAGCCCGGGAAGTCGAGCTGGGCGATCATGTCCAGCTCGTGCGCCAGCTGCTTGTACGCCCCCGCCACCCGCTCGGCCCCCGGCGGCCCGTAGCGCTGGGCCGCCCGGGACAGGGTCAGCTCGCGCAGCCAGGTCATCTCGTCGTAGCCGTCGGGGGTGTCCCAGTCCGGCAGCTGCGGCGCCACCAGCTGCAGGTCGAACGCACAGGCCAGGCCGAGCTCGGCGGCCCGCTCGACCGCGCCCGGGAAGCGCCGGAAGCGCTGCGCCATCTCCGCGCCGGAGCGCAGGTGGGCGGTGCCGGCGGCGGGCAGCCAGCCGTCCATCTCGTCCAGGCTGCGCCGGGCCCGGACCGCGGCCAGCGCGGTGGCCAGCCGGCGCCGGCGGGGCGAGGCGTAGTGGGCGTTGCCGGTGGCCACGGTGACCAGCCCGCGGGCGGCGGCCAGCTCGGCCAGCGCGTCGTTGCGGGCGTCGTCGAGCGGGTCGCCGTGGTGCCACAGCTCGACCGCCACGTTGTCCCGCCCGTAACGCCCGACCAGCTCGTCGAGCGCGCCGGCGGCCGCGTCCCGGCCGGCCGCGCCGCCGGCGGCCAGCGCGGCCGGGACGGCGCCCTTGCGGCAGCCGGTGAGCACCAGCCAGTGGCCGTCGTGGGCGCCGGCCAGCTCGTCGGCGTCGTAGACCGGGCGGCCCTTGGTGCCGCCGGTCAGCTGGGCGGCGCTGATCAGCCGGCACAGCCGGCCGTAGCCCTCGGTGTCGCGGGCCAGCACGAGCAGGTGCTGCCCCTGGGGGTCGGCGTGGCCGCCCTGCGGCTCGGACAGGCCCAGCGACAGCTCGGCGCCGTACATCGTCCTCACCCCGTGCACGCGGGCGGCCTCGGCGAAGCGGACCACGCCGTACATCCCGTCGTGGTCGGTGAGGGCGATGGCGTCCAGGCCCAGCCGGGCCGCCTCCTCGACCAGCTCCTCGGGGTGGCTGGCGCCGTCGAGGAAGCTGAAGTTGGAATGACAGTGCAGCTCGGCGAACGGGACCCGGTCCGCGGGCGGCTCCGCGGCCGGGGGAGCGACCTCCGGGGTCACCTCGGGGGCGACGTAGTCGGCGCGGCGGCGGGACCAGGCCGGGCTGTCCCCGCCGTCGCCGGGGTGGTCCCCGTCCGGGCGGCGGCCGGAGAGCTTGCGCTCCAGCTCCGCCCACGGGATCGGCGGGTTGTCCCAGCCCATCTCGGCCTCCTCTCGGTGCTCCGGCCGCCCTCGCGACGGCTGCTCGGCAATGCTTCGACGGCGCTCGCGAACGGCCCCCGACGGCGCTGTCGCGTGCGTTCGACGCAGCACAGGCTACTCGAACGCGTGTTCGAACCGTCAAGGTCGATTTGAGTTACGACAGCGCTGTTAGACTTTCGCCTCGTGCCTGACTTCGTGCCGGCCCGCGCGCTCGGGACCGAGCTGCGCACGCTGTTCGAGCGGATGGACACGGATGTCGCCAGCGCGTTGGCCGGGCTGGGTCTCGACGGCTACCGGCCCCGGTTCTCGCCGGTGGTCCGGGCGCTGGTGGCCGGGCCGGCCAGC
>DATDKW010000406.1:0-7797 GCA_036519715.1 Mycobacteriales bacterium
GGACGGCAGGATCGGCCCGACCGTCCCGCCCGACCAGCCCGCGCCCGGAGGCCCGCCGCCGATGACCCAGGACGTCTCCGTCGTGCTCGCCGGGGGTGGCTCGGCCGGGCACGTCTCGCCGCTGCTGGCCACCGCCGACGCCCTGCGCCGGCTCGCCCCCGGCACCCGGGTCACCGCGCTCGGCACCGCCCGCGGCCTGGAGGCCAGCCTGGTGCCGGCCCGGGGCTACCCGCTGGAGCTGGTGCCCCGGGTGCGGGTGCCGCGCAAGCCCAGCGTCGAGTGGCTCAGGCTGCCGATCACCCTGCGCGGCGCGGTCAAGGCCGCCGCCGCGGTGCTGGAGAAGGTCGGCGCCGACGTGGTCGTGGGCTTCGGCGGCTACGTGTCCGCCCCGGCCTACCTGGCCGCCCGCCGGCGCGGGATCCCGATCGTGGTGCACGAGGCCAACCCGCGAGCCGGCCTGGCCAACCGGCTCGGGGCCCGGTACGCGGCCCGGGTCGTCACCGCCACCGACGGCGTGGCCGGGCTGCCGGCCGGCGCCGTCACGCTGGGCCTGCCGATGCGGCACGAGATCGCCACCCTGGACCGGGCCGCCCGCCGGGCCGAGGGGCTGACCGCGTTCGGGCTGCGGCCGGACCTGCCCACCCTGCTGGTCACCGGCGGCTCCCAGGGCGCCCGCACGCTCAACACGGCGGCGATCGGGGCCGCGGGCGCGTTCGCCGCAGCCGGCGTCCAGGTGCTGCACGCTGCCGGGCCGCGCAATCAGGTGCCGGCGCCGACCGTGGCCGCGGACGACCCGCCGTACGTGCTGGTGCCGTACGTGGACCGGATGGAGCTGGCCTACGCCGCCGCCGACCTGGTGCTGTGCCGGTCCGGGGCCAACACCTGCGCCGAGCTGACCGCCGTCGGCCTGCCCGGTGCGTACGTGCCGCTGCCGCACGGCAACGGCGAGCAGCGGCTGCTGGCCGAGCCGGTGGTCGCGGCCGGCGGCGGGATCCTGGTCGCGGACGCGGAGTGCACGCCGGAGTGGGCCGCGCGGACGCTGCCGCCGCTGCTCACCGACGCCGACCGGCTGGAGGCGATGGCCAAGGCGGCGGCCGGGCTGGGGCACCGCGACGCCGACCTGGCGCTGGCCCAGACCGTCCTCGACGTGGTCGCCTCCCGGAGCGGGCCGGGCGACCCCGGGTCCGCGGGCGGAGCCGGTCGATGAACCCGACCGCGGGGGCCGAGCTGGGCCGGGTGCACTTCGTCGGCATCGGCGGGGCCGGGATGAGCGGCATCGCCCGGATCCTGCTGGCCCGGGGCGTGCCGGTGTCCGGCAGCGACGCCCGCGAGTCGGCCACCTCGGCCGCGCTCCGCGCCGCCGGCGCGACCGTCCACATCGGACACGACGGGGCCAACGTCGAGGGCGCCGACACGGTCGTGGTCTCGACCGCGATCCGGGACGCCAACCCCGAGGTGGTGGAGGCGCACCGGCGCGGCCTGCGGGTGCTGCGCCGGGCCGCGGCGCTGGCCGCGGTCATGGCGGGCCGGCGCGGCATCGCCATCGCCGGCACCCACGGCAAGACCTCGACCACGTCGATGCTGGTGACCGCGGCCCAGGCCTGCGACGCCGACCCGGCGTACGCGATCGGCGGCGATCTGGCCGGCTCGGGCGTCAACGCCGCCGACGGCACCGGCGACCTGTTCATCGCCGAGGCCGACGAGAGCGACGGATCGTTCCTGCTGCTCTCGCCGTACGCGGCCGTGGTCACCAACGTGGAGGCGGACCACCTGGACCAGCACGGCACGGCCGAGCAGGTCGCGATCGTGTTCGAGCAGTTCGCCCGGCGGATCGACCCGGACGGGTTCCTGGTCTCCTGCGCCGACGACCCCGGGGCCCGCCGCACCGCCGCGGCCGCCGCGGACGCCGGCCTGCGGGTCCGGTCGTACGGGCTGACCGACGGCGACCTGCGGCTGGAGGACCTGGCCGAGGACGCCACCGGCACGACCTGGCGGCCGGTGCTGGACGGCAAGCCGCTGGACTCCGAGCCGGTGCGGGTGCCGGTCCCGGGTCGGCACATGGCCCTGAACTCGGCCGCCGCCCTGCTCACCGGCCTGGAGCTGGGTCTGCCGGCGGCCGGCCTGGTCGAGGGCCTGGGCCGGTATGCGGGGGTGCGGCGCCGGTTCGAGCTGCGCGGCACCGCCGTCGGCGTCACCGTGTACGACGACTACGCGCACCACCCGACCGAGGTCGCGGCGCAGCTGCGGGCGGCCCGGACGGTGGCCGGCGCCGGGCGGGTGCTGGTGGCCTTCCAGCCCCACCTGTTCAGCCGCACGGTCGCGTTCGCGGCCGACTTCGGGACCGCGCTCGGGCTGGCCGACGAGGTCGTCGTCCTGGACGTGTACGCGGCCCGCGAGGACCCGGTGCCCGGGGTGACCGGGGCGCTGGTCGCCGACGCGGTCCCGCTGCCGGCCGGGCGGGTCGTGTTCGCGCCCGACCGGTCCCGGGTCGCGCCGGAGCTGGCGGCCCGGGCCCGTCCGGGCGACCTCGTCATCACCATGGGCGCCGGCGACGTCACCGCCCTCGCCCCCGAGATCCTCGCGGCCCTCACCGACCCCGGCACCCCCGCATGACCCGGCTCCCCGGACCCGCTCCGGCCGCACCCGGTCGGTCGGCGCCCGGTCGGGTCGCGCCGGGTGCGTCCGCACCCGCTCCGGCCGCACCCGGTCCGGTCGCGTCGCGTCCTGCGGCGCCTGGTCCGACCGCGCCGGGTCCTGCGGCGCGCTGCGGAGCACAGTGAGCCCGCCGACGCGGGTCGCGGCGCGGCCGGCGCCGGCGCCGCAGCGTCCCTCGTCCCGGCGGGGCCGGGTGGCCGGCGCGGTCCTGGCCGTGCTGACCCTGCTGGTCGTCGCGGTCTGGGTGGTCGGCTTCACCGGTGTGCTCGGCGTCCGCCAGGTCACCGTCACCGGCGTCAGGGCGCTCTCGGCCGACCAGGTCCGGGCCGCCGCCGGGGTGCCGGACGGCCGCCCGCTGGCCCGGGTCGACACCGGCGCCGTGGCCGCCAACGTCCGCGGCCTGGCCGGGGTGGAGCGGGTCGCGGTCACCCGGTCCTGGCCCGGCACGCTGCGCATCACCGTCACCGAGCGGCGCGGCGTCGCCCTGGTCGACCGGGGCGAGGCGCTGTGGCTGGTGGATCCGGAGGGGGTCGTCTTCCAGCGGCTCCGGAACCACCCGAAGCTGCCGGTCCTGCGCATCCCCGCGGTCGGCCCGGACAGCGAGGAGGCCCGGGCCGCGCTGGCCGCGGTCACCGCGCTGTCGCCGGCCCTGCTGGCCCACGTGAGCGAGGTCCGGGCGCCGACCCCGGAACAGGTCACCCTCTACCTGTCCGGCAAGCGCACGGTCCGCTGGGGCGGCGCCGCGGACTCCACGGCCAAGGCCTCGGTGCTGGCCGCGCTGCTGTCCCGCCCGGGGACGTACTACGACGTGAGCACGCCGTCGGTGGTCACGGTCCGGTGACCGTGACCCGCTTGGTGTCCACGCCGACGGGGGAGCCGTCCTTCTCCGACGCCTCGTACGCGGCGATCCCATACACCGGAGCGCATTTCGATGTCCCCCTTCTGTGACCAGGTGATCTCGATCAGTTGCCGTACGTGACAACTCACGGATTGCTCCGACACGCCGCGCAGGTAGTGGACCCTCTCCGGGTCGCTGCTTACTGTCCCGGTCAGCGGAGAGGTTGACATAACATTAACCGTCGACCTGAGGGTGAGACCTGACGACGGGCAGCCCACGACCACACGAGGGAAGGCACTGCCGATGACACCACCGCACAACTACCTGGCGGTCATCAAGGTCGTCGGCATCGGCGGCGGCGGGGTCAACGCCGTCAACCGGATGATCGAGGTCGGCCTCAAGGGCGTCGAGTTCATCGCCATCAACACCGACGCGCAGGCCCTGCTGATGAGCGACGCCGACGTCAAGCTGGACGTCGGCCGGGAGCTCACCCGCGGGCTCGGCGCCGGCGCCATGCCCGACGTCGGCAAGAAGGCGGCCGAGGACCACCGCGAGGAGATCGAGGAGGTCCTCAAGGGGGCCGACATGGTCTTCGTCACCGCGGGTGAGGGCGGCGGCACCGGCACCGGCGGCGCGCCCGTTGTCGCCAGCATCGCCCGCAAGCTCGGCGCGCTCACCATCGGCGTGGTGACCCGGCCGTTCTCGTTCGAGGGGCGGAAGCGGGCCGGGCAGGCCGAGCTCGGTATCGAGCAACTGCGCAGCGAGTGCGACACGCTGATCGTGATCCCCAACGACCGGCTGCTGCAGATCAGCGATCGCGGCGTCAGCGTGATGGACGCGTTCAAGAGCGCCGACCAGGTGCTGCTGTCCGGCGTGCAGGGGATCACCGACCTCATCACCACGCCCGGCCTGATCAACCTCGACTTCGCCGACGTGAAGTCGGTGATGAGCGGG
Source organism: Mycobacteriales bacterium (assembly GCA_036519715.1). GTDB lineage: Bacteria > Actinomycetota > Actinomycetes > Mycobacteriales > CADCTP01 > CADCTP01. The sequence goes on from DATDKW010000406.1 coordinate 4,448, forward strand.
GCCGGCTCGGCCCTGATGGGCATCGGCAGCGCGCGCGGCGACAACCGGGCCATCTCGGCGGCGGAGCTGGCCATCGCCTCGCCGCTGCTGGAGGCGTCCATGGAGGGCGCGCACGGCGTGCTGCTGTCCATCTCCGGCGGCTCCGACCTCGGCATCTTCGAGATCAACGAGGCCGCGTCGATGGTGGCCGACTCGGCCCACCCCGAGGCCAACATCATCTTCGGCGCGATCATCGACGACGCGCTCGGCGACGAGGTCCGGGTGACGGTGATCGCGGCCGGGTTCGACGGCGGGTCGCCCAAGCACAAGCCGATCGAGGCGCCGCGCAAGGAGATGCCGCCGGCTCCGGCGGTGCCGCCGCCGTCGCCGGCCAGCACGCCGATGGTGACCTCGCGCTACGGGCCGCCCGCGACCAGCGCGAGCCGCGGCGGCAGCGCCGGCTCCAGCGTGGCCGGCGGACACGTCCGCCGCACCGTCGAGCTCGACGAGGAGCTCGACGTCCCCGACTTTCTCAAGGGCTGATCCGTCCCGGGCCCGCGGGGATAGCCTCCGCGGGTGCCCAAGGTCCGGCGGATCCTCACGTCTCGGTCGGGCGGGGTCAGCGCGGCTCCGTACGAGTCGTTCAACCTCGCGCTGCACGTCGGGGACGACCCGGCGGCGGTGACGGCCAACCGGAAGCGGCTGGCCGGCGCGGCCGGGCTGGCGCCCGACCACGTCGTGTGGATGGAGCAGATCCACGGCGCCACGGTCGCCGCCGTGGACGGCCCGCGGGCCGAGCCGGTGGAGGCGACCGACGGGCTGGTCACGGCCACGCCCGGGGTCGCGGTCGCGGTCCTGGTCGCCGATTGCGTGCCGGTCCTGCTGGCCGACCCGCTCGCCGGGGTGGTCGCGGCCGTGCACGCCGGGCGGGTCGGCGCGGCCGCCGGCGTGATCCCGCGCGCGGTCGAGAGGTTCCGGGAGCTCGGCGGCGATCCGGCCCGCAGCGACGCGCTGCTCGGCCCGGCGGTCTGCGGCGCCTGCTACGAGGTGCCGGCGGACATGCAGGCCGCGGTCGAGTCCCGGCTGCCCGGCAGTGCCGTCCGCACTCGCCGGGGCACGCCCGGGCTCGACCTGCGGGCCGGCCTGACCCGCCAGCTGGCCGGGCTCGGCGTGGCCTCGGTCGTCACCGACCCCCGCTGCACCGCCGAGGACCCGGAGCTGTTCAGCCACCGCCGCGACGGCACCACCGGCCGCCAGGCCGCCGTGGCCTGGATCGAAGCCTAGGTTCCCCGGGGCTCCAGATCCTCGCTGCCGGCCCGGGGCGGCCCCGCGGTCCTGGGCGGCCGCCGGTCCTGGACGAACGTCCTGGTGGGCGCCGGTCCCAGGCGGCCGCTGGTCCTGGGTGTCCGGCGGCCTGGGCGGCCGCCGGTCTTGGGCGGCCGCCGGTCCTGGGCGAACGTCCTGGTGGGCTCCGGCGGCCTGGGCGGTCGGCGGTCCTGGGTGGCCGGCGGTCCTCGGTGGCCGGCGGTCCTGGGTGGGTGCCGGCCCCGGCCCCTTCGGCCCGGCGCCCCGGACGCGCGGGCGTCGACGGCCTGTGAATCCGGGGCTGGCAGGATCAGGGGGTGAGTGATCCGCGCGGCGAGGAGATCGCGGCCAACCTGGCCGAAGTGCGGGAGCGGATCGGCGCGGCCGCCCGGGCCGCCGGGCGCGACCCGGCCGAGCTGACGCTGGTCGCGGTGACCAAGACGTTCCCGGTCGCGGACGCCCGCCGGCTGGTCGAGCTGGGCGTGGCCGATCTGGGGGAGGCCCGCGACCAGGAGGCCAAGGTCAAGGCGCGCGAGTTGCCGGAGGCGCGCTGGCACTTCGTCGGCCGCCTGCAGCGCAACAAGGCCGGCTCGGTCGCGGCGTACGCGGCCGTGCTGCACTCCTTCGACCGGGCCGAGCTGATCACGCCGCTGGCCAACGGGGTGCGCAGGCACGGCCGAGACCCGCTCGACGTGCTGATCCAGGTCAGCCTGGACGGCGACCCCGACCGCGGTGGCGCCCCCATCGACGGCGTGGAGGCGCTGGCCGCCGAGGCCGCCGCCACCGGCCTGCTCCGCCCGGCCGGTGTGATGGCCGTCGCGCCGATGGACGCCGATCCCGGCGCCGCCTTCGCCACATTGCGCCAGGTCGCCGAGCGGCTGCGGTCGGCGTACCCGGAGGCGACGGTGATCTCGGCCGGGATGAGCGCCGACCTGGAGGCCGCGGTGCAAAACGGCGCGACACACCTTCGGATCGGTACGGCGTTGCTCGGCGGTCGTCCGCCCCTTCGGCGGTAGTGTCGGCCCGCGCGAGGGGTCTGATTCGTCCCCTGCGCGGGAGATTCCGGCGAGGAGGAGGGTCCCGGTGGCGGGTGCCATGCGCAAGATGGGGGTCTACCTCGGCCTCGTGGAGGAAGACGACCGCCGAGAGGTGGCCGACTACGAGGACTACGACGAGTACGCGGAGGCTGAGGTCGTGCCTGTTCGCCGGGTCGCCGCGGGCCGCGGCTGGGAAGAACCCGAGCCGCGGGCTGCCGTCGCGCACGAGACGTACCGGGAGCCGGCCTACCGGGAGCTGCCGGAGGAGCCGGCCAGCTACCGGATCACCACGCTGCACCCCCGGACGTACAACGAGGCCCGGACGATCGGGGAACACTTCCGGGAGAGCGTCCCGGTGATCATGAACCTGACGGAGATGGACGACGCGGACGCCAAGCGCCTCGTCGACTTCGCCGCGGGACTCTCCTTCGGCCTGCGCGGTAGCATCGAGCGGGTGACGAACAAGGTCTTCCTGCTTTCCCCGCAGAACGTCCACGTCACCGCCGAAGACAAGGCCCGCATCGCCGAGGGCGGGTTCTTCAACCAGAGCTGACACAGGAGATCGGTGGCCGTAGTCCTGGAGGTGGCGTCCTTCGTCCTCCTCGTCTTTTTCATCCTGCTCATCGCCAGGCTCGTGTTCGACTATGTGATGATGTTCGCCCGGTCCTGGCGGCCATCCGGCGTAGCGGCGGTTGGGCTGGAGGTCGTCTACTCGGTCACCGATCCGCCCCTGAAGGCGCTCCGGCGCATCATCCCGCCGCTGCGTCTGGGAAACTTCAGCATCGACCTGGGCTTCATGGTCCTGCTGTTCGTGGTGTACGTGCTGATGAACGTTGTCAACGCGGCCAACCCGAACCGGTAGCGTCTGCCCCGAGGCCGTAGTCTGACCTGTGTCCCGTCGACCCGAGGTGATCCGATGCCCCTGACCCCAGCGGACGTGCACAACGTCGCGTTCAAGAAACCGCCGATAGGGAAGCGCGGTTATGACGAAGACGAGGTGGACGCGTTCCTCGACCTGATCGAGGCCGA
>DATDKW010000407.1:0-4487 GCA_036519715.1 Mycobacteriales bacterium
GGTCGGTCCCGCCGCACCTGGACCTGTGAACGGAGCACCGTGGCCGAGCTGACCTTCGCCCCGCCGGAACTTGACGGCCTGGACGCCGACGCGATCGTCGTCGGCACCTTCTCCTCGCCCGACGGCGTACGGCTGGCGGCCGGCGCGGACGCGGCCGACGCCGCCCTGGACGGCCGGCTGCTGGACGCGTTGACCGCGGTCGGCGCCACCGGGGCCGAGGACGACGTGGTCAAGCTGGCGGCCGGCGCCGGCTCGCCGGTGCCGCTGGTGGTCGCGGCCGGCCTGGGCCCGGTCCCGGCCGGCGGCACCTCGCCGTCGGCCCAGCAGGTCGCCCGCGCGGCCGGCGCCGCGGTCCGGGCGCTGGGCGGCAAGACCAAGGTCGCCTCCGCCCTCGGCCTGGCCGGCGGCGAGGGCGCGGTGCTGGAGCTGGTCGCGGCGGCGGCCGAGGGCGCGCTGCTGGGGGCGTACTCGTTCGGCGCGTACCGCACCGATGACCAGGCCAAGACCACGCCGCCGAGCGAGGTCGCACTGCTGGTGCCCGATCCCGAGGCCGACGCGCTGGACGCGGCCGGCCGGCGGGCCGGCATCGTCGCGGCCGCCGTCGCGCTGGCCCGCGACCTGGTCAACACCCCGCCCAACGACCTGCCGCCGGCCGAGCTGGCCCGGCGGGCCGAGGAGGCCGGGCTGGCCGCCGGGCTGGACATCGAGGTGCTGGACGAGCAGGCGCTGGCCGCGGCCGGCTTCGGCGGCGTGCTCGGCGTCGGCGGCGGCTCGACCCGCCCGCCCCGGGTGGTCCGGATGACCCACGCCGGCTCAGGCCCGAAGGTCGCGCTGATCGGCAAGGGCATCACGTTCGACTCCGGCGGCATCTCGATCAAGCCGGCCGCCGGGATGGACCAGATGAAGGCGGACATGGCCGGCGCGGCCGCGGTCGTCGCGGTGATGACCGCGGTGGCCGCCCTCGACCTGCCGCTGCACGTGACCGCGACCGTACCGATGGCGGAGAACCTGCCCAGCGGCTCGGCGTACCGGCCGGCCGACGTCCTGACCATGTACGGCGGCAAGAAGGTCGAGGTCCTCAACACCGACGCGGAGGGCCGGCTGATCCTGGCCGACGCGATCGTCCGGGCCTGCGAGGACTCCCCCGCGTACCTGATCGAGACCTCGACCCTGACCGGCGCCCAGCGGATCGCACTCGGCGACCGCACGGCCGGGGTGATGGGCTCGGAGGAGCTGCGGGCCCGGGTGGTCGCGGCCGGCGAGACCGTCGGCGAGGACATGTGGGCCATGCCGCTGCCCGGATACCTGCGGGCCAACCTGGACTCCAAGGTCGCCGACATCGCCAATGTGACCGGCGAGCGCGGCGGCGGCATGCTCGCCGCCGGGATCTTCCTGCGCGAGTTCGTGGCCGAGGGCGTGCAGTGGGCGCACATCGACGTGGCCGCGCCCGCGTACAACACCGGGCGGGCCTGGGGATACACCCCCAAGGGCGCGACCGGCGTCCCGCTGCGCACCATCCTGGCCACGCTGGAGGACATCGCCGGGGCGGGTTGAGCCGGGTTCGCTCGTGGGATGACCCAAGTGCCAAGATGGGTTTCAGCAGAGATCAGGAGGCGACCGCCTCCGGTCCCGTGAGACCAGCTAGGAGAACCCCGGTGGCTCAGACCGACGTCGACCTTGTGATCCTGGGCGGCGGCAGTGGTGGATACGCGGCCGCGCTGCGCGCCGCGGAGCTCGACATGAGCGTCGTCCTCATCGACAAGGCGGAGCTCGGCGGCACCTGTCTGCACCGCGGCTGCATCCCGACCAAGGCCCTGCTGCACGCGGGCGAGGTCGCGGACTCGGCCCGCGAGAGCGAGCAGTTCGGCGTGAACGCGACGTTCGAGAGCGTCGACGCGGCCGGCGTCCGCAAGTATCAGGAAGCGGTCGTCAGCCGCCTCTACAAGGGCCTGCAGGGCCTGGTCAAGGGGCGCGGCATCCAGTTCGTGTCCGGTGAGGGCCGGCTGGTCTCCGCCACCGCGGTGCAGGTCGGCGACACGACGTACACGGGCAAGCACGTGCTGCTGGCCACCGGATCGGTGCCGCGCACGCTGCCGGGCCTGGAGGTCGACGGGGAGCGGGTGCTGTTCAGCGACCACGCGCTCAAGCTCGACCGGGTGCCCACGTCGGTGGTCATCCTCGGCGGCGGCGTGATCGGGGTCGAGTTCGCCAGCATCTGGAAGTCCTTCGGGGCCGAGGTGACCATCGTCGAGGCGCTGCCGCACCTGGTGCCGCTGGAGGACGAGGCCAGCTCCAAGCTGCTGGAGCGCGCCTTCCGCCGCCGCGGCATCACCGCGAAGCTGGGCGCCCGCTTCTCCGGCGTCGAGCACACCGAGCAGGGCGTCAAGGTCACGCTGGAGTCCGGCGACCAGCTCGAGGCCGAGCTGCTGCTGGTCGCGGTCGGGCGCGGCCCGGTCTCGGCCGACCTCGGGTACGAGGAGGCCGGGGTCGCCCTCGACCGCGGCTTCGTGAAGGTCGACGCCTACTGCCAGACCAACGTCCCGACGATCTCCGCCGTGGGCGACCTCATCCAGACCCCGCAGCTGGCGCACGTCGGTTTCGGCGAGGGGATCCTGGTGGCCGAGCGGCTGGCCGGCCTGCCGGTCGTGCCGATCGACTACGCCGGCGTGCCCCGGGTGACGTACTCGGAGCCCGAGGTCGCCTCGGTCGGCCTGACCGAGGCCCAGGCGGTCGAGAAGTACGGCGCCGACTCGGTCAAGACCCTGACCTACGACCTGGCCGGCAACGGCAAGAGCCAGATCCTCAAGACCGCCGGCGCCGTGAAGCTGGTGCAGGAGAAGGACGGGCCGGTGGTCGGCGTGCACATGGTCGGCAGCCGGGTCGGCGAGCTGCTGGCCGAGGCGCAGCTCATCTACAACTGGGAGGCGCTGCCCAGCGAGGTCGCGCAGCTCATCCACGCCCACCCGACGCAGTCCGAGGCAGTGGGCGAGGCCCATCTCGCGCTGGCCGGCAAGCCGCTGCACGCGCACGGCTGAACCACCCACACCTGAAGGAGTCGTTGACCAATGTCGGTCTCCGTCACGATGCCGCGGCTCGGCGAAAGCGTCACCGAGGGCACCGTCACCCGCTGGCTGAAGAAGGAGGGTGAGAAGGTCGAGGCCGACGAGCCGTTGCTGGAGGTGTCCACCGACAAGGTGGACACCGAGATCCCGGCACCGGCCTCCGGCGTGCTCTCCGCGATCCGGGTCGGCGAGGACGAGACCGTCGAGGTCGGCGTCGAGCTGGCGGTGATCGACGAGGGCGGCACGGCGTCGGGCAGCGCGCCCGCGCAGGAGGCGCCGGCAGCCGAGCCGGAGCCGGAGCCGGCCGCGGAGCCCGAGCCGGAGCCGGCCCAGGAGACCGCGGCTCAGGCCGAGCCGCAGCAGGCCCCAGCCCCGGAGGCGCCGCCCGAGCAGGCCCCGCAGCAGCCCGCGGCCGAGCAAGCGCCCCCGCAGGAGGAGGCCGCGCCGCAGCAAGCCCCGCCGCAGCAGGCCCCGACCCAGGCGCCGCCGCAGCAGGCTCCGCAGCAGCCGGCCGCCCAGCAGACCGCGCCGCAGGCGGCTCCGCCCCAGGGCTCGCCGCAGCAGCCCGCCGCCACGCAGCCGGCCCCGCAGCCCTCCGCCCCGGCGGAGAGCGGCGACGGCCAGCAGGGCGACGGCGCGTACGTCACTCCGCTGGTACGCAAGCTGGCGGCCGAGCACGACGTCGATCTGGCCGGGATCAAGGGCACCGGTGTCGGTGGCCGGATCCGCAAGCAGGACGTGCTCGAAGCGGCCCGGTCGAAGCCGAGCCCGGCGCCGGCCGAGACGGAGGCCGAGACGGAGGCCGAGCCGGTCGGCAGCAGCAACGGCCAGGCCGTGCCGGTCACCTCGCCGGTGTCGTCGGCTCCCGGCCCGGCCAGCCCGGCCGCGGTCGAGACCCAGCCGGCGCCCAAGGTGGCGTCGTCCGCGCTGCGCGGGCGGACCGAGAAGATGTCGCGGCTCCGGACGGTCATCGCCAAGCGGATGGTTGAGTCGCTCCAGACCAGCGCGCAGCTCACCACCGTGGTCGAGGTCGACGTGACCAAGATCGCGCGGCTGCGGCAGCAGGCCAAGGCCGACTTCGAGCGGCGCGAGGGCACCAAGCTGTCGTTCCTGCCGTTCTTCGCGATCGCCACGGTGGAGGCGCTCAAGGAGCACCCGAACGTCAACTCCTCGATCGACACCGACGCCGGCACGGTCACCTACCACGAGGCCGAGCACCTGGGCATCGCGGTCGACACCGAGCGCGGGCTGCTGGTGCCGGTCATCCACGACGCCGGCGACCTGAACCTCGGCGGCATGGCCCGCAAGATCGCGGACCTGGCCGAGCGGACCCGGGCCAACAAGGTCAGCCCGGACGAGCTCGGCGGCGGCACCTTCACGCTGACCAACACCGGCAGCCGCGGCGCCCTGTTCGACACCCCGATC
>DATDKW010000408.1:0-2395 GCA_036519715.1 Mycobacteriales bacterium
GCCGAGCTCGAACCCGTTGACGGCAGCCACGGCAAGGACTCTGCCGGACCGAGCCGGGCCCGTCCACGCCGGGTTCTCCGCGCGGAGTCGGGGGTGCCCCCGGTGGGAGTCGAACCCACACTGAGACCCTTTTAAGGGGCCCGCCTCTGCCGTTGGGCTACGGGGGCGCAACTGCCCGTGAGCGTACTAGCGCGGGGTCACGACGAACTGGCGCAGGTGCAGGTCCAGGAAGGTGACCGGACCGCGCGGACCGGGGACGTGGTCGACGTTGATCCCGGTCTCCGGCACGCCCAAGAGCTTGAAGCCGTCCAGCAGCCGGGTGGTCACGTTCCAGAACGCGCCCGTGCCGCTGTACGTCCCGAGGAACTCCGCCGCCGCGGCGGCGTCCTCGGTGACGATGCCGGCGGCCAGGCCGGAGGTCTCGGCGTCGGCCAGCCGGGCCGCGTCGGCCGGCCCGTCCACCGCGGCCAGGGTGACGGTCGCCTCCCGGCCCTCCTGCAGCGCCCACTCCAGCCCGAGCGGGTGCTCGTACGGGGCCTCGGAGATGGCGATGCCGAGCCGGTCGAGCAGCGACCGTACGGGCGGGAGCAGGTCGTCCCAGCGGTCCCGGGCGACCAGCAGCAAGTTGAGCCGGTTGCAGACGCCGAGCCGGTCCAGGCTCTGCTCGACCAGCCGCAGCGCCGTCTCCTGGGATGCGGCCCGGTCCAGGTAGAGGACGCCGCCGCCGTCGGCGTGGGCCAGCGTGCGGACCCCGTGCCGGGCGGCTTCCGCGGTCAACGAGCGGGTGCTGTCGCCGGACCCGCGCAGGATCACCAGCGGGATCAGGCCGGGCTGGGCGACCAGGGCCCGGGCCGTGTCCCGGCCCGGCACCCGGACCAGCTGGATCGCGGCCGGGTCGAGCCCCGCCCCGGACAGGGCCGGCGCGATCACCTCGTCCAGCAGCGCGGCCGCGGACCCGATCGCGGCCGACCCGGTCCGCAGCACCCCGGCATTGCGGGACTTCAGCAGCTGCGAGGCGATGTCGACGACCACGTTGGGGCGGGCCTCGAAGTTGGCGCCGATCACGCCGACCGGCTTGCGCCGCTCCTCCACCAGGGCGTCCGGCAGCTCGCGGACGACCCGGGACCACTGCGGGTGCGGCACGTCGGCCAGCACCCGCAGCTGGTGCGCCATCGCCTCCAGCCGGTCGGGGTCGAGCCGGAGCCGGTCCACCATGGCCGCCGGCAGGTCGGCGGCGTCGACGTCGGCCGCGTTGGCCTTGAGGACGGGCTCGGCCGCCGCGAGCAACCGGTCGGCGATCGCGCGCAACGCCGCGTCGATGGCCTCGGGGCCGGCGGCGGCGATGCTGCCGGCGGCGGCGTGTGCGCGCTGGGCACACTCGCGTACGGCGTCGACGACCTGGGTCATGAGACGACCCTACGTCCCTGGACGAGCTGCAGAGATCGGACGAACGGCGTGCGGCGCGCTGCCACCACCCAGCGTGATCGCGACGCTATGTTGCGCACCGTACCGGGCCGGGAGGTGGCGATGCGGAACAACGTTGTCCTGGCCGGGGCACTCGTCGTCACGCTGGGCGTCGTGCTGGCGACCGGCCGATCCGGGGACTCACCGGCCCGGCCGCCCGCGCCCACGCCGGCCGCACTGGCGGCGGTGGTCCCCGCGCTCGACCCGGTACGCCTGACGCCGGGTCAGCGGCCGCCGCAGTTCGTGATCGTGTCCTTCGACGGTGCCGGCGACCACGACAAGTGGCAGTTCTGGCGCGGGGTCGCCGACCGGTCCGGGGCCCGCTTCACCGGCTTCCTGTCCGGGGTCTACCTGCTGGACCGGGCACACCGGACGGAGTACACCGGACCGGGACACGCGGCTGGAGCAAGCTCGCTCGGGAGTTGGAACACTGCGGCTGAGGTGAAGACGCTCGTCGCCGATCTGAACTCCGCCTACGCGGCCGGGATCGAGATCGGGACCCACTACAACGGGCACTTCTGCGCCGGCTCGGAGCCGGCCGCGAAGGACTGGTCGACCGCGGCCTGGACCAGCGAGCTGAACCAGTTCTTCCGGTTCTGGGCGGCCCGCACGGATCTGAAGGTCCCGGCCGGCTCCGTCCGCGGCGGCCGGACGCCCTGCCTGGAGGGGAAGGCCGACCAGCTGGGGCCGGCGCTGAAGGCCCGCGGCTTCACCTACGACACCAGCCGCACCTCCAACGGGATCCGCTGGCCGGTGAAGGACCGGTACGGGCTGTGGGAGTTCCCGCTGGCGTACGTGCCCCTGGCCGGGACCGGGTCCGGCGTGGTGTCGATGGACTACAACTTCTGGGTCAAGCAGACCGGCAACCCACCGTCCACACGCGACACCGCCGCGAGCTCGGCCCAGGTGCTGGCCACCTACCGGGCCATGT
>DATDKW010000409.1:0-3010 GCA_036519715.1 Mycobacteriales bacterium
GGGCGTTCGAGTTTGCGCCCGGCCGACGGGTGCTCGACCTTGGCGCCGGAACCGGCAAGCTGACCGCCACGCTGGTTGCGCTGGGTGCTGACATCATCGCAATCGAGCCCGACTCGGCGATGCTGAGCGGGCTACGCCGCGCGCTGCCGGCTGTCCGTGTCCTGCCGGGTAGTGCCGAGGCGATACCGCTGCCGGACGCGTCCGTCGATGCCGTGCTCGCCGGCAATGCCTTGCACTGGTTCGATATGACCGTCGCGGGACCGGAGATAGCCAGGGTCCTCGCGCCCGGAGGCGTCCTGGCTGGCCTGTGGAACGTCATGGACAACCGGGTCGATTGGGTTGCCGGACTCGAACGGGTCAGCGGGAGCGCGGCCATTGGCCCGCGTGACACGCTGAGCAGTTGGCGCGCAGCCACGGCAGGCCTGCACCTTCCGAGCACTGGCCCAGTCGCCCGGTTCGGTTCGCCGGAGCAGGTTGAGTTCCCGCACGGGCAGCGCCGAACCGCCGACTCCCTCGTTGCGACTCTCGCGACGCGCGCGGGGATGCTGGTCATGCCGGAACCGGACCGCGAGGCCACGCTCGGCCGGATTCGCGCGTTCCTCGCGAGCGAACCGTTAACCGCCGACGGCGAGTTCACCCTCCCGATGCTGACCGGCGTGCTGCGCGTCCGGCGGCTGTGACGGTTATCGACCGCCCGATATTCGTGTAAGCGGGTCGCGGTTCGTCGATCAGCGTCCGCACGGCCTCTCGGCTGCAACGGACGGCAGGCGCGGACGTCACCACAGGTGCTGGTGGGCGTGCTCACCACCCCCGGCACGCTGAACGCAACAGACCCCTCCAAGAAGATCACGCGGTGGCCGCCCTCACGCCTCCCCGCCACGCCCATCACCCGGCCGGTCGTACACCACCTTGGCGGGCGGTGTTGCGTTTGGTCTGAACAGGCAAGCCCGAGCGGGTCACAGGGTGGGTCAGACGGCGGCGGCGAGCTCGGCGAAGGCTTCTGCTAGGCAGAGGTGTGCCGAGGCTTCGGTGGCGAGTTCGTAGTGGCCGCGGCGGAGGTTCTGAACGAAGGCGTGTCCGGCGGCGAGTCGTGCCGTTGACCGGAAGCATTTGAGTCCGCGCATCGGCCGCAGCCGCGCCTTCAGCCGGCCATGATCCGCTTCGATCCGGTTGTTGCTGTATCGCTCAGTGACGCGTGCTGCGGTCGGGACCAGTTCGTCGAGGACCCGCAGGTATGGGCCAGCCTTGTCGGTGGTGACCTCGACCGGCACCGGCCCGTACCTCAAGGCACGGATGAAGAAGCGGCGGGCCGCGGCGGTGTCCCGCTGCTCGGACAGCAGCACGTCGATGACCTGCCCGTACTGGTCGACCGCGCGGTAGAGGTACCGCCACCGCCCGGCGACCCTGACGTAGGTCTCATCGACGAACCAGCGGTCGCCGGTGGCGTGCCGGAGTGGGCGGGCGGCGTCGGCGAACAGCGGGGTGAACCGCTGCACCCACCGGTACACCGTGACGTGGTCGACCGAGATGCCGCGCTCGGCCCACAGCTCCTCGACGATGGTCCTATGGATCGTCAAGTGGCGTGGAGGGTGTTGAGGTCGGCGCGGATGGTGCGGTAGATCTTGCGGGCGAGGTAGCGCTTCAAGCAGCGGATGATGTCGCGTTTGGACAGGCCTTCGGCGGTGCGGCGGGCGACGTACGCGCGGGTGGTCGGACACCAGCGCATCCGGGACAAGGCGATCAGGTGGAGTGCTCGGTTGGCTTGTCGGTCGCCGGCGTGGTTGAGCCGGTGTCGTTGGGTGCGTCCGGAGCTGGCCGGGATGGGTGCGGCGGCGCACAGGTGGGCGAACGCGGCGTCGGATCGCAGCCGGTCGGGGTTGTCCCCGGCGGTGACCAGCAGTTGCCCGGCGTGGTCGGTGGAGACTCCGAGCAGGGCGGTGGTGCGCGGCGCCGCGGTGGCGACCAGGCCGGTGAGCTGGGTGTCCAGTGCGCGGATCTCGGTGTCCAGGGCGAGGATGCGGCCGGCGACGTGCCGTAGGGCGGTCTTGGCCGCCTGGGCCGGGTCGGCCAGCCGGTCTGGGTCCGGGCGCAGCCGGGCGCAGGCCTGGACTCGGCGGCCGGTGGACAGCCGCCGCAGCGGCTCCCGGATCCCGGCCGGTGCGGTGACCAGCAGGTCTCGCAGCTGGTTGGCCGCGGCGGTGCGGGCCTTGACTGCGCCGTCGCGGGTGACTCGGAGCATCCGGATCGCCTCCACCACGCCAGTGCGGTCCTTCGGGACGGTGTCCGCCTCGCCGGAGAGCACTGCGCGGGCGGCGGCCTCGGCGTCGATCGGGTCGGACTTGCCCCGCAGCCGCCGCAACCGCCGGTTCGGCCGGCACACCTCGGCCACCGGCACACCCTGGGCCTGCAGCAGCCGGGTCAGCTCCGCGCCGTAGGTGCCGGTTCCTTCCACCCCGACCGCGGTCAGCACCCCGAAGCCGCGTAACCACTGCAGCAGCGCCCGCAGCCCGGACGGGTCGGTGCCGAACGATGCATCACCCAGTAGCCGTCCTCGTTCATCGAGCGCCACCGCGTGATGGGTGTCCCGGTGGGTGTCCACACCGCCGATGACCGCCCGCTCGTCGCTTGTCATCCTGAGCCTGCCGCCCTTCTCTCCGACGCGAAGGTACGGCCGGGCCGGTCGGCGGACACGACGGTGAAGAGCCTGAACGACTGTTCTGGCAAGGTCCTATGAGGTCACAGACGCCCGGCTCGGCCGCACACGGTAACGACCTCGCCGACACAGCCGACAGATCGTCGAGAAGACACCACAACAGGGTCGATCACGGTAGCGGTCAGACCGGCCGGCGAGGCCGACCGCCATCCTCACCATCCCGGTAGGACAGCCCATACCGGAGGTACCAGCGGACCGCGACCGTGATCACCTCCGGTGGGAACCGGAACCCGGCAAACGCCGACCGATCGACGAGCGCGCGGGCGGCACGAGGTCGACGCACCCGCCCAGCATCCT
>DATDKW010000410.1:0-7513 GCA_036519715.1 Mycobacteriales bacterium
AACCAGTCGAACAGCGGTCCGGGCTGGTCATTCTCGTCCGCGACGAAGCCGTCCACCGACACCGAGCTGTACATGACCACCTTGCCCACCGGGCTCTCCTCTGCTTCGGGTGCCCGAAATTAGCGTGTCGGGAGCTGTCGCTCTTGTAAGAAATCAATCGGCGGGCAGCGGCACCACACCGGCAATCCCGGGCTGGGCCGCAATTCGGCAGCCACCGTCAGCATCGACAACGGTATCTACAGGGAGCACAAGCACTCGACCAGGGGGATGGACCCCGCCGTCTGCGCGATCATGGCCCGCAGCGTCGCCGCAACCGCCGACCCTGGCTGCTGCCCTACTGATATTTCGGTTTAGCTCGGTAGCTGCTCGGCCGTATTGTCGGGATGCGTCCAGGAGGTTCGTCCGAGAGGATGACCCAGGCGGTCCCGCTCGCACGGGGGGAGCGGGCCCGTTCGCGGGTATTTGCGGGTGCCGATGGGTACGCTCCCACGGCAGCGACCCGCCTTGGCTCCCCCCGTGGCCGAGGCGGGTCGCCTCCGCATCGCCTAGGGCGGTCAGAGATGCCGGCCACGATGCCGCGCCTGGTGCAGCTCGTCGCGCCCTCCTCGGGCGCGGTCAGCATGGACAAGCTGGTCGCAGACGACCCCGGGCAGCCGCCGACCGGTCCACAGAAGACAGAGGACTAACTACGACGCGTTGGGGAGCAGTCCGAGCAGGACGGGGACGTGAGGGACAGTCCCCAGCAGTGCAGAAGAGGTGCTGCTGCCGGGCTGCCCCGGCTGACCACCCATGATCACCACAAGTCCCGTCAGCGGAGAGACTGACACGGCTGCGGGTCGGACCGGTCAGTCGACTGCGCCAGCGTCGCGGATGATCTCCCTCATACCAGCCGGCATATCACCTCGAATCACGCCGCACGAGGCTTGCCCTCAGTGCCGAGTGAAGGTCGAACGCGGCACGCAGCTCGCCACAGCGCTAGATGGACCGTGGCCAGCAACATCCGACTCTGCCGCGGTCCGGGCGGGGTATACGCGCCTGCGGCAAAGCGGTAGAGCTACCCCCGCCTCGTGGGATCGACGGGTGATACAGGAGGCGGGGGCGCTGGGGGCCTATCGCTTCACGATCATGATGCGATGGTCGCCCACCTTCCACGCGTCTGAAGGGTTCATGGCGAATCCTTCAACGTATACATCCCTCGCCCACTCGGCTCGCCTCGAAGGCGGCCGCGATAGCCCTAGCCAGCGCCCGAGCGTCAACAGCTTTGCCGTCAAACTCGACCGCAATCTTCTTGTCGGTTGTCACAAGCTTTCCCCGATCCCCGATGCGTGCTTCGGCGGACCAGTATCCGCTCATGCCGCTGGTCGAGCTGCGCTCCGTCCCGGTGGTTCGGTCAGTGACATTGGTCGGACGGCAGTATCCAGATTCGGTCGGGGCCGTCTTCGCCGTCGGTGTCCAGGTCGGCCGCCCGGACCAGACCCGCCTTCGCGGCCACCCGGGCCGAGCCGGCGTTGCCTGGCCGGATGCGCGCGACCAGCCGCTGGTCCGGCCGGATCCGGACAACCCATCCAACGACGGCGGTCACGGCTTCGGTGCCGATTCCCCGCCCCCAGGCAGCCGGATGGAAACGGTAGAAGAGATTGAGCACCGGAGCACCCGCGAGCCGCATCGGCCTCACCCCACAGAAGCCCAGCACTGTCGGGTCGGTACGTCCCGCCACCATCCAGTAGCCGAGCCCGTCCTGCTGCCAGCGAGACCGCCACCGTCGCAGGAATTCCTCGGCGGAGTCTCGATCGGCGAGTGCGTCCGACGGGTTGTGCGCCACGGCAGCCGGATCCTGGTGAATGCGCCGCACGACATCCACGTCCTCGAGCAAGGGCAACCGCAGCCGCAACCGGGCGGTCAGCAGCTCGGATTCCATCCGCGGTGGCACGCCGTCACGGTAGCGACAGGGCTGGCGCCCGGCTCCAGCGTGAGCGGCTTCAGGCTGCACTGCCCTTGTCCGCATGCCGCCGTGCGCGCGATCATGCCGCAGAGGCTTCCTGCCCGGCGGGCTCGGTCAGCGACCTACCGATGGTGCCGGTTGTCACCCGGCTGAGTGCGGCGAGAGCGGGATCTCCGCAGGAGCGGGTGGTCCCCACCGACGCCGTCACCTGGTCGGCGCGGTCGGTGGGAACCGCCGGCGGTCGGGTGACGTCTCTGCTCCATGACGACGGGTACGGGTGAGCCGGCCGTGGCGCGGCGCCGGCGGTGGGGCCCGGTGCAGGTGGCGCTCAGCGCCGCGGCGGTGCTCGTCATCGCTGGTGGCGCGCTGCTGACGGTGCGGCTGGTGGGCGGGTCGGACGAGCAGGCGACCGGCGCGGCCGCCGGCCGGCTGCCGGCCGAGCTGACGATCAACGGCAAGACGCTGCACCGGCAGGGCGCCACCCCGATCGACTCCGTCCACGCCACCGACCGCGCCGCGACCAGGCTGCTCGTGCTGGCCTGTTGCGAGAATCCGGCCGTGCCGAGCCCGTGCCATCCCTGGACCGACGTGCGCGTCGTCGGCCAGGACGACCGGACGATCACCCTCGCCGCCACCACGTACGTCGACCGGACCGGCGGCCCGGACGTGACCTGCTCCGGTGGCGGCCGTGGTGGCGGGCGGTTCTCCGTGCCCCTCGCCGCCCCGCTGGGAACCAGACGGGTAGTGGAGGACGACCGGGTGCTTCCGGTGCAGCTGATCAATTCCCTCCTGCACGCCACGGCGCTGCCCGCCGGCTACGCCGCCCCGCCCAGCGTGGAGAAGGACACCCAGGCGCCCGGCCTGACCATCTCCAGGTACTCCGGACCAGACCAGGACACCCGCATCGAGATCTACCAGGGTCCGGTCGACCAGGCGGCCACCGACCCGCGGGTGTCAGGACCGACGGTGCTCGGCCGGCTGACGGTGCGCGCCCACCCGGCAGTCTTCCGGCAGTACCCCCGGTTCACCGACGTCCGCTGCCTGGTCTGGGCCGAGACCGCCAGCACCGGCGTCGCGGTGTGCAGCCGCGGACTGCCCACGGCGCCGCTGTCCGCCGCCCAACTCGCGACCATCGCCGAACGACTCGTCCGCAGCCGCTGACCGAGGCCGTCACGAGCCGAGAGCAACCGGCACCGCCGCCGGTAGGAGATCACGGCTCTTTGCCACCGTAAACAGATCTCCGCCTCGGCTCATCACCGCTGCCGCCCCGCGCGGGCGATCAACCGGTATCTAGGCATCGGTGGCAGGCTGATCCGAGGTCCCGCCCGTTCTGCGGCTGTGCGAGCAAGCTCTCTCAGCTGATGACTCATCGGCTCCCTCCGGGTTCGAGTGGTGCGTAGTGCACCACTAGAGCGGAGACTACGGCGGTGGTGCACGATGCACCACCCTTCGGCGGCTACGTTTCGGGGATGGACGACACCCGGTCGCCTCTACGTGCCTACGTAGAACTGAAGATCGGCGATGACGTCTGCCATTGGATCGAAGTGCAGCGCGAAGCCGAACCACACCTCGGCCGCCGGCCACTCGCCCGCCGCTTGCACGAACTCACCGGCCGGCGCATCGACCCCGTCACCCTCACCCGCTGGTGCCCGGGCTCGTTCCAGGATGACGGCTAACCGCCCGGGAGCTTGCACGCACTACGTCAGCAGACTGCGCTGGTGACTGCGGCGGCAGGCTCTGCGAGCCGGTGCCGGTGTGGTTGCCGGTGCATCCTTGGTGTCCACCGGGCCATCGCCTCGTCCGCTTGACCCTCGAGGTCCTGCATGAGCCCTGCTCGGTCTCGGTGACGACGTACTTGCGCTCCTTGGTCGCGTCCCCCTTCCAGTCAGCGGTCCGTGCCGGTGACAGGACGTCGGAGCGGCGGATGTCAAGGGTTCAGAAGGCGTGTCTGCGCCGGAGCCGGAGCGGGCGCCCATCCGGGTCGTAGAACACGTGGTATAGCGGCGTCGCCCACAGGCGGGTGGTGGGGGACAAGGGTTGGTCGGCGAGCGGTCGCAGCCTTCCGGGGGGCCGTGGACCATGTCGTCCACGGTCGTGCCAGTCCTGCAGCGTGCGGGCGGTGGCCGCGAAGGCTTCGAAGGCCGAGCGAGGATCGAGGAGGGCGTCGTCGTCCTCGCCGCGGTCCAGGTGCTCGCGGGCGAGGGCGAGCCGGAGGTTGCGGGCGTAGGTGCGGGGCGGGTCACCAGGGCCCTCCTGGAACAGCGGCTGCCGGTGGTCGAGGGTCTCGTCCAGTACGGCTGCGCTGAGCTCGGAGTCGTGGGTCCAGGAGCGGCGATTGAAGTTGTCGGAGCCGACCGAGGCCCAGACGTCGTCGACCACGCAGACCTTGGCGTGCACGTACACCGGGGTTCCGGCGTGGTTCTCCACGCCGTACACGGCAACGCGGTCGCCGCCGGCGGCGCGGATCACCGACAGCGCTCGCTCCCGGCCGACGAGATTGGGTGGCAGCGAGATGCGCCCGTCCTGGTCCGGGTAGTGCGGCAGGACAGCGATCAGGTGCAGCTCCGGGTGGGCCCGCAGGGCGTCGGCGAAGGTGGTGGCGACCTCTGCCGACCACAGGTACTGGTCTTCGAGGTAGATCAACCGCCGAGCCCGGTGGAGAGCCTTGGTGTACCCGCGGGCGACGCTGCGCTCCCCGTCCGGGGCGAAGGGGTATCCACCCGCCCGACGCGGATAGGTGCGCAGCAGCTGAACGGTGTGCGGGCCGGCAGGCGCCGGATCGGGCAGCTGCGGCGGCAACCGGCGCGCCGCCGGGTCGTCGCGCCGCAGCCTGTCGGCGATCACGTGACCCGGATTGCGGCTGAGCGGCTGAGGATCCTCCCACCGCTCCCGGAACACGGTCTCGACATCACCGACGGCCGGCCCGGCGATGGCCAGCTGCACGTCATGCCACGGCGGCCGCGGCCCGTACACCGCCGCCATCGGCTGCCGCTGACGGTCACCGGCATGGGAGGCGTCGTCGCGTCGGCTGTGACACAGGTCTATGCCGCCGACGAACGCAAGATCCAGCTCCGGGCGGCCGGGGTGCCGCAGCACGACGAACTTCTGGTGATGGGATCCGCCCAGCCGCACCCGCATGTCCAGCAGGCCTTGTCCACCGGCCGTCTCCAGTTCCTCACCGAGATGCCGGTTCTCCGCCTCGGAGAACTGGAGCCGGTCAAGGTGGGACCGCCAGATCAGGCCTCGGACGTCGACCCCTCGACCGGCGGCGCGGCGGAGCACGCGGGACACCTCGGTGCCTGGCTCCGACGTCAGCAGCTCGTCCGGGTCGCCGCGCCAGTCCACGAAGAGCAGCAGGT
The DNA here is from genome assembly GCA_036519715.1 of Mycobacteriales bacterium. Lineage (GTDB taxonomy): Bacteria > Actinomycetota > Actinomycetes > Mycobacteriales > CADCTP01 > CADCTP01. The sequence goes on from DATDKW010000410.1 coordinate 5,302, forward strand.
CGTCCCGCTCCATCCGCTCCACCGCGCGCGTCAGCGCCGCGAAATAGGTCGCGCCGTGGATCAAGGGACGCACCAGGTTCCCCTGCGACCACGCCTCACCGACCGGATGCCTGCGGTCCAGCCCCGTCGCTGAATTGCCTCGCTCCTCGGGCGTGAGCAGCCAATCCGAGAAACGCATGATCGGCTATCTACCCGCACCCGCCTCCGGGCAGTCGGCCGGCCGGCGCCGGCTGGTACGGACCTGTACCGGAGACTCATCCTCCCCGAGACGGGCCGGTCCTCTCCGCGGCCTACCGCGGCCGCCGCTCAGGTCCCGACCGTGGCGCTCTTGGGCGGCGCCGCCGCAGGGTCCGGCCAGGGATGCTCGACGTTCCGGCAACCAGGTGGACGACCTCGGCGGCCACGTCGCCGAGGGCGCGAGGCATTCCTCGCAGATGACCAGCCCGACCCAAGTCCCACGATGCGCTCCACGCGCTGGCCACGCATCCGCTCGTGCCGATGGGCGTGCGCCCAATCGGTGATACTCACGCCGTGGATGAGGACCTGACGAAGGCCGTGGTGCTGTGGACCGGTCGCGGCACCCGATCGTGGCCGCATCGCGACGACGCCGCACTGGTCCAAGAGTTCGGTGAAGCCCGAGGGCTGGACTTGCTCTTGGCGCTCCGGTCACTTGAAGCCGACTTCTACAGTTCCGATGCCCACCTGACGGAGCCGGACCTTGGCGCAATGACAGATCGGGCCTCCGCACAGTTCCGCTCGCGGCATCCGGAGGCCTCCTCGGCGCTCGTTGACGCTCTAGCGTGGTGCTATTCGTTCGACTACAAGTAGCGACCGCTCATGCCGCAGAGTGAGTGGTGGCTCGGTGGCGTCCAGGGATCGCGCGCCTGCCGCGGGGAGATTGGCCGGCGGTGATCGAGCACGTGTTGGGCCATGTGCTGGTTGGCGCCCGGTGCGGGGTCGGCGGAGCTGCGGCTATCGTAATCGTTCGGTGACGCCGTTCCGGGGGCGATCATGCTCGAGCTGGACGCCGTGGACCTGGAGGAGATCGCAACCGCGCTGCAGGACCAGACTGGGTGGGACCACTGCTGGCTGATCGACCCGCAGTCCGGACAGATCGGGGTTCTGTCCCGAGGACGGCGGGATCGATGGCCGCAAGCCCGTCGACCTCAATGAGCTAGATCTGATCCCGATCGAAGCGCTGCGGTCCTGGGTCTGGTACCGAGACATGGCCGACTTCGCCCAGGGCGTCTCCGATCAGCGCGCCGGGCGCAGCCTCGCCAGGGCGATCGAGGGCAAGGGGGCGTTCCGCCGGTTCAGGGATCGCCTGCACCAGACCAACCCGACCTGCTGCCAGCCTGGCACGACTCTCCAGTCGACCGGGCGAAGCGGCGCGCGGTCCAGTGGCTGGTCGACAACTCCCTCGTCAACCAGCAGGCCGCCGAGGCTGTCCTGGCCAGTTGCGCAAACCCCGACCTGCCCTGAACCTCACAAGGCTGTGCGTCTGCCGCGATGCGGGCGATCCGCTGCGCCCCTCAGGTAGCACTGTTGGCCGCTTGTAGACGATCCACCTCGCGGATCACCTCCTCCCACGTGGTGAAGACGTCGATCTGATGACCGGTACCGGCACGACGGAGTTGGAAGGCCGTGGGCCGGTCATGGTCGAGAGACTTCCGACCCGGATGATGTCGTACTTCTCGTCACGGTGACGTACCAGACGCAACCTCATCGTCTCTCTGCCCGCGCGTAGGTTGTCCCGCCATGCCCATGCCGCCTCTAGCGCCGACCCTCGGTGGTTGGGGTGCCGCAGCTGCACGATCGCCGATGATGTGCAGCGCCCGGTTGGTCCGCCGGTTCCCGGCCCACGCGAGCCGGTCCCGGGTCTGCTCGCCGGAGGCGGCGTCCAGCGGAGCAGTGCCGTTCCAGGACGCGACGTGCGCCTTGGGAGGCGTGGCACGAGCCGCGACCTCGGTGCGGAGATGGCGTTCCTGACACGGGCGCTGAGGCCCCGACGCTGCGCCAGGCGGTGCCCCGGCTGGCCGAAGGGGTCCGGGAGCAGACCTGGTTGGACGCGACGTAGACGGCGCCGGCGGGGGAGCCTGGGCCGGTGCGCCAGCAGCAGCCCGGCCCCGAGAGCGGCAGCGCCGGCATCGCCTCGACGCGACCTCGAACACAGTTGCCCGACCTCACCTGACAAGTGGCGTGGGGGGCGGCC
>DATDKW010000411.1:0-4639 GCA_036519715.1 Mycobacteriales bacterium
ACCCGCTGGTAGAGCAGGTCGGAGGCGTCGCTGATCAGCCCGTCGACGCCCAGCCGGAGCAGCGCGTCCATCCGGGCCGGGTCGTCGACGGTGTAGGGCACGACCTTGAAGCCGGCCGTGTGCAGGGTGGCCACGTTGAGGATCTCGCTGCCGGCCGCGGGCACGCCGCTGCCGGCGGGCGGGGCGGCCCGACTCGGGATGACCGTGGCCGGGTCGTTGTCGGCCAGCATGTTGGCGTCCGGGGAGACGACCGGGGTCGCGCCGCCGTACTGCTGGGCGTGCCGCCGCAGCGCGGCCATGACCCGGATGCTCTGCGCCTCCTCCAGGCCCGGGTTCTGCGGCGAGCGCAGCCCGGCCTGGGCGATCGGCGCCTCCAGCAGCTTCCCGTTCCGGGCCACGTGCAGCAGGAACGGCCCGAACTCCTCGCCGATCCAGAACGACCCGTCCGGCGCCTGCTGCAGCGACTCGGGGTCGAAGTCGGCGCCGGTCAGCAGCCGGGACCGGGTGAAGAAGTTGACGATCGTCCAGGTCACCCGGCGGTCCGGGTCGGCCAGGTCGACGTGGCCGATGACCTTGACCCCGCCGGTGCGGCGGGCGCTGCCCAGGTCGGGGTGGATCCGGTAGATCCGCAGCTGGAAGTCGGCGCTGTTCTCCTCGGTGCCGTAGCCGTTGTCGGCCAGCGCCCAGTAGTCGCCGGCGGCGCCGCGGACCGGCACCAGCGCGGAGAAGCCCTGCACCGGCTGGTGCCGGAACGGGACCTGCTGGCCGTTGATCGGCCCGGGCCCGACGTACTGCGCGCTGGCCGGGCCACCGGCGAAGGTGGCCGCGGGCAGCACCGCCCGCCCGACCAGCGTGCTGCCTCCGGGCGTGGACGGTGCGGCGGCGGCCGGTGGCGCGGTCGCCACGAGGGCTGCGGCCAGGGCGGCCCCGGTCAGGGCCCCCCAGCGGGCACGCATTCCAGTCATCGACGTCCCCTTCGACGTGGACAAGACACCTGTGTCTATCTCGTCCCACCGACAGCGCGATAGGGACAGTTGAGTGAACAGGCAGGATGGGGGAGTGGACCTGCTGGAGCTGATGCCGGGTGAGCCCGACCCCGACGCCGTGTACGAGGCGTTCGCGCTGTGGGCCAAGGACCGGGGCCTGACGCTCTACCCGGCCCAGGAGGAGGCGCTGATCGAGATCGTCTCCGGCAACAACGTGATCCTGTCCACGCCCACCGGGTCGGGGAAGTCGCTCGTGGCCGCCGGGGCCCATTTCGCCGCGCTGGCCGACGGCCGCCGCACCTTCTACACCGCGCCGATCAAGGCCCTGGTGTCGGAGAAGTTCTTCGACCTGTGCGCGGTCTTCGGCACCGCCAACGTCGGGATGATGACCGGCGACGCCGCGGTCAACCAGACCGCGCCGATCATCTGCTGCACGGCCGAGGTGCTGGCCAACATCGCGCTGCGGGACGGGCCCGAGTCCGACGTGGCCCAGGTCGTGATGGACGAGTTCCACTTCTACGCCGACCCCGACCGGGGCTGGGCCTGGCAGGTGCCGCTGATCGAGCTGCCGCGGGCCCAGTTCCTGCTCATGTCGGCGACGCTGGGCGACGTCAGCCGGTTCGAGCGGGACCTGACCCGGCGCACCGGCCGGGACACGACCACCGTGCGCAGCGCCGTCCGACCGGTGCCGCTGTTCTACTCGTACCGGCTGACGCCGTTGCACGAGACGCTGGAGGAGCTGTTTTACACCAAGCAGGCGCCGGTCTACGTCGTGCACTTCACCCAGGCCGCGGCGATCGAGCGGGCGTCGGCGCTGATGAGCGTCAACGTGGCCACCCGGGCCGAGAAGGACGCGATCGCGGCCGAGATCGGCGCCTTCCGGTTCACCACCGCCTTCGGCCGCAACCTGTCGCGGTTCGTCCGGCACGGGATCGGCGTGCACCACGCCGGGATGCTGCCGAAGTACCGGCGGCTGGTGGAGCGGCTGGCCCAGGCCGGCCTGCTCAAGGTCGTCTGCGGCACCGACACCCTCGGCGTCGGCGTCAACGTGCCGATCCGCACGGTGCTGTTCACCGCCCTGTCCAAGTACGACGGGACCCGGACCAGGCTGCTGTCGGCCCGGGAGTTCCACCAGATCGCCGGCCGGGCCGGGCGGGCCGGCTTCGACACCGCCGGCTCGGTCGTGGTGCAGGCCCCCGACCACGTCGTGGAGAACGAGAAGGCCCTGGCCAAGGCGGGCGACGACCCCAAGAAGCGGCGCAAGGTCGTGCGCAAGAAGCCGCCGGAGGGCTCGATCGGCTGGGGCGAGCCGACGTACGAGCGGCTGGTGGCGGCCGAGCCGGAGCCGCTGACCTCCCAGTTCCGGGTGTCGCACGCGATGCTGCTCAACGTCATCGCCCGGCCGGGCGACGCCTTCGCCGCCATGCGCCACCTGCTCGAGGACAACGACTCCGACCGTCCCACCCAGCGCCGGCTGATCCGCGAGGCCGTCGCGATCTACCGCTCGCTGCTGGCCGCCGGAGTGGTGGAGCGACTGTCCACACCGGACTCCGAGGGCCGTACGGTCCGGCTGACCGTGGACCTGCAGGAAAACTTCGCGCTCAACCAGCCGCTGTCGACCTTCGCGCTGGCCGCGCTGGAACTGCTGGACCGGGAGTCGGAGACCTACGCGCTGGACGCCGTGTCGGTGATCGAGTCCACTTTGGACCAGCCCCGGCAGGTGCTGTCGGCCCAGGAGCACAGGGCCCGGGGTGAGGCCGTGGCGGCGATGAAGGCCGAGGGCATCGAGTACGACGAGCGGATGGAGTTGCTGCAGGAGGTCAGCTACCCCAAGCCGCTGGAGGAGCTGCTGCACGCCGCGTACGAGACCTACCGGCGCGGCCACCCGTGGGTGGCCGACCACGAGCTGGCGCCCAAGGCGGTGGTGCGGGACCTGTGGGAGCAGGCGATGACGTTCGCCGACTTCGTCCAGCACTACCAGCTGGCCCGGTCCGAGGGGATCGTGCTGCGCTACCTGGCCGGGGCGTACAAGGCGCTGTCGCAGACGGTGCCGGCCGATGCCAAGACCGAGGAGCTGCAGGACGTGATCGCCTGGCTGGGCGAGCTGGTCCGGCAGGTCGACTCCAGCCTGCTGGACGAGTGGGAGCAGCTGGCCAACCCTTCGGAGCCGGTGCCCGCCGACGGCATCGAGATCGCGCCGCCGGTGGTCACCGCCAACCCGCGGGCGTTCCGGGTGCTGGTCCGCAACGCCCTGTTCCGCCGGGTCGAGCTGGCCGCCCGCCGGCAGTGGGACGCGCTGGGCGAGCTGGACGGCGCCGACGGCTGGCACGCGCAGCAGTGGGCGGACGCGATGGCCGACTACTTCGCGGAGTACGACGCGCTGCTCACCGGGGCCGACGCCCGCGGGCCGGCGCTGCTGGTCATCGACGAGCAGCCGGGCCGCTGGAGCGTCCGGCAGATCCTGGACGACCCGGCCGGCGACCACGACTGGGCCATCACCGCCGAGGTCGACCTGGCCGAGTCCGACGACCAGGGCCGGGCCGCGGTCCACGTCACCGAGGTCGGCCGCCTCGACGGCTGAGCCGCGGCCGCACGAGCCCTGCGACCGGGACGCGGTCTACGGCACTAGCCCTTCCAGCGGATCCCGTCGGCGATCCGGTAGAGCTCGGCCAGCGGGACGCCCGGGCCCAGGGCGATCGACAGCCCCGGTCGCGGCCCGCTGACGACCAGCTGCTGCCCGCTCCCGGTCTCGTAGACCCAGCTGGCGCGGCCCTGCACCGGGCGACCCGGCGTCTTGTCCCGAGGTGCCGGCCATCCGACGGGCACCTGTTCGACGGCGACGGTGCCGCCGTCGCGCGCCTGGCTGTTCGGCTCGTTCAGCTCGTACCGGGTGGCGTTGCCGTAGGTCGAGACCGAGCGCACGGGGAGCCCGGCCGGCACGTAGGTCAGCCGGAACGTCGTGTCCATCGGCTCCGGGCGGTCCAGTCGCAGCCCGGCCAGGACCCGTCGTCCGATCCCGGCCACCTCGGCCGCGGGTCGCGGGCCCGAGTTGTCGAAGTTGTGGTCGTCGACGTCGACCGTCGCGATCCGGTCGCCGGGCACCAGGACGGCGCCGGTGTAGAATTCCGTGACGCTCCACTCCCGGGCCGGCCGGCCGGCGATCGTGACGTCCCGCGGGCTGCCGTGCTCGTTCCCGGTGGGTCCCGGTCGCGGTGAGCCCGATCGCGCGGACCGCCCAGCGCCGGCGCCAGGACAGGAACGCCCTGGTCAGCATCGTGTGGACGTACCGGTCGGGGTGGTCGGCGGCGGACACCCGGCGCCACTGCCCGTGCGCCTTGACCAGGACGTCCTGGACGAGGTCCTGGGCCAGGTCGCGGTCGCCGGTGAGCATGACCGCGTACCGGAGCAGCCGCGGCAGCTCCCGCCGGGCGAACTCGTCGAAGTCCATGGGGCTCACACAGTGACAGACGCTGCCCGGCCGCCATCTGCTGTGCGGGAATCCCGACACCGTCCCGGGCCTTGCGACCGGACGTGAGCCGTCTCTTCTCGCCGCTGACGCTGCGCGGCACCACCTTCCGCAACCGGGCCTGGATCTCGCCGATGTGCCAGTACTCGTCGGTGGACGGACACCCGACCGACTGGCACCTGGTCCA
>DATDKW010000412.1:0-12985 GCA_036519715.1 Mycobacteriales bacterium
CGCGCCGCCAAGACCCGCGGCGCCCGAGCCCGGGCCGTCGCCGAGGCCCGCGCCGGCCGGACCCCCGCCGTTCAGGCCTGGGCCGGCTGCGGCCGGGGCCGTGCCGGCCGGACGGTCCCCGGCCTCGGCCTCCGCGGCGCCGCGGTCGGGCCACGGCAGGGCCGCGCCGAACGGCTGGGCCGGGTCGGCCGCCGCCAGCACGATCGCCGGCGCCGCATCCCGTCCCCGCCGTCCGTCGGACCCGAAGCCGGGTCCGGACCCGGGCAGCCCCGGCAGCCCGTCGCCGAACGGGTCCGGCTCGACCGGCGGCGCCAGCTCGGCCGCGTACGTCCGCAGCCGGTCGACCGCCCCGGGCGAGGCGAACTGGGCCGCGCCCAGCGACTCCACGAAGTAGCCGCGGCGGGTCCGGCCGGACTCCTCGGCCGCCCGCAGCACCGGGTAGACCGCGGAGAACCCGCCCGGCACCCGCTCCGCCATCACCGCGCCGCGGGTCAGCACACCGTGCCGGTCCAGCAGCACCTCGGTCTGCGCGTGCGACCGCCGGGTCGCGTCGGTGTCCCGCGCCGGCACCCGCGACCACCGGCCGGCCGCGGTCGGCGGCCCGGTCCGGGACGGCATCGGCGCCCGCCCCGGCCGCCCGTACCTGGTCCGCGACGGAGCCCGGCGGCGGGCCGGCCCGGACGCCGACCGCGACGGCGTGCCGAGGACGGACCGCAGCGGCGCCAGCGTGTCGTTGGTCAGCTCACCGGCCCACACCAGCTCCCACAGCGCCGCCACCAGCGCGGCGTCGTCGGTGGACCCGGCCCGGTCGGACAGCGTCCGGAAGAACAGCGCCTGGTCCCCGTCCAGCGCGTCCAGGATCGCGGTGTGCAGCGGGGTCAGCTCCAGCGGTCCCGGATCCGGCAGGAGCAGGTCGGCCACGTCGGCCGGTGCCAGCGCCAGCCACCCGTCGCCGCCCGGCAGCGCTCCGGCCCCGGTCCAGGTCACCTCGCCGGCCGCGGTCAGCTCGTCCAGCAGGGCCGGGGAGTAGGCGGCGACCCGGGACGGCAGCACCGTGGTCTCCAGCGCCGACGCCGGCACCGCCGCCCCGGCCAGCTGCTCGATCACCCGCAGCAGCCCGTCGGCGCCGCGGGCCCGCGACCCGACGCCCTGCCAGGCCGGCAGGAACCGGGCCAGCGCCGAGGGCGGCACCGGCTCGACCTCCTTGCGCAGCTTGGCCAGGGACCGCCGGCGCAGCGTCCGCAGCACCTCGGCGTCGCACCACTCCGAGCCCGACCCGCCCGGCCGGAACTCGCCCGACACCACCCGGCCGGCCGCGGCCAGCCGCTCCAGCGTCACCCCGACGACCGCGACCCCGAGCCCGAGCCGCTGCGCGCAGTCGAGGGCGTGGAACGGCCCGTGGGTGCGGGCGTAGCGCGCTACCAGGTCGCCGAGCGGGTCGCGGACCGGCTCGGTGAACGTCTCCGGGACCCCGGTCGGCAGCGGCGCGCCGAGCGCGTCCCGGACCCGGCCGGCGTCCTCGATCGCGATCCAGCGCTCCTCGCCGGCGATCCGGACCCGGATCGCCCGCCGGGCCGCCTCCAGCTCGGCCAGCCAGGCCGGCGTCGCCCCGCGGGCGAGGGCCTCGGCCGTGGTGAGGTCGCCGAGCAGCCGCAGCAGGTCCGCGGTCGAGTCCAGCGAGTACGCCCGGCGGTCCTCGGACAGACGCTGCACCTGCAGCTCGACCTCGGCCACGGCGTCGGCGTCGAGCAGCTCGCGCAGCTCGGCCTGGCCCAGCAGCTCGGCCAGCAGGGCGGTGTCCAGCGACAGGGCCTGGGCCCGGCGCTCGGCCAGCGGCGCGTCCCCCTCGTACAGGAACATGCCGACGTAGCCGAACAGCAGGGACCGGGCGAACGGCGACGGCTGGCGCGTCTCCACCTCGACCAGCCGCACCGTACGGGAGCGCAGGTCGGTCATGATCCCGACCAGCCCGGGCACGTCGAAGACGTCCTGCAGGCACTCCCGCATGGTCTCCAGCACGATCGGGAAGGACCCGTAGCCGCTGGCGACCTGCAGCAGGTGGGCGGCCCGCTGCCGCTGCTGCCACAGGGGCGTGCGCCGGCGCGGGTCCCGCTTCGGCAGCAGCAGCGCCCGGGCCGCGCACTCCCGGAACCGGGACGCGAACAGGGCCGACCCGCCGACCTCGGCCGTCACCAGCGGCTCGATCTCCTCCGGCTCGAACAGCGCGACCTCGGCCGTGGGCGGCTCGCCGTCGGTCTCCGGCAGCCGCAGCACGATCCCGTCGTCGGAGTGCATCGACTGGATGTCCACGCCGTAGCGCTCGCGCAGGCGGGCGGTGATGGCCAGCGCCCAGGGCGCGTTGACCGGCGCCCCGAACGGCGAGTGCACCACCAGCCGCCAGTCGCCGAGCTCGTCGCGGAACCGCTCCACCAGCAGCGTCCGGTCGTCCGGTACGTGCCGGGTGGCCTCCTTCTGCTCGGCCAGGTAGGTGAGCAGGTTGGCGGTGCCCCACTCGTCCAGGCCGGCCTTCCGCGCCCGGGCCCCGGCGGCATCGGGGGTGGCCGAGGACACCTCGCGCAGGAACGCGCCCAGCGCCCGGCCGAGCTCCACCGGCCGGCCCGGCGCGTCGCCCTTCCAGAACGGCATCTTGCCGGGCTGACCCGGCGCCGGGGTGACCAGCACCCGGTCGTGGGTGATGGCCTCCACCCGCCAGGACGTCGAGCCGAGCAGGAAGACGTCGCCGACCCTCGACTCGTAGACCATCTCCTCGTCCAGCTCGCCGACCCGGCGGCCGGGCTCGCCCGCGCCCGCGGCCAGGAACACGCCGAACAGGCCGCGGTCGGGGATGGTGCCGCCGCTGGTCACGGCGAGCCGCTGCGCCCCCGGCCGGCCGGTCAGCGTGCCGGTCACCCGGTCCCACACCAGCCGCGGCCGCAGCTCGGCGAACTCGTCGGACGGGTAGCGCCCGGACAGCATGTCCAGCACCGACTCCAGCGCCGAGGCCGGCAGCGTCCCGAACGGCGCGGCCCGGCGGACCAGCGCGGCCAGGTCGTCGACGGTCCACGCGTCCAGCGCCACCATGGCCACGATCTGCTGGGCCAGCACGTCGAGCGGGTTGCGCGGATAGCGCATCGACTCGATCAGCCCGGCCTGCATCCGCTCGGCCACGACGGTGGTCTCGACCAGGTCGCCGCGGTACTTCGGGAACAGCACGCCCCGGCTGACCGCGCCGACCTGGTGGCCGGCCCGGCCGACCCGCTGCAGCCCGGCCGCCACCGACGGCGGCGACTCGACCTGCACGACGAGGTCGACCGCGCCCATGTCGATGCCCAGCTCCAGCGACGAGGTCGCCACCACCGCGGGCAGCCGCCCCGACTTCAGTTCCTCCTCGACGACGGCCCGCTGCTCCCGGGACACCGAGCCGTGGTGGGCCCGGGCGACCACGACCGGGGCGCCGTCGGCCGTGCCGGCCTGGGCCGAGACGGCGGCCGGCATCCCGCCCGGCTGCCGCGGCCCGGCCGCCCACTGGCCCGGCTCCGGCGCCCCCGCGATGGCCGTGGACCCGCCGAGCGCGTCGTACGGCGTCAGGTCCTGGGCCGTCTCCCCGTGCAGCCGCTCGTACGCCAGCTCGTTGAGCCGGGCCGTCAGCCGCTCGGCCAGCCGCCGGGAGTTGGCGAACACGATCGTCGACCGGTGCTGCTCGACCAGGTCGAGCACCCGCTCCTCCACCGCCGGCCAGATCGAGGACCGCTTCTCCGCCCCCGCGGCCGAGCCGTCGACCTCGCCGGTCGGCTCGCCCAGCTGGGACATGTCCTCGACCGGCACCACGACCTTCAGCTCGACCGTCTTGGCCGCCGGCGGCTGCACCACGGTCACGTCCCGGCCGCCGGCCAGGAACCGGGCGACCTCCTCGACGGGCCGCACGGTCGCGGACAGGCCGACGCGCTGGGCCGGCTTCGGGAGCAGGTGGTCCAGCCGCTCCAGGGTCAGGGCCAGGTGGGCGCCGCGCTTGGTCGAGCAGACCGCGTGCACCTCGTCGATGATCACCGTCTCGACGCCGGACAGCGCCTCCCGGGCCGCGCTGGTGAGCATGAGGAACAACGACTCGGGCGTGGTGATGAGGATGTCGGGCGGCCGCCGGGCCAGCTGCCGGCGCTCGTCGGAGGAGGTGTCGCCGGAGCGCAGCCCGACCTGCACGTCCGGCTGCGGCAGCCCGAGCCGGGTCGCGGCCTGCCGGATCCCGGCCAGCGGGGAGCGCAGGTTGCGCTCCACGTCCACGGCCAGGGCCTTGAGCGGGCTGATGTAGAGGACCCGGCAGCGGGCCTTGGGGTCCTCCGGCGGCGGGGTGGCGGCCAGCCGGTCGAGCGACCACAGGAACGCGGCCAGCGTCTTGCCGGACCCGGTCGGCGCCACCACCAGCGTGTGGTCGCCGCGGCCGATCGACTCCCAGGCGCCCTGCTGGGCCGGCGTCGCCGTCTCGAAGGCGCCGTCGAACCAGGCCCGGGTCGCGGGAGAGAACAGATCGACGGCGGTCACGGCACCCATACTGCGCCGCCGGTACGACAATTTCCCGCCGCCCTCAGCGAACGGCCGGACCCGCAGGACCGGATGCCGTGCCGGCCGGCCGCGCGCCGGGGCGGCGGCGCAGCCGGGCCACCGCCGCCGCGGCCTCGACCAGGTCCGGCTCGGCCCGGCGCAGGCTGTCCAGGTGCTGCGCGCTCCACAGCAGCAGCAGCGCGTGCCGGGTCGCCGCCGCGTCGCCGTCCCGCAGACCGGCGCGGAGGTGACCGAGCACGTCGTCGGGCAGCTGCGAGTCCGGTGGATCGGCCGGCGGCACGTTCGTGCGCCGGCCGGCGAGCAGGTCGCCGACCGTGCGGTACCAGAGGTCCACTCCGTCGGCGACCGCCCGCAGCTCCGCTCCGGCCGCGGCCAGGTCCGCCGACAGCGGGCCGTGGACATCCTTGGCGCACAGCTCGTTCAGCGAGTCGGCGACCAGCCGCAGCCGGGTCGCCGCGCCGGCCAGCGCGGCGACGTCGTCCATCCGGACCCGCTTGGCCCCGGGCTCGGCCAGGAACTGCCGGAACGCGTCGTCCAGCCGCTGCCGGGCGGCGAGCGCCCGTTCCAGGCCCTCCGGTGCCGGCCGGCCGGTCAGCGTGTGCACCAGCGCCCGGACCCGGTCCGAAGCCGCTCCGTACGCGTCGTCCAGCGCGACACCGAGCGCCACCGCCGCCCCGCGCGGCCAGAACAGCGCGCCGACCAGTACCGACACCCCGCAGCCGAGCGCCACGTCCTCGATCCGGATGATCCCCACGTCCAGACCGGCGGGCGCGATGATCGAGAAGAGCACGACCACCACGACCGTGAACGCGGCCTGCCCGGCGGCGAACGAGATCGTCGGGGCGACCGCCGCGACCAGGATCGTGATCGGCAGCAGTACCCACAGCACCACCGGGTTGCTGCCGAGGCCGAGCAGCACGGCTCCGCCTATGGCCACCCCGAGCGCGGTCCCCAGCACCGCCCGGACCGCGGTCGCCCCGGTGCCGACGGCACTGGACCGGAGCACCGACAGCGACCCCAGCACCACCCAGAACGCGTGCTGCACCTCCAGCGCGGTCGACAGCCCGACCGCGATCGACAGTCCGGCCGCGCCCCGGACGGCCGAGCGCAGGATCGAGGACCGCCGGTCGAGCTGCTGGCGGGTGAGCTCACCCGCCGCGGCGGTCCACCGGCGCAGGTTCGGGACCTGACCGCCGCCACGCACCTGCAGGACGTGCTCGGCCACGGTCTGCGCGGCGAAGCCCAGCGCCCGGGCCGCGAACGACGGGTCCCGCGCGCTCGTCACCGGGAACTCGCCGTCGCTGCGCCCGATCCGCTCCAGCGTCGCGGTCGCGGCCCGCGTGCGGGCCGCCCGCAGCGCCCGCAGCCCAGTCCGGAGCGGCCCGTCGTCGGCCGGCGTGAGCAGCGCGGTCGAGCACCGGTGGAGCAGCACGCCGGCCACCTGGACGACGGTGTCGATCTCGCCCCGGCACGGGTGCCCGGTCCGGTCCGCCGCGGCCACCTCGGCCGCGGTCCCGGCCAGCCAGTCGAGCTGATCGGCCAGCACGGCCAGCGCCCGGTCGGTGTCCCCGGCGCCGCCCGGCCGGTAGGGCGTGCGGGCGAACTCCGACCGCAGCCGCCCGGCCGCGGCCGCGGCCTCGGCCGCCGGCCCGTCGATCGGGTCCGAACGCCCCTCGGCCACCAGGAGGGCGCCCAGTGCCTCGCACGCCTCGGCGGCCCGGGTCCGCAGCGGGCTCGGTGCCGGCCGCCCGCGCAGCAGCATCCCGGCCGGCACCGAGAACGCCACCGCCAGCCCCCAACCGGCCAGCCGCCAGGGCAGCTCCGACCAGGGCACCGGGATCGACACCGGCAGCACGAAGGTGAGCAGTACCGCCGTGGTCGCCCCGGCCGCGTACGAGCCCAGCGACGCCGCCATGAGGACCACGAACCCGACGACCGCCATCCCGGCCACCGCCGTCCCCACGGTCATCGAGCAGGCCGTGGCGACCGTGATCGACACCGCCCCGATGCCGGTCACCACCCCGTACGTGAGCAGCCGGGGCCGGGTCGGCTGCGGCGGGTCCAGGAAGAGCAGCAGCGCGAACGAACCGAACGCGGCGAAGGTCGCGAACTGGGCGTTCCGCGCCAGGGCCTGAGCCACCGCGAACGCGACCGGCACGACGGCGGCGGCGCGGACCGCCCGGGCCAGCGTCTGCCGTCCCGGGACGCGGCTCCGCAGCCGGCTCAGCCCTCCGCGCACGGCGTCACTCCACCGGTCCGCGCCCGTACGCACAAGGGGCGAGAATGGGACCCATGCAGCGCACCCTCTTCGAGCCCCAGCACGACGACTTCCGGGACATGGTCCGCGGCTTCCTGGAGCGGTACGTCGTGCCCCGGCACGCCGACTGGGAGAAGGCCGGCATCGTCGAGCGGGACGTCTGGGTCGAGGCCGGCAAGCAGGGCCTGCTCGGTATGGACGTGCCGGAGGAGCTCGGCGGGGGTGGCGTGGCCGACTTCCGCTACAACACCGTGCTGGACGAGGAGATCATCCGGGTCGGCGCCACCGGCCTCGGCTTCGGCCTGCACAACGACATCGTCGGGCCCTACCTGCTGACCCTCACCACCGACGAGCAGAAGCAGCGCTGGCTGCCCGGGTTCTGCTCCGGCGAGCTGATCACCGCCATCGCGATGAGCGAGCCCGGCGCAGGCTCGGACCTGCAGCGGGTCCGCACCCATGCCGTGCGCGACGGCGAGGACTGGGTGCTGTCCGGGTCCAAGACGTTCATCACCAACGGGATCAACGCGGATCTGGTGCTGGTGGTGGCCCGGACCGACCCGGACGCCGAGGGGGCCCGCGGGCTCAGCCTGCTCGCGGTCGAGCGCGGCATGGCCGGCTTCGAGCGCGGCCGCAACCTGGACAAGGTCGGGCTCAAGGCCCAGGACACCGCCGAGCTGTTCTTCGACGAGGTCCGGGTGCCGGCGGTCAACCTGGTCGGCGAGGTCAACCGCGGCTTCGTGCACCTGATGGAAAACCTGCCCCAGGAGCGGCTGTCGATCGCCGTGGTCGCGGTCGCGGCCTGCGAGACGGTGGTCGGGCTGACGCTGGACTACGTCAAGCAGCGGCAGGCGTTCGGGCGGCCGATCGGGTCGTTCCAGCACAACCGGTTCCTGCTGGCCGAGCTGTCGACCCAGACCGCGGTGGCCCGGACGTACCTGGACGAGTGCGTGCGGCAGCACCTGCGCGGGGAGCTGACCGTCCAGGACGCCGCCATGGCCAAGTGGTGGACCACCGACCTGCAGAACAAGGTCGCCGACGCCTGCCTGCAGCTGCACGGCGGCTACGGCTACATGAGCGAGTACGCGGTGTCCAAGCACTGGCTGGACGGCCGGGTCCAGTCCATCTACGGCGGCACGAACGAGATCATGAAGGAGATCGTCGGCCGCGGCCTAGGCCTCTAGGGCGTCGCCCATCCGCTCGACCGCCTCGCGCAGGATCGGCCGGGGGAGGGCGAAGGTGAAGCGGGCGAACCCGCGCCCGGCCTCGCCGCAGCGGGCGCCGTCGGTCATGGCTACGCCCGCCTTCTCCAGGAAGTACGGCGCGGGGTCGGCGATGCCGGTGGCCCGGAAGTCCAGCCAGCCCAGGTACGTCCCCTCCGGCGGCGTGAAGGCGACCCCCGGCAGCAGCTCGGCCACCAGCTCGGCCAGCAGCCGCCGGTTGCCGTCGAGGTAGTCCAGGAGCTCGGCCAGCCACGGACCGCCCTGGGCGTACGCGGCCGTGTTGGCCAGGACGCCCAGGGTGGCCGCGCCGTGCTCGATCAGCTCGCCGACCCGGGCCCAGGTCGCGCGGTCGGCGTCGTTGCTCAACACCATCTGCGCGCACTTGAGCCCGGGTAGGTTCCAGGCCTTGGACGCCGAGGTCGCGGTCACCGTGTGGCCGGCGGTGACCGGCGACAGCGACGCGTACGGCACGTGCCGGTGCCCGGCGAAGATCAGCGGCGCGTGGATTTCGTCGGAGAACACCCGCCCGCCGTGCCGCTCCACCACCGCCGCGATGTCGCCCATCTCCGCGGCGCTGAGCACCCGGCCGAGCGGGTTGTGCGGGTTGCACAGCACCAGCAGGTTGCCGCCGGCGGCGAAGGCGGCGTCCAGCGCGTCCAGGTCGTAGCGGCCGCCCGGGCCCAGCGGCACCTGGATCACCTCCCGCCCGAGCGCGGGCGGCACGGTCAGGAAGGGCATGTACGCCGGGGTCGGCAGGATCACCGGCGTGCCCGGCGCGCTGAAGTGCTCGATCGCCGCGGCCAGCCCGGCCACCACGTCCGCCACCGGCCGCACGTCGGCCGGGTCGACCGCCCAGCCGTACCGGTCCGCGCTCCAGGCTGCGTACGCCGCCGACATCGCCCGGGACGTCGCCGCCGGCAGGTAGCCGAATGCCCCCGCGTCCACGGCCTCGTGCAGCGCGGCCGTGACCGCCGGGGCCGTGCCGAAGTCCGTCTCGGCCACGAACGCCCCGATCGCGTCGGGATACAGCGACCACTTCAGCCCGCCGGCCCGGCGCAGCGTCGGGATGTCGATCCGGTCGAAGTCGGTCACAGCGTCCCCGCGACCGCCGCCGGGATCGGGGTGTCGCCGCCGACCAGCTCCAGCGTCTTCCCGGCCGTACGGGGCTCGTCCAGCAGGGCCACCAGCACCGCGGCCACGTCGTCGCGCGGGACCTTGCCGCCGCCCACGTGCGGGGCCAGCCGGACCGTCCCGGTGGCCGGCTCGTCGGTGAGGCCGCCGGGCCGCAGGATCGTCCAGTCGAGGTCGCGTCCGCGCAGGTCCTGCTCGGCCGCGGCCTTGGCCCGCAGGTAGACCGCGAACACGTCGTCGCCGGCCGGCGGGTCGTCGACCCCCATGGCCGAGACCTGCAGGTGGCGCCGCACCCGGGCCCGCTCGGCCGCGTCGGCCAGCAGCGCCGCCGCGCCCCGGTCGACGGTGTCCTTGCGCGCCGCCCCGCTGCCGGCCCCGGCCCCGGCCGCGAACACGACCGCGTCCGCGCCGGCCAGGTGCCCGGCCAGCGTGGCTGCGTCCACCGCTTCCAGGTCGGCGGTCACCGGCTCGGCTCCGGCCGCCACCACGTCGGCCGCGTGCGCCGGGTTGCGGATCAGGCCGACGACGGAGTCACCGCGCTCGGACAGCCGGCGGGACAGCAGCAGGGCGATCTGGCCGTGGCCGCCGGCGATGACGATGCGCATGCTTCCGTCCTACCGCACTACGCTGACCGGAACCGCAGCGAGGGGGTTCGGCATGGGCCGGTACGCCGAGGAGTTCCGTCGCAGCCTGGAGGATCCGGAAGGGTTCTGGCGGGATGCCGCGACCGCGATCGACTGGTTCAGCCGGCCGCGCCGCATCCTCGACGACAGCACCCCCCCGATGTACCGCTGGTTCCCCGACGCCACCCTCAACACCTGCTTCAACGCGCTGGACCGGCACGTCGCCGGCGGCCGGGCGGACCAGGCCGCGCTCATCTACGACAGCCCCGTCACCGGCACCGTGCAGCACTTCTCGTACGCGGAGCTGCTGGAGCAGGTCGCCCGCGCCGCCGGGGCGCTGCGGGCGCTGGGCGTGGAGAAGGGCGACCGGGTCGTCCTCTACATGCCGATGGTCCCGGAGGCGGTGGTCGGGATGCTGGCCTGCGCCCGGCTGGGGGCGATCCACTCCGTGGTCTTCGGCGGGTTCGCGGCGGCCGAGCTGGCCACCCGGATCAGCGACGCCCAGCCCCGGGTGATCGTCTCGGCGTCCTGCGGGATCGAGGTGTCCCGGGTCCTGGAATACAAGCCGCTGCTGGACCGGGCCATCGAGCTGGCCGACCACAAGCCGGACCACTGCCTCATCGTGCAGCGCCCGCAGGCGACGGCGACGATGGTGCCGGGCCGGGACGTGGACTGGGCCGCGGCGCTGGAGTCGGCCGAGCCGGCCGAGTGCGTGCCGGTCCGGGCCACCGACCCGCTCTACATCCTCTACACCTCCGGCACGACCGGGAAGCCCAAGGGCGTCGTCCGCGACAACGGCGGCCACGCGGTCGCCCTGCACTGGAGCATGGACGCGGTCTACGGGCTGTCCCCGGGCGACGTGTTCTGGACCGCCAGCGACGTCGGCTGGGTCGTCGGCCACTCCTACATCGTCTACGGGCCGCTGCTGGCCGGGTGCACGACCGTCCTGTACGAGGGCAAGCCCGTCGGCACCCCGGACGCCGGCGCGTTCTGGCGGGTGGTGGCCGAGCACAAGGTGCAGGTGCTGTTCACCGCGCCGACCGCGTTCCGGGCCATCCGCAAGGAGGACCCGACCGGCTCGCACCTCGGCAAGCACGACCTGTCGTCGCTGCGCGCGCTCTACCTGGCCGGCGAGCGGCTGGACCCGGACACGTACGGCTGGGCCTCGGAGCGGCTCGGCATCCCGGTGGTGGACCACTGGTGGCAGACCGAGACCGGCTGGCCGATGGCGGCGAACCCGCTCGGGCTGGAGGCGCTGCCGCCCAAGGCGGGCTCGCCGACCGTACCGGTGCCGGGCTGGGACGTCCGCGTGCTGGACCCGTCCGGGTCGGAGGCGCCGGCCGGCGTGGACGGCGCGCTGGCGGTGCGGCTGCCGCTGCCGCCCGGGGCGCTGCCGACGCTGTGGCGCGACGACGAGCGGTTCGTGTCCTCGTACCTGAGCCGCTTCCCGGGCTGCTACCTCAGCGGCGACGGCGGCCATGTCGACTCCGACGGCTACCTGTTCGTGATGGGCCGGATGGACGACGTGATCAACGTCGCCGGGCACCGGCTGTCCACCGGGTCCATGGAGGAGGTCCTCTCCGGGCACCCCGCCGTGGCCGAGTGCGCGGTGATCGGCGTGGCCGACGCGCTGAAGGGCCAGGTCCCGCGCGGGTTCGTGGTCCTCAAGGCCGGGATCACCACCTCGCCGGACGTGGTCGCCGCCGAGCTGGTGCAGCGGGTCCGGGACGAGATCGGCGCGGTCGCGGCGCTGCGCCGGATCGACGTCGTCCCGGCGCTGCCCAAGACCCGCTCCGGCAAGATCCTGCGCGGCTCCATGCGCGCGATCGCCGACGGCGTCGACCAGCCCGTCCCCTCCACCATCGAGGACCCCAAGGTCCTCGACGCCCTCCGCCCCACCCTCACCAGCTAGCCCTTCTTGGCCGCGCTAGTCCTTCTTGTTCATGCGGCGGTACTGCTGGATGAGGAAGACCAGCAGGGCGAGCATGCAGAGGATGAAGCCGAGCTGGAC
Source organism: Mycobacteriales bacterium (assembly GCA_036519715.1). Lineage (GTDB taxonomy): Bacteria > Actinomycetota > Actinomycetes > Mycobacteriales > CADCTP01 > CADCTP01. Next base: position 11,800 of record DATDKW010000412.1, read on the forward strand.
GAGCAGGCCGAGCGGGCCGTCGACGGTCATCGCTTCCTCGCCGGGACCTCGAACTCCGCGCACACCGCGCGCCAGACCTGCTTGGCCGGCTCGCCGGCGGCCAGCGCCTCGTCGACCGTGCGGCCGCCGAGCGACTGCATGACGTGGTCGTGGGCGACCGACCGGGCGTACGCCGCCCCGAAGTGGTCACCCATCCGCACCCAGAACTCCGACAGCCGCACGGCGACCAGGGTAGGCGTCCGCCGCCGGCGGCGTGTCGGTGCCATGATCGAACAGATGTTCGGCTAACTTGTCCACACCGCGGACCGTGATCCACAGATCGCGTTCCCGGGAGCGAAATCGTCGGTGGTTCGCTCTAGCGTCTCCTCCGACGACAGACCGAACGACTACGAAGGTGGACCCGATGGCTGCACTCGACCGCGACAAGGCGCTCGACGTCGCACTGGCCCAGATCGACAAGCAGTACGGCAAGGGTTCGGTGATGCGGCTCGGCGACGAGACCCGCGTCCCGATCCAGGTCATCCCGACCGGGTCCATCTCGCTCGACATCGCGCTCGGCATCGGGGGACTGCCCCGCGGCCGCGTCATCGAGATCTACGGCCCGGAGTCCTCCGGCAAGACCACCGTCGCGCTGCACGCGGTGGCCAACGCGCAGGCGGCCGGCGGGATCGCCGCGTTCATCGACGCGGAGCACGCGCTCGACCCCGACTACGCGAAGGCCCTGGGCGTCGACACCGACGCGCTGCTGGTCTCCCAGCCCGACACCGGTGAGCAGGCGCTGGAGATCGCCGACATGCTGATCCGGTCGGGCGCGCTGGACATCATCGTGATCGACTCGGTGGCGGCGTTGGTGCCGCGGGCCGAGATCGAGGGCGAGATGGGCGACAGCCACGTCGGCCTGCAGGCCCGGTTGATGAGCCAGGCGCTGCGGAAGATCACCGGCGCGCTGAGCAACTCCGGCACCACCGCGATCTTCATCAACCAGCTGCGCGAGAAGATCGGCGTGATGTTCGGCTCGCCGGAGACCACGACCGGCGGCAAGGCCCTGAAGTTCTACGCGTCGGTCCGCATCGACGTGCGCCGGATCGAGACGCTCAAGGACGGCGGCGACGCGGTCGGCAACCGGACCCGGGCCAAGGTCGTGAAGAACAAGGTCGCCCCGCCGTTCAAGCAGGCCGAGTTCGAC
>DATDKW010000413.1:0-2190 GCA_036519715.1 Mycobacteriales bacterium
CCCTCGACGACGCGCACGTGCACCTTCAGCGTGTCGCCGGGGCGGAAGTCCGGGACGTCGGAACGCAGCGACTCGGCGTCCAGGGCATCCAGCGTGTTCATCTCGGCGCTTCCTTCGTACGACAGGCGCGCGGACACGCGCACCGGGGCTCTCGGGCAGGGACGTCGGGGCATGTACCGGCCCGCGACAACCCGTCCAGGGTGCCACACCGGCTCGGGCATTGCGAAACGCGGGTCAGTCGAGGGCTTCGCGGTCCCGGTCGGACAGCTCGGCCCGGGCCAGCAGGTCGGGCCGGCGGCCGGCGGTCCGGCGCAGCGACTCGTCCCGGCGCCAGCGCGCCACCGCCCCGTGGTCGCCGGACAGCAGCACCTCCGGCACGGGCAGGTCGTGCCAGGACGGTGGCCGGGTGAAGACCGGATACTCCAGCAGCCCGCCGGCGTGCGACTCCTCGGTCAGCGACTCCGGGTTGCCGAGGAAGCCCGGCAGCAGCCGGGCCACCGCCTCGATGATCACCAGCACCGCGGCCTCGCCGCCGGCCAGCACGTAGTCGCCGATGGAGACCTCGTCCACCCGCATCCGGGTCGAGGCCCAGGACACCACCCGCTGGTCGATCCCCTCGTAGCGCCCGCAGCCGAAGACCAGCCAGGGCTCGGCCGCCAGCTCCTGGGCCAGGTCCTGGGTGAACGGCCGCCCGGACGGGGTCGGCAGCACGAACCGCGCGCTCCGGTCGGACGGGACGAGCTCCTCCAGCGCCAGCCCCCACGGCTCGGGCCGCATCACCATGCCCGCTCCGCCGCCGTACGGGGTGTCGTCGACCGTGCGGTGCCGGTCGGACGTCCACTTCCGCAGGTCGTGCAGGTGCACGTCGAGCAGGCCGCGCTCCACGGCCCGGCCCAGCAGGGAGACGCCCAGCGGCCCGGTCAGGTAGTCGGGGAAGATGGAGATGACATCGACCCTCACAGGTCGAACAGCCCCTCCGGCGCGGCCACCACGACCCGCCCGGCCGGCACGTCCACCGCCGGCACCAGCTCCTTCACGAACGGCACCAGGTGCTCGCGCTCGTCCGCGTCGGTCACCACCAGCAGGTCGGAGGCGGCCGAGTGCACGACGTCGGTGACGGTGCCGAGGGCGGCGCCGGCCGGGTCCACGGCGGCCAGGCCGACCAGGTCGTGGTCGTACCACTCGTCGTCGTCCTGGATCGGCGGCAGCGACTCCGAGTCGACCACCAGCACGGTGCCGCGCAGCGCCTCCGCGCCCTCCCGGGAGTCGACGCCCTCGAACGAGACCACGATCCCGCCGGAGCGCGGGTGCACGCCCGCGACCGTCAGCGGGCCACGCTCGGCCGGGTCCGTGCGCAGCGACGACCCGGGCGCGAACCGCGCGTCCGGGTCGTCGGTGCGTACCTCCACGGTCACCGCGCCGTTGATGCCGTGCGGCTTGCCGACCCGGCCGACCACGAGGTCCACGGGGTCAGTCGGTGTCGACCACGTCGACGCGGACGCCGCGGCCGCCGATGCCGGCGACCACCTGGCGCAGCGCCTTGGCGGTGCGGCCGCTGCGGCCGATCACCTTGCCCAGGTCCTCGGGGTTGACCCGGACCTCCAGCCGCTTGCCGCGGCGGGAGGTGACCAGGTCGACCCGTACGTCGTCCGGGTGCTCGACGATGCCCCGGACCAGGTGCTCCAGAGCAGCCTCGAGCACCTACGCCTCCGGGGTGGCCGGAGCCGCAGCCTCAGCCGGAGCGGCCTCGGCGGCCGGAGCGGCAGCGGCCGGAGCGGCAGCGGCCGGAGCGGCCGGGGCCTCGGCCGCCGGGGCGTCGGCAGCAGCGGCCGGGGCGTCGGCGGTCTTCTTCGGCGCCCGCTTGCGCGGGGTGGTGGCGTCGCCGCCGGAGCCGGAGCTGGTCAGCGTCTCGCGGGCCGCCTCCTCGAAGGCGGCGCGGCGGTCGGGCTTGGGCGCGGCCACCAGCATGGGCGGCGGCGCGGCCTCGCCCTTGAACTTCTGCCAGTCGCCGGTGACCCGCAGGATCGCCGCGACCGATTCGGTCGGCTGCGCGCCGACACCGAGCCAGTACTGGATCCGGTCGGAGTCGACCTTGATGACCGACGGGTCGTTCTTCGGGTGGTACTCGCCGACCGCCTCGATCGACCGGCCGTCCCGCTTGGTGCGGGCGTCGGCGACGACGATGCGGTA
>DATDKW010000414.1:0-10223 GCA_036519715.1 Mycobacteriales bacterium
AGAAGCGGATGTTGCGGGCGCCGGACGGCGTGCTGTCCGCCGCTGTCGAATCCGGCGCCCTGCGTTCGTCATCGCGATGACAGGATGACCGCGCGCAGATCGAGAGGCAGGACGATGACCTACATGCCCTCCTGGGAGGTCCCCCGATGAGGTTCCTCGTTCTGCTAGCCAGCGAAGATCACTTCGACCGCTGGGACAACGCTACCGAGGAACTGCGGGAGCGGTCGATCGCCGACTACAACGCCTTCGCTGACGCCGTCCGGCAGCGCGGCACTCTCATAGTCGGCGACGCCCTCGGTCGGCCAGAGACGGCGCAAAGCCTCCGGCCCGGCCCTGCCCGATCAGTGACACGCGGACCGTTCGCAGAAACCGTCGAGCAGATCGGCGGCTTCTATGTGGTCGACCTGCCCGATGTCGACACAGCCGTCGAAGTCGCCGCGCTGCTGCCCCGCGAGTGCACCATCGAGGTGCGGCCAGCACTTGGTGTCACTGTCTGAACGCGCCCCTTCAAGTCCACGGCCCGGGCGGGGCACTCACAGCGGCATGAGCGAGGGATCCCGCCTCCGGCCTTGGACGGCGTCAGGGTGCTCTAGTCCGATACTGGTTCCCGTGGACAGGACCTTCGTCATCGCGCTGCGCGGCTACGACATCACCCAGGTCGATCGTCTACTTGACCGTGCTGAGTCGGCTGTGGGATCCGGCGATCGCCGGCTTCGGGCGACAATGGCCGACGAACTCCGCTCGGCCGACTTTCGGCAACGACTGCGGGGCTATGACCGTGCCGCAGTCGATCGTGCGGTCGAGGAACTTCTGCGTGAGCTCGCCTGATCCACCGGGCGCCGGGCAACTGCGGTGCACTGCGCACCGGACCACCGCTCACGCCGCGTCCTGCGCGCAACTCGGCATGGTCGCGCGTCCCGCGCGCAGTGCGGCAGATGAGGACGTTCGGTCAGCCTGTCCTGCCGACCGAGCACGCCGGCTCGCCCGGCCGCCGGTCCGGTCGGCCGAGAGACCCGCCTGCCCGTCGTCGGAGATCTGAGGGATCGAGTGAGGTTTCCGGGCCCATGAGTCCGCGTCTCCCCTAGCCTCTGTAGGGCATGACGACCGGAGTGATCGACCCGAGGTATGGGGATGTATCGGCGACGCCGCCACCGTGGTCTGACATCCAGCGCCTCCTCGCCGACGCGCAGTTGTATTGGATCGTCACGGTCAGGGCGGACGGGCGTCCGCACGCGGTGCCCCTCGTGGGGGTCTGGCAGGAGGGCGCCTTCGCATTCTGTACCGGCCCCGGTGAGCAGAAGCAGCGCAATCTCGACGTCAACCCGCACGTGGCGGTCACGACCGGCAGCACAGGCGCCAACGGCTGGAACGTCGGTAAGGACGTGGTGGTCGAGGGCACAGCGGTGCGCGTGACCGACGCCGACGCACTGCACGCGCTAGCCGCCGCCTGGTTCGCAAAGTACGGAGACGACTGGAAGTACGAGGTTCGCGGCAACGAGTTCCTCGAGCTCAGCAACTCCGGCGACGGCAGCGGGGGCGCATGGGTGTACCGCGTCGCGCCGGCGAAGGTCATCGCCTTCGGCGACGCCCACGGCCAGACGACCTACCGCTTCTGACCGGAGTCCCCGCCAACGCCGGCGCCGTGCTCGGGAAGCGGCCAGGGGAACAGTGCCGTCCTCCTCCGGGCGGTGAGGCCCGCTGCGACGCAGATGAGTGCGGGTCAGGAGCCGCGGAACCTTCCGTCATAGCCGCTTCCTTGGAGCTCCGCGTTCCCACCAGTCGCGTGGTGGCTGGTCCCGGATCAGCCCCGCTGCAACCTCCACCTGGAGGGAGTTGCAGAACTTCCACAGCTCTTTCGCCGCCCGGGAGTACTGGAAAAAGAACTTGGTCAACGTCGAACGGATCAAGCTCGCCGGCACGGTAGCGATCGACGGCCTCTCCAACGCGGGCGACAAGATCTCCTAGCTGTGCTTGGTGGTAGTCCGCGACCACCAAGCGCGCTGCTCGTCGCTCCGACTTGCCGGGCACGAGTGCGAGGCTACTCAGGAGCCCACCCTCGGGCCGGCATGGTCGCGCGGAGCGCGCACGGCGGCAGGAGCGAACGCCGGCTGGGCACGCGCGCACCCGCACGTGCGGACGTCGGCCGGGCGCGCGCGGGGCCGACGAGAGGGACCTATAGTCCCGTCGTGACGGCAGAAGCGACGGACTTCTTCGAGCTGCCGCCCGGACGCGTCGCCGTACTGTTGATCGATTTTCAGAACGACTTCTGCAGCCCCGACGTCGCCCCCGGCCCGCCGGCCAACACCCACAACGCGGCGGCAGCCGCCAGAGCGAGCCGGTTCGCCGGCGATGCGGCCCGACTCGGCGCCCACGTCGTCTACACCCGGCAGATCCTCGACCCGCACCGGCTCACGGCCCGCCAGCGCCGCTGGGAGCGCCCGGACGGCCTGTGTGCGCTGGGCTCCTGGGGGGCCGAGCTCTTCGTCGAACCGGTGCCGGGAGCGACCGTCGTGGTTAAGGACCGCTTCGACTGCTGGCAGAGCCGCCAGTTCACCGACCTCCTCGACTCCCGCGACATCGACGGCCTGGTCATCACCGGGGTCGAGCTGGTCTGCTGCATCCTCTACGCCATCCTCGGCGCGTCCGAGCGCGGCTACCACTACGTGGTCCCCGAAGACCTCGTCTCCGGCCAGGACAACGGCGACGACACCGACAACCGGGCAGTACGCGACTACCTGCGGTTCAACCGCCCCGGCCACCTCCTGCCCACCGCCCAGCCAATCCTCGACGCCTGGCACACCACCCCAACTCCGCACCACCCAGCCAGTTAACAAACCGATCACCCGACCAGTGGCAGATGCGGACGTCCCAGTACGCGTCCGGTGTATTGAACGCATTACCTGTCGGCGAGCCGCTTTCCTGGGCGGATCCCTCGCCGGTGGAGGGTGTGGCCGGCGCCGGATGTCGGTCGAGCGATCAGGACACAGCGCCGTCCACGTAGATCCAGCGCCCCCGTCGCCGCTCGAACCGGCTCCGCTCGTAGAGCCGGCCACGCGTCCCGGCGTGCTCGAAGACCGCCTCGAACTCGACTTCGCCGGTCTCGTCGCCTGGGCCACCATCGACGACGTCGAGCACGGTCAGTCCGGTCCAGACCCGCGCCCTGTCGAGAGTGAGAGGCTCCGGTCGCGTCCGCGGGTGCCAGGTGCGGACGAGGTGGCCGAGGTCGCCCACGGCGTACGCCGCGTATCGGGAGCGCATCAGTTCCTCGGCGGTGACCGCGTCGCGGGCGCCGCGATGCAACGGGCCGCAACACGCGGCGTACGGCGCGCCCGAGCCGCACGGACAGCCGGACAGCAGCATGCGGTCGACGATAGAGGGGTTCGGGAACGACCCGTGCCGGCTGGGTGCCCCGCGACAGCGGTTGCTTCCAGATGAGAAGGTCGTGGCGCCGCCGGGGTCACACCACACGCAGGACACGCACTTCGCGGCATGGTGGCGCATTTGTGGGCGGTACCGCCGGAACGCCTCAGGCTCTGCCTGCCGGTCGGTTCAAGTGCAAGGTGGTGACCACGCTGCGGGCACAGTCCTCGGCGGTGGCGTTGGTGGTGTCGACCTCCACGTCGTAGACGACGCCCCGGTGCACCTCGTCGGCCTGCAGGACCGCCATCCCGGGCTCGCGGTCGGGCCGGGAGGCTTCACGTCGCCGGGCGACTGCCGGGTCACAGCGGACCCCGACCCAGGCCACCGACAGGCCGTCCAGTGCCGCTCCCCACCTGGCCTGGGATGCGGCCGCACCGAGGAAGACGTGGTCGACGATCACCGGTGCACCGGCGCGGACGGTGGCCGCGATCCCGGCCATCCATGCCGCCTCCAGCCGCCGGAACACCTCTCCTATCAGGACCGCACCCTCGGCGGTGACGCCGAAGCCCGCGGCGGAGTCCTGCAGCACGGGCGGCAATGAATCGACGAACCCGTCGATGCCGGCGGCAAGCCACGGCTCGACCAGCAATCCCTGCAGTTGACGCACGATGCTCGTCTTGCCCGAACTCGACCCGCCGTTGACCACGATCACCACCGGCGCCACTCCTCGAAGCTGCTCACCACCGACCCGCGGAAGAAGCGGATGAGCCGCTCGGCGGCGTGGGCGCGTGTCCCGCCCGCAGTGCGGCATGTTCGTGCATCAGGTTTCAGAGTCGGACTGGCCGGCATGCTGTGCTGGTGGACAGTTGGCAGGTGCTGGCCGTGATGGACCTGCTCGCCGCCGAAGGCGTCATCGGCTGGATCGACGGCGGCTGGGGCGTCGATGCCCTGCTGGGTGAGCAGACCCGGCCACATGCGGACCTCGACCTGGCGGTGGACGAGAAGGCCGTCCATCGGCTTGTGCAGAGGCTTCGGAACGAGGGCTACAGCATCCTCCGCGACGAACTCCCCGCCCGCATCGCAGTGCGGCACGACGACGGACGCGAGGTCGACCTGCACCCGCTCGCGCTCACCCCGGACGGCGGCGGTGACCAACAGCAAGACGGCGGCCGACCACCCTGGCACTACGGCCCGCCCAGCGTCGGCCACATCAACAGCCGTCCGGTGCCGTGCAACAGCCTGGACACCCAACTCCGCTCCCATCTGGGATACGAACCCGACCAGGACGACTACGCCGACATGCGCGCGCTTGCACGCCGCTTCGAGTGCACGCTCCCGGCGCCCTACAACCGGCCCTGGGTCGTCATAGCGCCGCTCAGAGACCGACAGAGCCGTCATAGCCAGCCGAAGAGCGCCATGTGAGTAAGCCGACGCTGGTGGGTTCCCGAGGACGCCGGCTGGCTGGAACCCGCCGCATAGGCAGTTCCGGACGCCGATCGTCCGGGATCGGGATTACAGTCTGCCCGTGGACGTGCTCACTGACGAGCAGACCGACGGGGCCGACCTGACCATCCGCGAGTCGAGCACAGGCGGGCATGCGCGCGCACGGGCGCTGCCCGTCTTCGACTGCGGTGCCCTCTTCGGCGCGCTCGACGCGCAACGTCGTGACCGTGGGTTGGGCTGGTTCGAGCTCGCTGACGAGTTGTGGCAGCAGTCGTTGGATCTCAACGCCCAGCGAACCGATCATCCGCTCTGCGGAGGAGCGGTCGCGCGGCTGCAACAGCGCGGCGCAGTCTCCTGTCAGTACGCGCTGTTCATGTTGCGCTGGCTCCACCGGGCACCGGAGGACTTCCTGACCGGTCCGGTCGTGGACGTGGGCGATATCCGGCTGCCCGAAGCGGGACCTGACCGTCGGCTTCGATGGAACTTGCGCCAGTTGCACTCGGCCCTGAACGACCAACGCCGGGAGCGCAATCTCACCTGGGCACAGCTCGCATCAGAACTCGACTGCACGTCGAACCGGTTGACCAATCTGCGCACTGCTCGCCTCGCCGACATGGACCTCGCGATGCGCATCACACAATGGCTCGGCCAGCCGGCCGCAGCCTTCATCCACCCGGCTGAATGGTGACCGCCGTACACGGCGGCCATTCAGCATGTGGCGTCGAGGTACCGTAGTCACGATTCAGGACGGGTCGGAGCCGCGAGCCGGCCCAGCCCTCGCAAGGAACTTGACATTAGCCCTCCGGCGCCTCGCTGCACTCCATCCGGCACGGCAGCGACCCAGGGCTGGGCGATGCACTCATATCGGCAGAGTCGAATGTTCGAGCGCCCGGACGATGGCGGGGGTGGGCGCTCAGTCGGGTGGGCCGGCTCGGCTCAGTGCTGATAGGCGACGGCGAGGATGATGGGGCGGCGGCCGGACCGGAGCCGGACAACGGCTGACTCCGGATTCGGTCAGGGCGTGACGAAGGTGAGGCCGCGGTAGCGCAGTTCGGACAGCGCCGTACGCAGCGCCGCCACGGTCTGGGAGCGGTCGCCGCCGCCGTCGTGCACGAGGATCACCGAACCGGCCGGGGCGTGGCCGACGGCGGCGGCGATCGCGGCCGTGCCGGGCCTGGTCCAGTCGCGGGTGTCGACGTCCCAGCCCAGCCCGCGCCTGTCCCGCTGCGCAGCCCGGCAGATGCGGGTGAGCCCGTCGACGGTGCGGGATCTGCTGAAGCGGACTGGTGGGATCCGGCCGGTGCCGCGGCGGCGGTGGGAGCTGCGGCTGTCGCTGGAGGAGCGGGAGGAGATCTTCCGCGGTCTGGCGGCTGGGTTGTCGCTGCGCAGCATCGCGGCCGGGCTGGGTCGGGCGCCGTCGACCATATCGAGGGAGGTCGCGAGCAATGGCGGCCGCAGGAGGTATCGGGCGCTGGTGGCGGACCGAGCCGCCTGGACGCGAGCCGCCCGGCCGAAGCAGACGAAGCTGTCCCGGTTTCCGGGGCTGCGGGCGATGGTGGAGGACAAGCTGGAGTTGTGCTGGTCGCCGGAGCAGATCGCGGGCTGGGTGCGGCGGCGGTTCCCGACCGGGACAGTGATGCACGTGTCGCACGAGACCATCTACCGGTCCCTGTTCGTGCAGGCCCGCGGTGACCCTCGGCACGAGCTGACCCGGCACCTGCGCACCCGCCGGGCGATGCGCCGTCCCGCCGGCGCCCGGCTGCCCGACGGGCGCGGCGTGCGGCCGAACACCCTGAACATCTCCCAGCGGCCGGCTGAAGCCGCCGACCGGGCCGTGCCCGGCATTGGGAGGGCGACCTGGTCTTCGGTCGCGGCATGAGCCCAGTGGCGACTCTGGTCGATCCGGGTCCGCCGGCGGACTGTTCGACATCGACCAGTTCGCGGTTGCCGACGGTGATCGGCAGCCGGCTGCCGAGCAGAGGCCTCGACATGAGCGGTAACCCGGGCCGGCAAGGGCGTGCATGTTACGGCTCGCTGGGCACACACTGGTGCGCATAGCCGAGATCGTGGGGGGCCACCTCATGTCCGATGACGACGTCCGCCTGCCTCAACTCCTGCCCGTCCTCTCCCGCGGCAAGCACCGGAACCCCAGGACGGGCGCCTGCTTCATGGAACTGGCGTCCTTCCTCGCCGGCGAGCGCTGGAGTGATCATCCCGCCTGCTCGCATCCGCTGCTCGCAGCACTCGCCCGCGACGTCAATGACTGCACGTCCGACGCCAACCGCCAGCGGCTGGCCGAGTTGATCCCGTCGGTGATCGGGCTGACCAGCGATGACCTGCACATCGACGTGCTGATCGGGCTCCGCTGCGCCACCACCGCGCTGCCGGTGGTGTCCGCGGAGCGGCAGCAGGCCATGGCGGTCGCAACTCTGACCTGCGACCGAGTGCTGGCAGACCTCGACGGGAGGCCGTCGAGCACGCTGGAGGAGCGGAGCCGGCAGGCCCTCGGCCAGGCGCCCCAGGCAGCTCGGTGGGCCCGGCAGTTCATCAGCGACATGGGCCCTTCACCGAAGGTGTTCCGTCGGCACACGGCGCCGTGCATAGTCAGCTCCGCGGTCGAGGGCATCGCACAGGCGTGCATCGCAGAGCCGGACAACCTGCTCCGGGACCTCCTCGCCGGGACGATCCGTGAGTGTGCCGCCCGGATTAACCCCCACGTACCACATGCTCAGCCCGCCCCGATCGACCGGCCCAGAGCCGAGGCCACGTCGTTGTCATCGAAACCGGGCTGACCGGCAACGCGCCCGCACCTCTCCACCAATCGGGAGCAGGCGGCTGGCTGGAGGCTCTAGGCGGGCGGCTGTGTGGGTGCAAGACGCGTTCACGTGGGCCAACCTTCACGTCAGGTGGCAGTCAGGAACGACAAGCCGGCGGCCGCGGCGTTGGAACGCGCGGTCCTCGATGCATCTCAGGCGACGCCGTTGTGGAACCGAGCACGCTGACGTGGCTAGCCGTTCCTCACGAGCACCCGCATGGCTGCTGCCGGGCGACCTGCACCGCTCGGCTCGTCCGGACAGGCTGCTGGCCGCTTCGGTCCTCGGCGGTTCGAGAAGCGACCGACGCGGGGCACAGCCGATACTGTGCTGTTCGTGGCTGTGACGCTGCGCGAGATCGACGAGCGGAATCGTGCGGCCGTCCTCGCCCTGGAGGTGGCGCCGGAGCAGCAGCGCTTCGTCGGGTCGGTGCAGGACGCTCTGGACGACGCCGCCGAATTCCCGCATGCCAACCCGTGGTATCGCGCCGTCTACGCCGATGAGCAACCCGTCGGCTTCGTCATGCTGAGCTGGAGCGTCCAGCCACATCCTCCGGACATCATCGGACCGTGGTTTCTCTGGAAGATTCTCATCGACCGGGCCCAGCAACATCGCAACTACGGCACCGAGGCCGTCCGGCTGATCGCGGACGTCATCCGCGCCGAGGGCGCCACCGAACTTCTCACCAGCTACGTCCCCGAGGACGGCGGCCCGGCCGACTTCTACCGCCGGCTCGGCTTCACACCGACCGGGGAGTTCGACCGAGAAGGCGAGCCGATCGTCCGCCTCCCGCTCGGCTGATTAAGGCCCCACCGCGGAACGAGCAGCCATCCTTACCGCGCCGCACGGCGGCAAAGTCGCGGGCTAGCGCGAACGGCGGCAGATGAGTGCGTTCGCGCCGGGCGACACCGGCGCCGCCGGACGGTCAATTTCAGGCGACGAGACATTTGGTGAACGCGCAGTTGTACATCTCCCGGCCGACTGGGTAAATGCAGACCGGGGTGCAGCCGCACGCCCCGAAGGGAGTTCACAGGCACTGTGAGGCGGCCTACGGGGTGGGAGGATCAGGCCGGCTTGCCGGAGGCCCACCCGCTGATGGCGCCGGCCACCAATCCGGCAATCTCGGCACGTCCTCAGGCGACCAGGCCGGCAGCTCCACGTCGGGCCACAGAGACGACGTAGGAAACAGTCTCTCGGTGGATCTCCTCTTGAGGTGGCCAAGGATCCGGAGGGACTGTTCGTCTCCCGCGGCTGTGAGCACAACGGCCCAAAGGTGGTCGTTCCACCCCCTGTTCAGCTCAGCGATAACGAAAGCCTTGTCGCCACTCAAACTCTCAACAGCGAGTGCCAGTCGGTACCAGTCGAGAGCCAGCGAAGCCAGAACAATGCTGCCTTGGCTAGGACTGGACGTGCGGCTCTTCGCAAATTTCCTGACCCCAGCTCCGAGCGAGAACCGAAGATGGGTGCCGGTCCATTTGTCGTCCGCGTCGCGGAGCATATCGGTCGCGGTGGCCAGCGATTCTCGTGCGTACATCTTGGTCGCCTCCGAGTCGCGGAGCGTGGCCAGGACCACCGCAAGGTCCACAGCCACGTAGGCACGTGACAACGTCCGCTCGGGCTCCACGGACAGCGCCTCCCGTAGGCTGCTGCCCGCTCGGTCGAGCGATCTGATCACCTCGTCACGGGAGCGGCCCGGCAGCAGCGCCTCTCGCAGGTGTAACTGTGCGGTCCGCCACGGGCCAGACAGCAGGCGTTCGACGTCGGCCTCCACGCGTCGCAAGCGCTCAGCCTGTTCATCCTGAACCGCGAGGAGATCCCGCAAGAGCGCCTCGGTGGCAAGCCCCGCGACCCCCGGTATCGGCACGCCGTGGGCCAGCGCGGCCACATCGGCTGCCCGTCCCGCCAGCTTGATGGAGAGATCCTGGACGTTCACTGCCTCCCTACCCTCGGCGAGCCGTCCAGGGGCTTGCGCAGTGCCATGGCACCACATGCTCCCCCTTCGTCAGAAGGCTGTCGATGGGTCAGAGCTGCCATTTGGAACTGCCGCCCCCGACCGCCGCCTCAGATGGGCCCTTAGCAGCATGGGTCCTCCGACACGGGTCTGTTGCTCGACTCGCGGCAGAGTCGCGCGTCCGGCCGGAGTGCGGGCCAGCACGGCAGGCTCGCCCGACCGACTCTCGCTGCTCGGGGTGGAAGGCTCGGGCCGCGACTGATCGGTCGGCTCTGGACGTATTAACCTGCGGTTGTGGGGTCGCGCGTGGGATTCCTGCCCGCTGGCAGCGGCCGGCTGTACGTCCGCGAGAACGGAGTGGGCCCTGCGATCGTGGTGCTGCATGGTGGGCCCGACTTCGACTCCGACTATCTGCTACCGGAGCTCGACCGGCTGACCGAATGGTTCCGCGTCATCTTCTACGACCAGCTTGGCCGCGGTCGGTCAGCGCCCGGCGTCCGGCCGGACCAGGTGAGCGTCGAGTCCGAGGTCGAGGACCTTGAGCGAGTGCGGCGCTATGCCGGGCTTGAGTCGATCGCCGTCCTCGGGCACAGCTGGGGAGCGGTCCTGGCGCTGGAGTACGCCGCCCGCCACGCCCAACGGCTGACGCATCTGAT
>DATDKW010000415.1:0-2711 GCA_036519715.1 Mycobacteriales bacterium
AGCTAGGGGTGGAACACACTCATCGCTGGCGCTTCATCGAGTGCTCATTGCCTTTTCGACCTGCCTGACTTGGTCGGGGGGCGGGCACGGTGCCTGACCCCGGGGTTACGTCCGGGACCTGCTGCAAAACGTACTCACGGAGGACCGCGGCGTCGAGCGCGGTGGTCAGGCGCAATGCCCGGCCGAACGCCCGGCGTCGCTCCGCGAGATCGAGGCAGCCCGGATCCGGATGCAGTGACGCACCTCGACCTGGACGACGACGACGGGGATCGGGTTCGAGCCGGGAACCGGCTGGACCTTCCACCACCACGACACGCAGCAACTCGGAGGCCGGCGAACGCAGGCGGCAGCCGACACAGGTGCGCACGGGCACCGACGACGTCCGACGGACCACGGACAGTCTACCTCGCCGGACGGGCGTCGTGCCGGCGCCCGGCCCGCCCGCGGGTCACCGGGCGATGCGGGACCCGGGAGCGGCCGGCGGCGCCGACCGGGTCCGGGCCGAACCCGTACGGATCGGGCCGGCGCCGGCCGGGCGGCGCTGCGGCGGCGGGGTCGCGGCGCCGCCGGCAGCCGGGTCCCCAGCCGGATCCGGGGCCGGGGCGGCGTCGCTGCGGATGTCGATGCGCCAGCCGGTCAGCCGGGCGGCCAGCCGGGCGTTCTGCCCCTCCCGGCCGATGGCCAGGGACAGCTGGTAGTCCGGCACGACCACCCGGGCCGAGCGGGCGGCCAGGTCGACCACCTCGACCGAGACGACCTCGGCCGGGGACAGGGCCTGGGCGATGAACGCGGCCGGGTCCTCGGACCAGTCCACGATGTCGATCTTCTCGCCGTGCAGCTCGGCGACCACGTTGCGGACCCGGGCGCCCATCGGGCCGATGCAGGCGCCCTTGGGGTTGACCCCGGGCACGGTCGAGCGGACCGCGATCTTGGACCGGTGGCCGGCCTCCCGGGCCACGGCCGGGATCTCCACCGTGCCGTCCGCGACCTCCGGCACCTCCAGCGCGAACAGCTTGCGGACCAGGTTGGGGTGCGAGCGGCTGAGCGTGATCGACGGGCCGCGCGGGCCCTTGGTCACGCCGACCACGTACGCCTTCAGGCGCAGGCCGTGCTCGTAGACCTCACCCGGGACCTGCTCCGCCGGCGGCAGCACGGCCTCGACCTTGCCCAGGCTGACCAGCACGATCCCGCGCTCGGCCCGGCTTTCGTGGTGTTGCACGACGCCGCCGACGACGTCGCCCTCGCGGCCGCTCCACTCGCCGAAGGTGTTCTCGTGCTCGGCGTCGCGCAGCCGCTGCAGGATGACCTGCTTGGCCGTCATGGTGGCGATCCGGCCGAAGTCCTGCGGGGTGTCGTCCCACTCCCGGACGACGGTGCCGTCCTCGGCCAGCTCCTGGGCGTAGACGGTGACCGAGCCGGTCTTGCGGTCGACCTCGACCCGGGCGTCGGAGTGCGGTCCCTCGGTGTGCTTGTACGCGGTGAGCAGGGCGGTCTCGATGGCCTCGACCACGGTGTCGAAGGGGATCTCTTTCTCCCGCTCGATCAGACGCAGTGCCGCGATGTCGACGTTCACGAATCCTCCTCCTCCGCGTGATGCTCGGCGTCCCGTCCCGGGACCTCGCCGTTGTCGATCAGGGCGCCGACCGCGTCGTCGGCCTCGTCCTCGTCCTCGATCTCGTCGTCGTCCTCGTCGTCCTCGTCGATCTCGTCGTCGGCGGCATCGACCGCATCGCCGGCCTCGTCGGCGTCCGCGTCGGGGCGGCCGAACTCGACCTGGACGACGCCCCGGCCGAGATCGGCCCAGCCGTGGCGGGTGCGGGCGCCGGACCCGTCCGCCAGCTCCACCCCGTCGTCGTCGGCGGCGGCGACCCGGGCCTGGACGGTGGCGCCGGCGACCGGCACCTCGACCAGCCGGCCGACCGCGCGTCGCCAGTGTCGCGGCTCGGTCAGCGGGCGGTCGACCCCGGGCGAGGTCACCTCCAGCACGTACGGCGAGGTGCCGAACAGCTCGGTGTCGTGGGCGTCGAGCACCTCGGTGACGGCCCGGCTGACCGCGGCGACCGCGTCCAGCGTGACGCCGGAGTCGGCGTCGACCACCACCCGCACGACCTTGCGCTTGCCGGCCGGGCTGACCGTGACCTGCTCCAGGTCACAGCCGACCGCCTCGATGGCGGGGCCGATCACGGTGGCCAACCGCTCCCGCTGAGCTGCTCCGGACGTCATCGTTGGAGCCTCCTCCACGGGTTGCGACGAACCACACGAGGGTAGCGGCTCGCCCGTCCGGCTACGAACCAGTCACCTCGCGGCCCGCTCCACCCCCCGACCGGCGGTACGGGTGACCTGGGAGACTGCGGTGCGTGGTCGTCGTCTCCCGCCGTACGGTGCTCGCCGCGGGAGCTGGCGGAGCCCTCCTGACCGCGTGCACGGCCGGCTGGCGGTCCGGGCCGGACCCGGCGCCGACCGCTCCGCCGCCGCCGGACCCGCTGCTGGCCGAGCTGGCGGCGGAGCGCCGGCTGGTCGCGACCTACGACGCGACGGCGGCGCGGTATCCGGCGCTGCGGGGGCGGCTGGCCGGGCCGCGCGCGGACCACGCCGCGCACGCTGCCGCGCTGTCCCGGCTCCTCGGTCCGGCCGCCACTCCGGCCGCCCCTGACGCCGCCACCCCGGGCGGCACCGCGTGGGGCACCGCGGGCGGCACCGCGGGCGGCACG
>DATDKW010000416.1:0-3455 GCA_036519715.1 Mycobacteriales bacterium
CCCGGTCAGCCGGGACGAAGCCGCCGCGGCGGTGGGGCTGGCGCGCAGCACCGCCGCCTTCCACCTCGACCGGCTCGTCGAGGAGGGACTGCTGGCGGTGGAGTTCAGGCGGCTCACCGGGCGGACCGGGCCGGGGGCCGGCCGGCCGTCGAAGCTCTACACCAGAGCGGCCGGCGAGGTCGCGGTCACCGTCCCCGAGCGGCACTACGACTTCGCCGGCCACCTGCTGCTGACCGCGATAGAGGAGGCCACCCGCACCGGTGAGGCGGTGGCGGAGGCGCTGCGGCGGACCGCCGACCGGGCCGGGCGGGCGCTGGCCGCCGGCGGCGGGTCCCTGGAGCAGATCCTGGAGGACCACGGGTTCGAACCCCGCCCGGACGGCGACGGCGGGCTCCTGCTCGGCAACTGCCCGTTCCATCGACTGGCCCGGCAGCACACCGAGATCGTGTGCCACCTCAACCTGGACCTGCTGCGCGGGGCGGCGGCGGGTGCGGGGGACCAGCGGCACACGATGGTGCTCGAACCCGGCATCGGACGGTGCTGCGTCCGGGCCGTCCCGCGCCGCGGCTCGCGCGCACGCCACCCCGAGGCAACCGACCAACCCAGGCCCCCCACCGGCACCGAGCACCAGCCCGCGCCCCCCACCAGCACCGAGCACCAGCCAGAGCCACCCACCAGCACCGAGCACCCGTCCGGGCCACCCACCGGCACCGGGCACCAGCCGGAGCCACCGACCGGCGCCGACCAGGGCGTCGCCGGCTTCCACGAGTCGTTCCCGCAGATGCTGGCGAGCCTCGCCGCCAAAGCCCGCCAGCTGAGTCGACGCTGAGATGGATTGGGCTGGATGGGCGCTGTTCGGGCTGATCGCCACCACCGGCCTGACTGCGGTGATGATCGGCGCCCAGCTGGCCGGGCTCACCCGCCTCGACCTTCCGCTCGTACTCGGCACGCTCGTCACCGCCGACCCCGACCGGGCTCGGGTGGCCGGGTTCTTCATACACCTCACCGCCGGTCAAGGCTTCGCCCTCGGCTACGCGGCCACCTTCGCCCTGCTGCACCATGCCACCTGGTGGCTCGGAGGGCTGCTCGGGCTACTCCACGTCGCCGTGGCCATGACGGTGCTTCTCCCTTTGCTCCCGGGCGTCCACCCGCGGATGGCATCCCAGCGGGCCGGCCCGTCCAGCAGAGCCGTGCTGGAGCCACCTGGCCTTCTCGCTCTCAACTACGGCATCCAAACCCCCGCGGTCGCGGTCGTCGCCCACCTCGTCTACGGCAGCGTTCTCGGCCTGCTCCTCCAGGCCCGCTGACGTGCGACGTCCCCAGGACCCCGGACAGGCAATGACGGACCGCCCGGGCGTAGCGACCTCCCAGCCACCACCGCCGATCGGGAACTACGGGCTGCTCGGCGACACCCGCACCGCGGCGCTCGTCTCCAACGACGGCGCGATCGACTGGCTCTGCGTACCCCGCTTTGACGGGGAGCCCCTCTTCGGCCGGCTCGTCGGCGGCCCGCCGGCCGGAACGTTCCGGATCGGGCCAGCCCGGCCCGCCCCCGTCATCGAGCGCCGCTACCGACAGCACACCGCCACACTGGCGACCACCTGGGCGGTGGGCGAACGTCGGCTCACCCTCACCGAGGCGATGGTGGCCGAGGTGACCGGGCACCTGCTTCCCACGACGCTGCTCGTGCGGCGCCTGTCGGCCGAAGGCGGAGCCGTCGACGCCGCCGTCGACTTCGACCCCCGCCTCGGAGAGAAGCACGGCCCGCCCCGGGTCCGCCGCAGCCGCCGGACCCTGGTGTGCCAGTGGGGGTCGCTGGCGGTCTCACTGGGCTGCACCCCCGAGCTCACCGTCGAACCGGGCCGGCCCACCTCGATCACGGTGACGCCGGATCGGCCGGTCACCCTCGTGCTGGCCGTGGCCCACCGCGAACCACTCGTCCACGTCGACCCGGCGGCGGCCTGGGATCTCCTCGCGCAAGACGAAGCCCGATGGCAGGCCTGGACCGCCGGGATCGATGAGTCCCTGCCATTCCGCGACGCGGCCGAGCGCAGCCTGCTGACGCTGCGGCTGCTGACTTACTCACCGTCGGGAGCCCCCGTCGCGGCACCGACCACGTCGTTGCCCGAGCATTCCGGCGGCGTACGAAACTGGGACTACCGCTACGTCTGGCCCCGCGACGCCAGCATCGGCATCGGCGCTTTCCTCGGGGTCGGCAAACCCGACGAGGCCCGGGGTTTCCTCGCCTGGCTGCTGCACGCCAGCCGGCTGGAGAGGCCCCGGCTGCCGGCGCTGCTCACCCTGGACGGCCGCCACGCACCACAAGAACGCGAGCTGCGCGGCTGGGCCGGCTACGCCGATAGCGTGCCGGTGCGAACCGGTAACGGCGCAGCCGACCAGCACCAACTCGACGGCTATGGCTGGGTGGTCGACGCCGCCTGGGTGCTCGAGCAGGCCGGACACCGCCTGTACTCCGAGACATGGCGGGCCATGCGGGGCTTCGCCGACCTGGTCGCCCGCCGCTGGCACGAGCCCGACGCCGGCATCTGGGAGATCCGCGACGACGCCGCCCAGCACGTGCACTCCAAACTGATGGGCTGGCTCGCCCTCGACCGGGCCCTCCGCATCGCCGACACCCACCGACTGCCCGCCCGGCAACGACGGCGGTGGCAGACCGCACGAGCCGCCATCGCCGCCGAGATCCGGGCGCGAGGCTTCGACCCGGCCAAGGGCAGCTACACCCGCAGCTATGGCTCCGACGACCTCGACGCCGCGCTGCTCATCCTGCCGCTGCTGGGCATCGAGGACGTCGACTCCGCCCGCGTACAGGGCACGATCGACGCCATCCGGGAGGAGCTGTCCGCCGGCGGTCCCCTCCTGTACCGCTACCCACCCGGACGCGACGGCCTACCCGGCGCCGAAGGCGCATTCCTACCCTGCTCGTTCTGGCTCGTCCAAGCCCTCGCCCGCAGCGGAAGACACTCCGCGGCAGTCGACTTGTTCCAGGCGCTGCTCGAGCGCGCCAGTCCGCTCGGCCTCTACGCCGAAGAAATGGACCCGCTGACCGGAGCCCACCTCGGCAACTTTCCGCAGACGCTGACCCACGCCGCGCTCATCCAGGCCGCGCTCGCCATACGCGACACAAGTGGTGTGCGAATTCTCATTGACCAGGCCGACGGCTCTCCATGATCTCCCAGGCCGCCGGCAAGTTGCCAGAAGGAGTTTGCTTCCGTGCCCCGAACGCTCGTCCTGGACGGTCCGCGTCAGCTTCGGCTGTCGGAGCAGCCATCGCGCCCGCTGCAAGCGGGAGAAATACGGCTGCGGGCCCGGCTGAGCGGGATCAGCCACGGCACCGAGCTGAGCCTCTATCGCGGGACGTCGGCGTTCGCCGACAAGGTGTTCGACCGGGGCCTGCGGGCCTTCGTCGCTCCACATGCCGGCAGCGCGTCCGCCTA
>DATDKW010000417.1:0-7875 GCA_036519715.1 Mycobacteriales bacterium
CTGTGCGGCCGGCCACGGCCGCCGGGGAGCGGGGCGGATGCGGAGGCCGGCCGGGAGAAGTTCCCGAACCAGCGGCCCCGCCGACAGGACCGGTCAGCAAGAGCGGGCCATCGGGCATAGCCTCCGGAGCCATGAGCGCACCGACGCCGTACCTTCACTTTCCCGGCACTGCGCGCGAAGCCCTGACCTTCTACGGGTCTGCTGCACGAACTGGTGACATCTGAGGTGGCTTGCCCTGGTGGGTGGGCTGAAAGGATGTCGCTGTGCCGAAGCCGTTCCCTAGGGAGTTCCGCGAGGACGTCGTGAAGGTGGCTCGCCACCGGGAGGCGGGTGTGACGCTGGAGCAGATCGCCGCCGATTTCGGGATCCATCCGATGACGCTGTCGAAGTGGCTGCGCGTCGCCGACGTCGAGGACGGTGTGAACTCCGGCGCGCAGCCCGGTGCTGGTGCCGGTCAGCTGGCCGAGCTGCGGGAGGCGAAGAAGCGGATCCGCACGCTGGAGCAGGAGAACGAGGTGCTGCGGCGGGCGGCGGCGTACTTGTCGCAGGCGAACCTGCCGGGAAAATGATCTACCCGCTCGTCCGCGAGCTTGCCGCCGACGGCATCCCCGTGACGGTGACGTGCCGGGTGCTGAAGATCGCGCGCCAGCCCTACTACCGGTGGCTCGCCGCGCCGGTCACCGCCGCCGAGTGGACCGAAGCCCACTTGGCGGACGCGCTGTTCGACGCCCACCGCGACGATCCGGAGTTCGGATACCGGCTCTTGGCCGATGAGGCCCGCGACGCCGGGCAGACGATGGCCGAGCGGACGGCGTGGCGGATCTGCTCGGACAACGGCTGGTGGAGCTCGTTCGATAAGCGCCGACGAGGCAAGAAGGCTCGGGTCGGCGCACCGGCGCACGACGACCTGGTCCGTCGTGAGTTCGCCGCGCCCGGCCCCAACCAGATCTGGTTGTCGGACCTCACCGAGCATCCGACGGCGGAAGGGAAGCTCTACCTCTGCGCGATCAAGGACGTGTGGTCGCGGCGGATCGTCGGATACTCCATCGCCGAGCGCATGGAGTCCTCCATCGCCGTTGCCGCTCTCGACAGCGCCGTGGCCCGGCGGGCGGCGGCCGGTCAACGCGTCGCCGGCTGTGTCCTGCATACCGACCGCGGCAGTCAAGGCGGATTCAACTGGTCGTCGCAACACCTCGTGACCGTGGAGGTGTTCGGTGGTTCGTCGGCAGCAGGCAGCCGATCGTGCGGTGCGGCCGAAGGTGAGGTCGCCCGGTCATCCGAAGTTCCAGCGCCACATCGAGGTGGCGTTCTGGCGCCAGATCGCTGAGGGCCTGCTGCCCGAGGAAGCGGCGAGCGTGGCCGGCGTGGCGCAGGCGGTCGGAGCACGATGGTTCCACAACGCTGGCGGCATGCCGCCGTTCGACATCAAGCAGCGGCCGTCAGGCCGCTATCTCTGTTTCGCTGAGCGTGAGGAGATCGCTCTGCTCACCGCCCGAGGCAAGGGGGTCCGGGAAATAGCCCGGCGAATCGGGCGTGATCCCGGCACCGTTTCGCGGGAGCTGCGCCGCAACGCCGCAGTCCGCTACGGCAACAGCGGTTACCGGGCCTCGGTCGCGCAGTGGAAGGCGGATATGGCCGCGCGGCGCCCGAAGGCGGCGAAGCTGGTGGTCCACCCGCGGCTGCGTGATTATGTCCAGGAGCGCTTGTCGGGGCAGATCAGCCGTCCGGACGGCTCGGTTGTCGCCGGGCCGACGCCGCCGGGGTTCACCGGACGCAACAAGCCGCACCGCAAGGACCGGCCGTGGTCGCTGGCCTGGAGCCCGGAGCAGATCGCCAACCGGGTCAAGCTCGACTTCCCCGATGATGAGTCGATGCGGATCAGCCACGAGGCGATCTACCAGTCGCTCTACATCCAAGGCCGCGGAGCGTTGAAGCGGGAGTTGGTCTGGTGTCTTCGCACCGGACGAGCGCTGCGGGCGCCGAGGGAACGCTCGCGGCGCAAGACCTGGGCGCACGTCACCCCGGAGACGCTGATCAGCGAGCGGCCTGCTGAGGCCGAGGACCGGGCTGTCCCTGGGCACTGGGAAGGGGACCTGCTGATCGGACTGGAGCGCTCCGCCGTCGGCACCGTGGTCGAGCGCACCAGCAGGTTCACGATGCTGGTCCACTTGCCCCGCGAAGAAGGCTGGCGCCATAAGGGAGCTGTCAAGAACGGGCCGGCGTTGGCCGGCTACGGCGCGCTCACGATGAAGAACGCGCTCGCGGCCTCGATGTCGACCTTGCCCGAACAACTCGCTCGATCGCTCACCTGGGACCGCGGCAAGGAGATGTCCGCGCACGCACAGTTCAGGATCGAGACCGGTATCCCCGTCTTCTTCGCCGACCCGAACAGCCCTTGGCAGCGCGGCACGAACGAAAACACGAACGGGTTGCTGCGGCAATACTTCCCGAAGGGCACCGACATCTCGAGATGGTCGCCCGAAGAGCTTGAGGCAGTCGCCCACGCACTGAACACCAGACCCCGCAAGACGCTCGGCTGGAGGACCCCAGCAGAGGCATTCAACGAACAGCTACTCTCGTCGCACCAAGCCGGTGTTGCATCCACCGGTTGAATCCGGTCAATTTCGAGCACGGAAACTGCAGCAGGCCCTGACCCGACACCGCATGCTCGGCTCGATGGGCCAGGTCGGCTCAGCCGGCGACAACGCCGCCATGAAGTCCTTCTTCAGCCTCCTGCAGAAGAACGTCCTCAACCGCCAGACCTGGGACACCCGCGACCAGCTGCGGATCGCCATCGTCACCTGGATCGAACGCACCTACCACCGCCGACGCCGGCAGACCGCCCTCGGCCGATTGACCCCCATCGAGTACGAACTCATCATGACCCAGACCGCCGACCAGGCGGCCTAACGAACTGTCACCAGTTCGTGCAGCAGACCCATTGGTCAAGCAGCTGAAAGCCGCACCGATCTGCGACTCAGGGTGCCGGTGGAGGAAATGCGGTGGCGATTCTTGGTTCACTGGCCGGGATGCAGAAGACACTGGTCCAGCCGCCGAAGGCCGTGCCCGGGGATCGGGTGGCGGTGCTGTCCCCGTCGTTCGCCGCGCCCGGGTTCGCGCCGGAGGTGCACGAGCAGGCGATGCGCCGGCTGGAGGAGATCACCGGCCTCTGCCCGGTCGAGTATCCGACGACCCGCCGGCTGGGAGCCTCGGCCCAGGACCGGGTGGCCGACCTCAACGCCGCCTTCGCCGATCCCGGCATCCGCGCCGTCCTGGCGACGATCGGCGGCGACGACCAGATCACCGTGGTGGCTCACCTCGACCCGGCGGCCGTCCGGGGCGACCCGAAGCCGTTCCTCGGCACCAGCGACAACACCAACGTGATCAACTGGCTGTGGACCCACGGGGTCGCCGCGTTCTACGGGGGCTCCACCCAGGTGCACCTGGGGCCCGGACCCGCCGTCGACGCCGTGCACGCCCGGTCGCTGCGGGCCGCCCTGCTCACCGGCGAACGACTGGAGGTCACCGAGCCGGGGGAGTCCGAGGACTTTGGCCGGGACTGGCACGACCCCGCGGCCCTGACCGAGTACGGCGACCGCGAGCCGACCGAGCCCTGGACCTGGGCCGGCCCGCGCCGGGCGGTGACCGGCCGCACCTGGGGCGGCTGCGCAGAGGTCCTGCAGTGGATCCTCACCGCCGGACGGTTCCCGGCCGACCCGGCCGTGCTCGACGGCGGTGTCCTGCTCCTGGAGACCTCGGAGGAGCTCATCTCGGCCCGGGAGTTCGGCCGGATCCTGCGCAGCCTCGGGGAACGCGGAGTGCTCGGCGCGGTCGACGCCGTACTGGTCGCGCGGCCGCCGACCTCAGGTTTCGACGTCCGTCCGACCCCGGCCGAGCGCTCTTCCCGCCGCGCGGAGCAGCGAGACGTCGCCATCGACACCGTCCAGCGCTACAACCCGAACGCCGTCATCGTCGTGGGCGTGCCTTTCGGGCACACCCGACCCCAGTGGATCCTTCCCCACGGCGGAACGGTTCTCCTCGATGGCGACCAGCAGAGGCTGTGGGCCGACTACTCGTGACACCACACTCCGCACACACCGCGGCATGGGCGGATGAGCCGCTCGGCGGCAGAAGTAGCCCTGTGTCAAGCGGGCCGGTTCAGGACGGTCTGCAGGGCCCGGTGTTTGGCCGGGTCGTAGGGGACGCCGTCTTGCCAGCAGCGCCAGATGACATGCAGCCAGGCGCGGGCGAGGACGCGGACGGCGTGGGGGTGGTCGTGGCCGCGGTCGCGGGCTCGGGTGTAGAGGTCGGCGGCCCAGGGGTTGGCGTGGTGGGAGTCGCCGGCGAAGTCGATGACGGCGCCGCGCAGCTGCTTGTCGACGGCCCACCGGAAGCTGACGACCTTCACCTTGCCCGACTGCCGGGTCGATGGGGCGGCGCCGGCCAGGCAAGTCAAAGCCTCCGGGGTGGGGTAGCGGCCGCGGGCGTCACCGATCTCGGCGAGCAGCCGGGCCGCGCGGACGGTGCCGGTGCGGGGCAGCGACGTGAAGACTTCCGCGTCGGGATGCGCGGTGAGCTGCTCGGCGATCTGGGCGTCCAGAGGCGATCTGCTGCCGCAGTGCGGTGAGTGCGGCGACCAGGGCCAGGGTGATCTGGGCTCGTGCCACCGCTTGAGTTCCGGTGGTGCCACGAGCCGCGCCGTGCAGATGGGCCCAGAGCCGGTGCAGGTTGGCCGGGTGGTTGTAGCCGACACCCCGCAGCCACTTCTGCAGCCGGGCCGGCGAGAGCCAGTCGGCCTTGTCCTGGCTGGGAAAGCGGCGCAAGAACGCCAGGGTGATGTCGCTGTCGATGTCGCGGAACAGCCCGATGGCGCCGGGCAGGGTGGTCTGCAGGTGGGCCCGCAGCTGGTTGCCCAGCGCGACCCGGGTCCGGACGAGGTCCTGGCGGGCCCGCACTGTCATCCGCAGCGTGACCGTCGCCGCCGAGTCCGGCGTCAGCGGCCGCAGCCGCGGCCGGTCGGTGCGCACGGTGTCGGCGAGGACGAACGCGTCGAACGAGTCGTCCTTGTTCCCGGCCGAGCCGTAGCGGCCGCGCAGGCTCTTCAACCGGTTCGGGGCGACCACGAACACGGTCAGCCCGGCACCCAACAACGCGTCGACCACCGGGCCGTCCGGCCGCTCGATCCCCACCTCCGCCACGGCAGCGCGCTGAAGGCGACCCGGCAGGCGCCGAAGCCCGACCGCAGTGTGTCCGACGGTGAACCGCTCGAGTTCCACGCCGCCCGGATCCACAACCGAGACCGCATGCTCCTCACTCGCCCAGTCGATCCCCGCCGTCGGTCGGCCGAGAGCTCGACCCGGCTCGGGTTCTGGGTTGACACTCATCGTGTCCTCCTTGCTGTTGGCGCAGCAGGTGGGCACCCGGTGATCCCGGGACACGACAGCCGGTCGCTCACTGATCGGCGCTCAATGGCGCGCAGCCCTGTCGCCAGTCCGCGTGTCCTGGGCCACCGGACCCCGCAGAACTCATGCCGGACCTCGAAGGTCAAGCGCGCGAGGCGATGGCCCGGTGGGGACCAGAGATGCACCGGCGACACCGCCGGCACCAACACACTGCCGCAGCCATCACCGACAACCCAGAGGTTGGACCAGTGAGCGCGCATCGCACGAGCTGGCGAGGCGGCGCCGGCGCGGGTGTCGATTCGGGGATCGGTGGTCGCCAGAGCCCGAGAGGATGGCAACCTTGCCGGACGCGTCCGGAGCCTCGCGGTCGAGCAGGACGCGCCGCAACGTCGCGTCGTGCGAGGCCATGACCAGTCTCGGCAGCTGAGCGGTCAGGCGGCGCCGTCGGGGGTCGCGAAGTCGACCTTCGCGGTCTCGACGGTGCCGCCGCGGCGGCCGGGGGCGGCGTGCTCGTCCCAGAACAGGTTCGTATAGCTGATCATCTGCTCCGGCTGCGGGTAGCCCCACTGGCTCATGTCCTCGCTTGTATGCGCGTCGCCGACCAGCGTCGCGTCGTAGCCGCGGGCCACGGCGCCGTGCAGGGTGCCGCGGATGCATGCGTCGGTGGAGGCGCCGGTGACGACCACCCGTCCCACGCGCCGCTCGGCGAGCCGCTGCTCGAGATCGGAGTCCTCGAACGCGTCGAACCAGCTCTTGGCCACGAGCGGCTCGTCGTCGCGGCGCGGGGTTAGCTCGTCAGCGTATTCCCATGCCGTGCTGCCTCGCGGCATGTGGTCGTCGAAATGCTGGACCCAGATGACCGGCACGTGCTCGGCGCGCGCCCTGTCCACCAGAATGTTGATGTTGGCGATCACGCGGTCCCGCTCGTGAGCCTCGCCGGTATTGCCCTTCTGCACGTCGAGCACGAGCAGCGCGGTGTTCGGCCGATCCGACAGCGTCGTCATGCGCGTCACGGTATCGGGAGGGTACGACGGTCCCTGACGAGAACCGTCGCACCCCGCTCGTCACCGGTGACGGCCACGATCGCGGCCGCCACGCTCAACCTCTAACCGCCCACCCGACTTGCGGCTATGGTCGCGCGCGTGCAGCTTGAAGCGCTGTGGGTGATTCTGAGCGGCTGGCCTGGACTGGATCGCGGGTGGGGCAGGGTGCCGAGCGCGAACAGCTCAGATCTCGAGCCGCGATCAGGCGGTGAGGTCTAGGCGCATGACCCACCGCCATTTGGCGATCCGCCGGTCCCGGACGAATCCGAATTCCTCGAACAGGGTTTCCGGTCCGGTGTGGAGATAGGCGCCCCGTTGGGGCGGGCGTCCCTCGACCTGTTCGGGGTACGCCTCGACGACGCCTCCGCCGTTGGTCCGGATCGCCTCCAGGGTGCCGGCTACGGCGGCGCGTGCGACGCCCGCGCCGCGGTGCCGACTGCCGGTGAAGATGCAGCCGATCCGCCAATCGGGCAGGGTCTGCAGCTCCTTGTGGTAGGCGGCACGGCTCTTGATGTTCGGCAGCTCGGATGGCGAGCCGTACTGGCACCAGCCGACGCACTCCTCACCGGCATACACCAGAGTCTGATGCACAGTGCCGTTCGCGACGTGGCGGCGTTTGGCCTGGCGGTTGCCGTCCCGGGTGTGGCCGGTGCCGACGCCCTCGGGGTGGAACCCCATGCACCAGCAGCCGCCCCAGACGCCGTTATTGGCCTCGACGAGACTCGCGAAGTCCTCCCACGTGGCCGGCGTCAGTGGCTTGGTTGTATACGCGGGGGCGTCGGTGGCCACCCACTAAGCATGGCACGAACCCGGATTGCGACGACGGGAACTGGCCCGTCCAGGTGGGTAGGTCTCCGAGGACAGGGGGAGTCATATGCCTCGTCTCACGCGGTAGTCGGCATCTCCAGCCGCATCAGGCGGCTCACCGAACGTACGACTCTCGGCACGGTCGTGCGGTGGGGGCAGAGCTTGTGGGGTTCAGGGCAGGTCGGGGTCGGGGCAACTGGCCAGGAGGGCATCGGCGGCCTGGTGGTCGATGAGGGAGTTGTCGACCAGCCACTGGACCGCGCGCCGCTTCGCCCGGACCGACTGGAAGGTGTGCCAGCCCGGCAGCAGGTCGGGGTAGTTGTGATGCAGGCGATCTTTGAACCGGCGGAACGCGCCTTTGCCTTCGATCGCTCTGGCCAGGCTACGGCCGGCGCGCTGGTCGGAGACGCCCTCGGCGAAGTCGGCCATGTCCTGGTACCAGACCCAGGACGGCAGCGGCTCGATCGGGATCAGGTCCAGGTCCTCGAGGTCGACCGGGGTGCGGCCGTCGATCCCGCCGTCCTCGGTCCAGAACCCGATCTGTCCGGACCGCGGGTCGATCAGCCAGCAGTGGTCCCAGCTGTCCTGGTCCTGCAGCGCCGCGGCGATCTCCTCCAGGTCCA
>DATDKW010000418.1:0-9543 GCA_036519715.1 Mycobacteriales bacterium
GGCCCGGCCGCGGCTGGGCCGGCCACGTGCCCGGCCAGTACGTCCGGGTCGGCGTCGACGTGGACGGGGTACGGCGCTGGCGGGCGTACTCGGTGACCTCGCCGCCCGGCTCCGGCCGGATCGCGATCACCGTGAAGGCGATCGGCGGCGGCGTGGTCAGCAACCACCTCGTCCGCCGGGCCCGGCCCGGCACCGTGCTGCAGCTGGACCAGGCCACCGGCGACTTCGTGCTGCCGGCACCGCGGCCGGCCAAGGTGCTGCTGGTCACCGCGGGCAGCGGCATCACCCCGGTGATGGGCATGCTGCGGTCCCACGAGCTGACCGACGCCGTCCTGGTGCACTGCGCGCCCACCCCGGACGAGCTCATCTTCGGCCCCGAGCTGCGGGCGCTGGCCGCCGCCGGGCGGCTCCGGCTGGTCGAGTGGCACACCGGCACGGCGGGGTTCCTCACGCCGGAGGCGCTCGGCAAAGCCGTGCCCGACCTGGCCGAGCGGGAGACCTGGGCCTGCGGCCCCACCGGCCTGCTCGACACCCTCGAGGCGTACTGGAGCGGGCTTCCCGGCCGGCTGCACACCGAGCGGTTCCGCCCGGCCGTGGTCGCCGCCGGCGAGGGAGGCACCGTGACCTTCAGCGGCGCGGGCAGGTCCGTCGTGGCCGGTGGCGGCACCCCGTTGCTCGACGCCGGCGAGGACGCCGGCGTGCTCATGCCGTCCGGCTGCCGGATGGGCATCTGCTTCGGCTGCGTCCTGCCGCTGCGCGAGGGCGCCGTCCGCGACCTGCGCACCGGCGCCCTCACCACCGCGGCCCCGGGCGACGGCGTGAAGGTGCAGACCTGCATCTCCGCCGCCGCCGGCGACTGCGTACTCGACCTGTGACCCCGACCGGAGGACCTTCGTGACCGCCCTGCAGCACAAGACCGACAACCCGATCGCGCACCTGACCCCGGCCGACATCGAGAGCCTGGGTCGCGAGCTGGACGCGATCCGGCAGGACGTCGTCGACAGCCGGGGCGAGCGTGACGCCGCCTACATCCGCCGGGTCATCGAGGCCCAGCGGGCGCTGGAGCTCTCCAGCCGCGTCGTCCTGCTGGCGTCGATGTTCCCGCCCGCGTGGCTGGCCGGCACCGTCGGCCTGTCGCTGGCCAAGATCCTGGAGAACATGGAGATCGGCCACAACGTCATGCACGGTCAGTGGGACTGGATGCGCGACCCGGCCATCCACTCCACCACCTGGGAGTGGGACAACGTGTCGCCGGCGGCGCTGTGGAAGCACAGCCACAACGAGCTGCACCACACGTACACCAACGTGCTGGGCAAGGACAACGACCTCGGCTACGGGATCATGCGGGTGGACGAGGACCAGCGCTGGAGCCCGGTCCTGCTGCTGCAGCCGGTCTTCAACGCCCTCAACATGCTGGTCTTCGAGTACGGCATCGCCGCGTACGACCTGGAGATCGGCAAGGTCCTCAAAGGACGGTCGGACAAGGCCGTCTTCCGCAAGCACGCCAAGATGGTGCTGCGCAAGATCGGCAAGCACGTGGCCCGGGACTACGTCCTGCACCCGCTGCTGTCCGGGCCGTCGGCGTTGACCACGCTGGGCGCGAACGTGACTGCCAACCTGGTCCGCAACATCTGGACCCACTCGGTCATCATGTGCGGCCACTTCCCGGACGGGGTCGAGACGTTCACCAAGACCTCGATCGAGGGGGAGACCCGCGGCGAGTGGTATCTGCGGCAGATGCTGGGCGCGGCCAACATCAGCGGCAGCCGGCTGCTGCACCTGATGACCGGCAACCTGTCCTTCCAGATCGAGCACCACCTCTTCCCCGACCTGCCCAGCAACCGCTACCAGGAGATCGCCCCTAAGGTGCGCGAGGTCTTCGACAGGTACCGCCTGAGCTACACCACCGGGCCGCTGCCCAAGCAGGTCGCCTCGGCGTGGTGGAAGGTCGTCCGGCTGTCGCTGCCCAACGACCTCGCCGCCCGGCTCAGCCCGGCGGCCGCCACGACCGCTGCCGTCCCGGTCGGCCTGGCCGCGTAATTCCGTTGCCCGCGAGGGCCCGGCTCTGCTGTGGTGCCGGGATGGCGACCCTCGATGACCCCGGGCTCTTCGGCCGCCAGTGGGCCGCCACCTACGACAGCCCCGGCAACCCGGACCCGGCCCCGGCGGTGGAGTTCCTGGCCGGGCTGGCCGCCGGCGGACCGGTGCTGGAGCTGGCCGTCGGCAGCGGCCGGGTCGCCCTGCCGCTGGCCACTCGCGGGATCCCGGTCGACGGCATCGAGGCGTCCCCGGAGATGGTGGCGCTGCTGCGGGCCAAGCCCGGCGGCGACGAGATCCCCGTCGTGGTCGGGGACATGGCCGACGTCGGCCTGCCCGGTCCGTACCCGCTGGTGTACCTGGTCTTCAACACCCTGTTCAACCTGACCCGGGACGGCGCCCAGGAGCGGTGCTTCGGCAACGTGGCCCGGGTGCTGGCCCCCGGGGGCGCCTTCGTGATCGAGGCGTACGTGCCGGACCCGGTCGACATGGACCGGCAGGAGCAGCAGGTCCAGGTCTGGTCGGTGACCGAGGAGGCGGTGACGATCCGGCTGCACCAGTACGACCGGGCCGCGCAGACCTTCGTCCGGCAGACGGTCACCTTCACCGACGGCGGGGTGCAGCTGAAGCCGTTCGGCATGCACTACCGCTGGCCGGAGCAGATCGACGAGCTCGCCGCCGCGGCCGGGCTGCGGCTGGAGGCCCGGTACGCGGGCTGGGACCGGAGCCCGTTCGGGCCGGGCAGCCCCAGCCACGTCTCGGTCTACCGGGCGCCCTGACCGATCAGGTCGGCGTGGTCGCGGGCGCCGACGTCCGGGCGCAGCCCGCGGTAGTCGCTGTCGAACAGCGGGGACGAGATGATGAGGTCGGCGGTGGCCAGGTTGGTGGCGACGGGCACGTTCCAGACCGTGGCCAGCCGCAGCAGGGCCTTGACGTCCGGGTCGTGCGGCTGCGGCTCCAGCGGGTCCCAGAAGAAGATGAGCATGTCGATGGCGCCCTCGGCGATCTTGGCGCCGATCTGCTGGTCGCCGCCGACCGGCCCGCTGAGGAACCGGGTCACCGGCAGGCCCAGCTCGTATTCGAGCATGGCGCCGGTGGTGCCGGTCGCGTAGAGGTGGTGGGAGCTGAGGGTCTGGCGGTTGTAGTCGGCCCAGGCCAGCAGCTCCACCTTCTTGTTGTCGTGCGCCACCATGGCGACGTGTCGTTGCAGGGTCATGGAGCCAGTCTACTTGAACGATTCAGATGGCTTCCGGATCGGCGCCCAGCGCGGCCCGGCCGCCGTCCACCGGCAGCACCACGCCGTTGACGAAGCCGGCCTGCGGGGACAGCAGGTAGGCCACGGTGTCGGCGACCTCCGCCCCGGTGCCGACCCGGCCCAGCGGGTGCAGCGCGGCCATCTGCGCGTCGGCCTCGGGGTGCTCGGCCCGGTAGGCCTCGTAGCGGGCGGTGGTGATCGAGCCGAGGGCGACGGCGTTGGTGCGGATGCCGCGGGGGCCGTGGTCGACGGCCACGGCCCGGGTCAGCCCCTCGACGGCGGCCTTGGCCGTGGCGTACGGCAGGGCGCCGCGGACCGGCCGCTGGGCCTGGTGGGAGGAGACGTTGACGATCGCCCCGGGCCGGTCGTGGCCGAGGTAGTGGTTGACCGCGACGTGGCAGCCGGTCAGCGCGAGGGCGAGGTTGGCGGTGATCAGCTCGAGGACGTCCTCGGCCGGGGCGGTGTCCAGGCCGGCGTCGCGGAAGATGGCCGCGTTGTTGACCCAGCCCCGCAGCGGGCCGGCCGTCTCGGCCCGCTCCGCCGCCGCCCGGGCGACCGTCGGGTCCCGGCCGTCACCGCTGACCAGCTCGACCGCCGGGTGGTCCCAGTCCAGCGCCGGAGTGACGTCGAGCACCACGACGTGCCCGTCGGCCGCCAGCCGCTCGGCGATCGCCCGGCCCACCCCCTGAGCGCCGCCGGTCACCACGAAGGAAGCGTTGTCCACGCGCACATCCTGCCCGGTCAGTGTGACTCGCGGCTCACCGCGGAGCCGCTGGAGCCGAGCAGGAAGTCGAGGTCGGCGCCGGTGTCGGCCTGCAGCACGTGGTCGACGTAGAGCCGCTCCCAACCCCGCTCCGGGTCGGCGAAGGCCGCCGTCGTGGCCGCGCTCGGCGTGCGCCGGGCCAGCTCCTCGTCCGGCACGTCGATGTCGATGCGGCGGGCGGCCACGTCCAGGACCACGACGTCCCCGGTGCGGACCAGCGCCAGCGGGCCGCCGGCCGCGGCCTCCGGGGTGACATGGAGCACGACCGTCCCGTACGCGGTGCCGCTCATCCGGCCGTCGCAGATCCGGACCATGTCCCGGACGCCCTGCTCCAGCAGCTTCTTCGGCAGCGGCATGTTGGAGACCTCGGGCATGCCGGGATAGCCCTTGGGGCCGCAGCCGCGCAGCACCAGGACCGAGTCGGCGTCGACGTCGAGGCCGGGATCGTCGACCCGGGCGTGGAAGTCCTCGATGCTGTCGAAGACGACGGCCCGGCCGCGGTGCCGGAGCAGGTGCGGCGAGGCCGCGGCCGGCTTGAGCAGCGCGCCGCCCGGGGCGAGGTTGCCGCGCAGCACGGCGATCCCGCCCTCGGGCACCAGCGGGGCCGACCGCGGCCGGATCACCTCGGCGTCCCAGATCGGGGCGTTGTCCAGAGTGGACACCAGCGGCTTGCCGGTGACGGTGAGCGCGGTCGGGTCGAGCAGGTCGGCGACCTCGCGGAGGACGGCCAGCAGGCCGCCGGCCCGGTGGAAGTCCTCCATCAGGAACCGGCCGGCCGGCTGCAGGTCCACCAGCACGGGCACCCGGGACCCGATCCGGTCGAAGTCGTCGATGGTGAGGTCGATCCCGAGCCGCCCGGCGATGGCCAGCAGGTGCACGACCGCGTTGGTGGAGCCGCCGATCGCGGCCAGGGCCACGATCGCGTTGTGGAACGACGCCTTGGTCAGGATCGTGCTCGGCCGCCGGTCGGCGGCGACCAGCTCTACCGCCAGCCGGCCGGTGCCGTGCGCGGCCTCCAGCAGCCGGCTGTCCGGCGCGGGCGTGCCGGCCAGGCCGGGGACGACCGTGCCCAGGGCCTCGGCCATCAGCGCCATCGTCGACGCCGTGCCCATCGTGTTGCAGTGCCCGCGGCTGCGGATCATCGCCGACTCGGAGCGGATGAACTCGTCGTTGGACAGCGTGCCCGCCCGGACCTCCTCCGACAGCCGCCACACGTCCGTGCCGCAGCCGAGCGGGACGCCGCGGAAGGTCCCGGTGAGCATGGGACCGCCGGGCACGACCACGGCCGGCAGGTCGACCGAGGCGGCCGCCATGAGCAGCGACGGGATCGTCTTGTCGCAGCCGCCGAGCAGGACCACGCCGTCGATCGGGTTGGCCCGGAGCATCTCCTCCGTCGCCATCGCGGCCATGTTCCGCCACAGCATCGCCGTCGGCCGGACCTGGGTCTCGCCCAGCGACACCACCGGCAGCTCCAGCGGGACGCCGCCGGCCTCGTACACGCCGTTGCGGACGGACGCGGCCACCTCGGTGAGGTGGGCGTTGCACGGGGTCAGGTCGGAGGCGGTGTTGGCGATGGCGATCTGCGGCCGGCCGGCGAAGGCGTCGGCCGGCGCGCCGCGGCGCATCCAGGCCCGGTGGATGTAGGAGTTGCGGTCCTCGCCCGCGTACCACTGGCTGCTGCGGAGCTCCATGGTTCCCACCCCTCGGCGCTGGTTCAATCGGCACCCACGAACGACACTACGCAGGCGACCGGGTGGACGCCCGCGCGGAGAGGAACGCGGGTGAGCATCCGGGCGGCTGTGCTGACCGGGCCGGGGGAGTGCTCGGTCCAGGAGGTGGCGGCCCCGGTGGCGGCGGCCGGGGAGGTCGTCGTGGACGTCGAGCGGGTCGGCGTCTGCGGCACCGACGTCGAGTTCTTCACCGGCGAGATGGCCTACCTGCACTCCGGGCACGCGCGCTATCCGATGCGGCTGGGGCACGAGTGGGCCGGCACCGTGGCGGCGGCCGGGCCCGGGGTCGACCCGGGCTGGGTCTGCCGCCGGGTCATGGGTGACACGATGCTCGGCGACGGCACCTGCCGCCGCTGCCGGCGCGGCCACCAGCACGTCTGCGCCGACCGGCAGGAGGTCGGCATCCGGGGCGGCCGGCCCGGCGCGCTGGCCGAGCAGCTGGCGGTGCCGGCCGCCTCGCTGCACCCGCTGCCGTCCACTGTGGACCCGACGCTGGGCGCGCTGGTGGAGCCGGGCGGCAACGCGCTGCGGGCGGCCCGGGCCACCGGGCTCGGTCCCGGTGACCGCGTGCTGGTGCTGGGCCCGGGGACGATCGGCCTGCTGGTGGCGATGTTCGCCCGGGCCGCCGGGGCCGAGGTGCACCTGCTGGACCGGCCGTACGTGGCCCCGGACTTCGCCCGGTCGCTGGGGTTCGAGCACGTGTGGACCGAGGACACCCTGCCGGCGCTGCCGTTCGACGCGGTCGTGGACGCCTCGAACGCCGCCCACCTCCCGCGGCTGGCTCTGGAGCTGGTCGAGCCGGCCGGCCGCGTCGTCTACATCGGACTGGCCGGCAGCCTCAGCCCGATCGACACCCGCACCCTCGTGCTCAAGGACGTCACCGCCGTCGGCATCCTGTCCGCGTCCCCGGGCCTGGACGCCACCATCGCCGCGTACGCCTCCGGGGAGGTCGATCCGCGGCCGCTGGTGGCCGCGACCGTGGGCCTGGACCAGGTCGGCGCGGTGCTGGCCGGGTGGCGGCCCGAGGGCGCCGGTCCCGGACCGAAGATCCACGTCGACCCGCGGAGGCCGGGATGAGCCCGGCTAACCCTGGGTCGCCGCGGCCGCGGTCCTGACCGCGGCGCTCGGCTTGGGCGGGGCCGGCTCCGGCGCGGCCGGCGGCTGGGGCAGATCGCCGTCGACGGCCGGGGCGTCGGCCCACAGGGCCCGCAGCTGGGCCTGCATGAAGGTGAGCAGCCGGGACCGGTAGTCCCGGTCGAACTCCTGCAGCGACTCGATCTGCTGCTGCAGCGCCTGCCGCTTGGCGGCCAGGTTGCCGACCTCCTCCTCGTAGCGCTGCTTGGCCAGGCGGTCGAGCCCGTCGGCGTTCTTCCGGGCCTCCGCGGTGATCTCGGCCGCCCGGGCCTTGGCCTCGGCGACGACCTTCTCCGCGTCCCGCCGGGCGGCGTCGGCGTTGGCCTGCAGGTCCCGGCTCGCCTGCTCGACCTGGGCCCGGGCCTCGGTCAGGGCCTGGTCGGCCTGCTGCCGGACGGCGTCGGCCTGGGCCTGCGCCTCCCGGACGATCTGCTCGGCGGCCGCGCGGGCCTCGGTCTGGATCGTCTCGGCCTGGCGATGGGCGGTGGCGACGTGCTCGTCGGCCGTCCGCTGCGCCAGCGTCAGCATCTGCATGGCCTGCTGGACGTCCGCGCCGGGCGCGGACGGCGGCGCGGCCCCGGGCGGTCCCGGGGGCTGCGGGCCGCGGGGCGGCGGCGGCACCACCCGGGCCGCGTCCGGCTCCGCCTCGGCGTGCTGTCCCTTGCTGCGGGCCTTCATCCAGCCGTCGGTCAAGGCGACACTCCCTGAGTCGGTGTCCACGCGCGCGCCGCAAACTACCAAGCCGGCAGGCCAGGATCGACCACGAAGCGGACCGTGATCGCAGCGTCACGCAGGGAGCTCTGGCGAGCGACGCCGACCGTCCGCGCCGAGACCGCGGGTGATCAAGCTGTGTACATGCCGTCCTCGAGGTCGATCCCGGCGCCGGCGAGCACGCGCCGGACGAAGGCCCGCTTGCCCCTGGCGCTGTAGACCCGGCCGCCGGCCTCGGCCAGCAGCCGCTGCTTGAGCTGGGCGTACTCCGCGATCAGCGCCGGGTCGGCCCGCAGCGCGTCCCGGAAGGCCAGCCGCTCGCGCCACAGGTCGCTGCCGGGCACGGTCAGGTGCAGGGCGTGGGTCTGGGTGTCCCCGTCGAACCGGTTGAACAGCACCGCGTCCACCCGGTGCGGCGTCCGCCGGTAGCCGCGGCCGGCCAGCAGCGGCTCGGCCCGGTCGCCGGCCCCGAGGTCGTGCACCGCCGCCATCATGTCGATGACCGGCTTGGCCGGCATCCCCGGCACCGACGTCGACCCGATGTGCTCGACCGTGCCGACCAGGTCCCCCAGGGCCGCGACGACCGCGTCCCGCTCGGCCTCGAACTTCCCCGGCCAGTCCGGGTCGTACGGCACCACGATCGCACCCATCGCGGCCAGCCTAGGTCGGTGTCGGCGCAAGTCCCCAATCTTGGGGTGTGCTAGTACCTTCGTCCCATTGGTTGGCGCATCGATGGCCCTACAGACGGTGGTTCCTCCGGACGATCCCGGTTCGCCCGGCGGTCGTGAGGAACGAGGGTGGTCGGGTGAACGCGCTGAAGACACGCCGTCGTATCGTCCTCGTCGACGACCACACCGCCTTCGTCGACCTGCTGCAGTTCGCGTTCGGCGGCCTGGACGACATGGAGTGCGTCGGCACGGCCCACTCGGTGGAGGAGGCCGAGGCGGTCGTCGCCGCCGAGCACCCCGACATCGCCATGGTCGACCTCATGCTGGGCGACGACGACGGGCTGGAGCTGGTTCGCCGGCTGCGGGCGGCCCGCCCGGACCTGGTCATCGTGGTCGCCTCGGCCTGGGCCGACGCCTCCACGATGGCGTCGGTGGCCGCCGCCGGCGGCAACGGGTTCGCGCCCAAGCGGGGCGCGCTGGCCGAGCTGCTGACCATCCTGCGCTCGGCCCGCCCGGGCACGATGTCGGTCGCCTCGTCGCTGGAGGCGGCCGTGACGCCGCCGGGCCCACCAGCGCCTGTCCGTCCGGCTCACCGACCGGGAGGCGCAGGTGCTGGAGCTGATGGGCCGCGGGCACCTCGGTCTCGGCCATCGCCGAGCGGCTCAACGTCAGCGTGAGCACCTGCCGCACGTACATCCGGGGCGTGCACAGCAAGCTCGGCGCCCGCACCCAGCTCGAGGCGGTGCTCAAGGCCCGGGCTCTCCGTCTGCTCGGACCGGCCGAGCGCTCGTGACGGTCCGTCCCTCGACCTGGTCGACGAGACGGCAGGCGACGGTCGCGCTGATCCTGGTCGCCGTCGTCTCGTTCGTGCTCGTGGGCACCATCGCCCTGGGGGTCGCGCACCGGGTGGCCCGGTCCGCGGGCCTGGCCGAGGGACTGCGGACCGCACGGCCGAGGCCAAGGAACGGACCCGGCTGGTCGGGTTCTCGCTGGCCGGCCTGCTGGTGCTGGCGTTCGCCCAGCTGCCAATATCGACCTGGCTCATGCGCCGGATCAGCCGGGCCCAGCACGACCCGGACCGGATGCGCGAGACCGCCCTGGTCGCCTCGAGCGGGAGCGCCGGCTGCTCGCCCGCCTCCTCCAGTTGTGCGGGCGGCCGGGCCGGTCGCGATGGACCGGCGTCATCCGGATCGACCGGCGTCCGGGCGGGTAGGAGTTGTTCGGACAGAACACCGCATGATCCGG
>DATDKW010000419.1:0-9121 GCA_036519715.1 Mycobacteriales bacterium
CGCAGGTCGATGACCGCCTCCAGGAGGGAGTGCAGGTCGGGGGCCATGTCCTTGAGGTGGCCGAGCAGGGGCAGCACGTCGGTGTCGACGGAGTCGAGCAGCTTGGGCAGCCGGTCGATCAGGGCGACCAGGGCTTCGACCTCGCGCGGGTCGGCGGTCTCGGCCAGCCGGGCCAGCACCGGACGCAGCGCCCGCAGGGCCGGTTCGTACTCGGCCAGGAGGTCGGCGGTGGTGCGTTCGAGGCGGGTGGCGTCGGTCACCAGCTCCGCCGCCCGGCCCGTCACGTCGCCCGCGCGGGCCACGATCCCGGCGCTGTCCCCGGTGACCGAGGCGGCCCGCTCGACCACGGCGGCCGCGTCCCCGGCGACGGAGGTGGCCCGGGACACCGCGCCTGCGGCGTCCTCCGCGACCGAGCTCGACCGTTCCACGACCGCCGCCGCGTCCCCGGCGACGGAGTTCGCCCGCGAGACCGCACCTGCGGCGTCCTCCGCGACCGAGCTGGCCCGGGACACCACCCCGGCGGCGTCGCCGGCGACCGAGTTGGCCCGCGACACCACCCCGGCGGCGTCGCCCGCGACCGAGTCGGCCCGCGAGACCACCACCGCGGCGTCCCCGGCGACCGAGTCGGCGCGGGAGACCACGCGGGCGGCGTCGCCGGCGACCGAGCCGGCCCGCGAGACCACCACCGCGGCGTCCCCGGCGACCGAGTCGGCGCGGGAGACGACCCCGGCGGCGCCGCCCGCGACGGAGTCGGCGCGCGAGACCACGGCGGCGGCATCACCCGCGACGGAGTCGGCGTGGGAGACCACGCGAGCGGCGTCGGTGGCGACGGAGTCGGCTCGGGAGACGACGCCCTCGGCGTCGCCCGCAACGGACTCGGCCCGGGTCATCGCGACGGCGGCGCGGTCGGCGACGGCGTCGATGCGGTCCACCGCGTCCTCGACCCGGTCGAGCAGGGTGAGCACCCGTACCGGCACACCCAGCACCCGCACCGGTACGCCGAGGACCCGCGCCGGCACGCCGAGCAGGACCCCGGCGGTCTTCCCGGCCCGTCCGGCCACGGACAGGACGGTCCTCGGCCCCGGCAGCAGCATCATGCCCGGGGTCCTCTCCGCTCGCCGGACCGGGACGGGAGCGCCGCGCGGTGCTGCGTCAGGGCCGTCACTCAGTTGTCGGAGCCGCCGAGGCTGCCCTTCAGCTCCTGCATGACGGTGTTGGGCCCGTCCACCTTGCGCACCGACTTCAGCGCCTCGACCAGCTCCTGGTCGGCACCGTTGGACTTGGCCAGCTCGGCCAGCTGCGAGCCGTCCATAGGGTAGTCGGCGCCCTTGAGGGCCTTCTGGACTTCAGTCACCTGGAATGCCATGGCCACCGGATACCCCGGTGCGAGCGAGTCATTCAGCCCGGCTGGCAGTGCGGGCACCACCACGTCTCCCGCTCGTACGGGCGGCCGGTGGCCGGCCGGAACAGGATCGGCGTGCCGCAGCGCCGGCAGGGCCGCCCGGCCCGGCCGTACACCCAGTGCGACCGGCCGCGGCGGGTGTCGCCGGTGGTGGCCATGTGGGTGCCGTGCTCCAGGCTGTGCCGCAGCATCCGCCGGGCCAGTGTCAGCAGCGGCGTCAGCTCGACCTGGCCGACCGGCGTCCACGGGTGCTGCCCGCGGAGGAAGCACAGCTCGACCGCCCACAGGTTGCCCAGGCCGGACACCCCGCGCTGGTCCAGCAACGCCTCCACCAGCGGCCGGTACGGGTCGGCGCGCAGCCGGCGGATCCCCTCGGCCTCGTCCCAGTCCGGCCGCAGCGGGTCCGGCCCGAGGTGGCCGACGGCTTCGCCCCAGGACCGGACCAGCTCGACCACCGGGGCCCTGAGCGCGACCGCGGTCCGCCCGTCGGTGAGCGCGAGCCGGACCCGGACGTCCTCCTCGAGCCGGCGCGGCAGCACCTTGCCGGGCGAGAGGATCGTCCACGACCCCTCCATCCGCAGGTGGGTGTGCAGGGTCAGGTCGGGCTCGATCCGGGTCAGCAGGTGCTTGCCCCAGGCCTCGGTCGGCCCCAGCTGCCAACCCGCCGGCCGCACCGCCCCGAGCGCCGCCACCCGCAGCTCCCCGGACCCGACCGTGCCGCCGGCCAGCGTGGACAGCCGTGCCGCCAGCCGGTGCGCCCCGTCCCCTTCCACCGACCGCGGATACCCGGGATGTCGTAGGGGCCAACTACGGTGGCGCAGTGCGCCTGGCGACCTGGAACGTGAACTCGGCGAAGGCCCGGCTGCCCCGCCTGCTCGACTGGCTGGACACCCGCGCCCCGGACGTGGTCTGCCTGCAGGAGACCAAGCTGCCGGACGAGGAGTTCGACGCGACCTTCGCGGCCGATCTCGACGCCCGCGGCTACGCGTACGTGCACGTGGGCGAGGGCCGCTGGAACGGCGTGGCCATCCTGTCCCGGGTCGGCCTGGACGACGTCGCCGACGGCTTCCCCGGTCAGCCCGGCTTCCCGGACGTGGCCGGCCCGCGGGAGGCCCGGGCCGTGGCCGCCACCTGCGGCGGCATCCGGGTCTGGTCCCTGTACGTGCCCAACGGCCGCACCCCGGACGACCCGCACTTCGTCTACAAGCTGGCCTGGCTGAAGGCGCTGGCCGCGGTGCTGCCGGCCGTGGACGTGTCCCGCACGGTGCTGACCGGGGACATGAACATCGCGCCGGCCGACGCCGACGTCTGGGACATCAGCAAGTTCGGCGCCTCGACCCACGTGACCCCGCAGGAGCGGGCCGCGCTGGCCGAGCTGGAGGCGACCGGGCTGGTCGACGTGGTCCGCCGCCGCTGGCCCGACACCCCGGGCGTCTTCACCTACTGGGACTACCGGGCCG
This sequence comes from Mycobacteriales bacterium, assembly GCA_036519715.1. Lineage (GTDB taxonomy): Bacteria > Actinomycetota > Actinomycetes > Mycobacteriales > CADCTP01 > CADCTP01. The sequence goes on from DATDKW010000419.1 coordinate 2,863, forward strand.
GCGCCTTCCACCAGGACCTGGGCATGCGCATCGACCTGGTGCTGGCCGGCTCGGAGGTGGCCGAGCGGGTCAAGGCGGCCTGGGTCGACCGGCAGGCCCGCAAGGGCAGTGGGCCCAGCGACCACGCCCCGGTCATGGTCGACCTGGACGAGGCCCCCGACGGCGACATCGGGCCGGTGGTCCCGCCGCCGAGCGCCCCGCGCAGGAAGAAGTAGGGCCCACTCCATTACTGGCCGGCCGGCGAAACGACCAAGAAGCTATTCCTTGGGCAGCGTCTGAGCCTCGCGGACCAGCAGGTTGCCCAGCTCCAGCAGCCGGGACCGGGTGTCGCCCGGGTCCAGCGTCTCGGCCACGGTCAGCGTCCGCTGCCCGAGGTCGCCCAGCAGCCGGGCCACGGCCAGCGTGTCCGGGGCGTCGCTCTCCAGCTCGCCGCGCAGCTCGGCCAGCCCGCCGCCGATCTCCACCAGGGCCGGCGCCTCCGACGCGGCCAGGGCCTCCTCCCAGCGGCGGATCTCCACCAGCCCGCCGGGGATGCCCAGATCGAGGACACCGTCCTTGAGGGCGCTCACGGTCAGTTCCAGGTCGTGTTCCACAGGTCCTTCGGTCACGCCGCCGATCATGCCTCGTCCCTCCCTGTGGTGACCAGTCGCGCCCGCAGCCACCAGGGCGGCTACCGTGAAGGCGTGCGCCGGCTGCTGACCCCGAAGTGGCTGGCCTGGCATGCGTTCGCACTGGCCGCGACGTACGCGATGATCCGGCTGGGGCTCTGGCAGTGGCACCGGGCCCACGCCACCCACTCTGCCCAGAACATGGGGTACGCGCTGCAGTGGCCGGCGTTCGCGCTCTTCGGCCTGGTCGTCTGGTGGCGGGTCTGCCGGGACGTGCTGCACCCGCCCGAGCCCGACCCCGCCCCGGCGAAGCCCGCCCGCCGCCCCGCGCCGGAGCCGGCCGCCGCCGTCGCCCCGGTCACCGACGAGGAGGACCCGGAGTTGGCCGCGTACAACCGCTACCTGGCGAAGCTGAACGAGGGAGCACAGTGAGGGCTTCGCTGCTGTTCTACCGGGTGCTGGCCTGGACGGTCGGGGTCGGGCTGGTGATCCTGGTGCTGATCGCGGTGCCGCTGAAGTACCTCGCGGACTCCCCCACGCTGGTCGCCGTCGTCGGCCCGCTGCACGGCTTCCTCTACATGGTCTACCTGGTGGCCGCGGTCAACCTGGCCTTCCGGTCGCGCTGGTCGCCGGTGAAGACGGTGCTGGTGATGCTGGCCGGGACGATCCCGTTCGTGTCGTTCGTGGCCGAGCGGAAGGTGACCGCCGACGAGGCCGCCAGGGCCGAGGCCCGCGCCACGCTCAGGTGACCCACACGCCCAGCAGCCAGACCCCGAACATCAGGACGCCCGCGGTCAGCTCGATGAGCAGCCCGATCCCGATCGCCACCAGCGCGGCCCGGGTCGACGTCCAGGCCCGGCCGCCGTCGCGCAGCCGGGCGTACTCGGCCAGGTAGATCCCGAGCACGCCGCCGATCAGCAGGCCGACGACCGGGATCACGAAGAAGCCGACGATCCCGCACAGCGCGCCGACCACCAGCGTGCTGATCGGCGCCCCGCGGGCGGCGGCCGAGCGGGCCGGCAGCACGTACTTGACCACGGTGCCGGCCACCAGCAGGGCGGTGAGCACGGCCAGCACGGTCCAGCGGGTGGCGCCGCCGCCGTCGGCGATCGTCCACCACAGCCCGGCGGCCCAGATCAGCAGCAGGCCGGGCAGCACCGGCAGCAGGATGCCGACGATCCCCAGCACCATGACGACGCCGACCAGCGTCTGGGCGTCGCCGCTCACGGATCCCCCTCGGTCGGAACACGGAACGGGTCCGCCCGCCCCCGACGGCGGACGGACCCGATCGAACCGTACGGGCTCAGCGGCGGCTGCGGGCCCGCGTCCTGAAGGAGGCGCCGACCCCACCCAGGTGCAGTGCGATCAGCAGCAGACCGAGGAACATCAGGGTCTGCGGGGTGAACGCGTCCGAGACGGTGGCGTCGGCCCAGTCGAGGATGAGCGCGAGCGCGAAGACCACCGCGGCGGCGAGAGCGAGCATTGTTCGAGCCCCTTTTCGGGATTAGCGGAGCCCCCGTGTGACGGCGGCTTCCTACCACCTCTTAAAGGATCTCCAAACTCAACTGCTCGACGCCTGGATCACCTGGCCCTGCAGGACGAAGTTCTCGCCGGTGAACTTGGCGACCTGCATGGCCTCGATCGGGTACGGGTCGGCCGTGCCGCTGGTCTTGATCGTGATGCCCGGCAGCATGAGCGCCGGCGACAGGTCCAGGTTGTGGGCCGCGTCCATCAGCGCGCTGCGGGTCGGCGCGGTCATCTTGGTCAGCGCCTGCACCATCGTCTCGCCCACGAGCCAGCCGTAGACGCTGTACGGGTCGGCCGGGTCGGCGTCCGGGGCGTACTTCTTCAGGTCGCTGAGGAACTCCTTGACCGCCGCGTCGTCGGCCCAGCGCGGGTCGTCGGCGGCCTTGAAGTAGCTCGCGGTCACGATGCCCTGGGCGTACTGGAAGCCGACCGGCTTGAGCACCTGGGCCTTGGACGAGGCGACCGAGTTGAGGATGTGCAGCGGCTTCCAGCCGCTCTGGGCGACGGCCGCGATGGCCTGCGCGCCGGCCTTGGGCGTGCTGATGTCCAGGAACACGTCGGCCTTGGACGCGGCCAGCTTCTTCACCTGCGGGGCGACGGTCGGGTCGGTCGGCTCGTACGTCTCCTGGGCCACCACCGAGACGCCGCTGCCCTTGATCCCCTCGCTGAACCCGCCGAACAGGTCCTTGCCGAAGCCGTCGTTCTGCAGCAGCACCGCGACCTTGGCGTCGGGCTTGGCCTGCTTCACGTACTGGGCGTAGACCTTGGCCTCGGTCACGTACGTCGGCTGCCAGCCGGTCGTGTACGGGTACTTGTCCTGCTGCGCGCCGAACACCGTCGCCCCGGTGGCGACGAACAGCTGCGGCACCTTCTTCTGGTTGAGGTAGTCCCGCATGGCGATGTTGTTGGCCGTGCCGAGCGGGTTGAACAGGGCGAAGACCTTGTCCTGCTCGACCAGCCGGCGGGCGTTGGCGAGGGCCCGCTGCGGCTCGTAGCCGTCGTCGTAGGTGACGAACTCGATCTTGCGGCCGTTGACCCCGCCGGCCTCGTTGACCTTCTTGAAGTAGCCGTTCAGGGCCTTGGGGATGGCGCTGTAGGCCGAGGCCGGCCCGCTGAACGGGTAGCTGCTGCCGATCTTGACCGAGCTGTCGGAGATGCCGGGGTCGGCGGCCGCCCCGCCTCCGCCGCCACCCCCGCCGCCGCTGTCGTCACGGCCGCACGCCGCGACCAGCAGGGTCGCCGCCAGCACGGGCAGGATCACTCGTCGCATCCGCATCGTGGACTCCTCGCTGAGCATCGGGCGGTGGGGAGGGAGCAGGGGGCAGGGGCTCGACGACGGTGACCACCCGCCGGCGGATGCGGCGCAGCAGCCCGGCCGCGCCGCCGGGCAGCAGGTAGACGACGGCGATGAGGGTGGCGCCGTAGATCACGCCGGTCAGGGCCTGGTTGACGTCGCCGGCGTACTGGGGGACGAAGACCACGAACAGCGCGCCGAGCACGCCGCCGGCGACGGTGCCGAGACCGCCGACGACCACGGCGCCGAGGAAGGTGAACGACAGCAGCAGGGTGAACGACTCCGGCGCCACGAACCCCTGCCCGTACGCGAAGAGCGCGCCGCCGACCCCGGCGTAGGCGCCGGCGCAGGCGAACAGCAGCGCCTTGACCCGGGCCACGTCCACGCCCGTGGTCCGGGCCGCCCGCTCGCCGTCCCGGATAGCGACGAGCGAGCGGCCCAGGCTGCCCCGGGTCAGATTCACCGCGAGCAGCAGCATCAGCCCGGTGACGGCCAGGCTGAGCAGGTAGAGCCACTGGTCCGGATCGACCGCGAGCCAGCCCGGCACCGGGGGCTGCGGCACGGCGAGCCCGGACACCCCGCCGGTGAGCGGCTCGGCCCGCTTGATCACCGGCCCGGCCGCGACGGCCAGGGCCAGCGTGACCAGGGCCAGGTAGAGCCCGCGCAGCCGCAGCGCCGGCACCCCGAAGGCCAGGCCGAGCAGGAACGCGACCGCGGCTGCGATCGGCACGGCCAGCAGGTAGGGCAGGCCGGTCTTGGCCAGCACCGCCCCGGCCGAGTACGCCCCGACGGCGAAGAAGGCGCCGTGCCCGAGCGAGATCTGGCCGCCGTAGCCGACCAGCAGGCCGAGGCCGATGGCGGCCACCGCGTAGGCCAGGACCAGGGTGAGCTGGCCGTTGAGGACCGGGCTGGAGTTGAACGGGATGCCGACCGCGACCAGCACGCCGAGCGCGATCGCGCCCGCCCGCAGGGCCCGGTGGGCCCGGGATCCGGCGGTCAGCCTGATCATGCCCGGGTCACCTCCGGCGAGCCGAACAGCCCGGCCGGGCGGACCAGCAGCACCACAAAGATCACCGCGAGCGGCACCAGGACCTTGAGGTCGGACCCGATCGCGTCCACGTACGTGCCGGCCAGGGCCTCGGTGACGCCGATGATCCAGCTGCCGACGACCGCGCCGATCGGCGAGTCGAACCCGCCCAGCGCGGCCCCGGCGAAGGAGTAGACCAGCACCCCGGCCATCAGGTTGGTGTCCAGGAACAGCCGGTGCGCGACCAGCACCCCGGCCACCGCGCCCAGCAGCGAGGCCAGCCCCCAGCCGAGCATGAGCATCCGCCCGACCGGCACCCCGACCAGCCGGGCCGAGGCCGGGTCCTGGGCCGCCGCCCGCAGGGCCAGCCCGACCGGGGTGTGCGTGAACAGCAGCCACAGCAGCGCGACCACGACCAGCAGCACGGCGATGATGCCGAGCGACTCGATTGACAGCGAGACGCCGCCGATGGAGGCGACCCCGCCCGGGAACAGCCGCGGGAAGTCCCGCAGGTCGAAGCCCCAGATCCAGCCCGCGGCCGCGTTGACCAGGATGAACAGACCCAGCGTGACGATGACCAGGTTGAGCGGGGGGCCGCCCTCGACCGGCCGGATCAGCACCCGCTCGACCAGCATCCCGCCCAGGAACGCCAGCACCAGCGCACCGGCCAGGGCCAGCCCGATCGGCACCCCGGCGTCGGCCAGGGCCCAGGCTAGGAACGTCGCGAACATCGCCATCTCGCCCTGGGCGAAGTTCACCACGCCGGTGGAGCGGAAGATCAGCACCAGGGCCAGCGCCAGGGCCGCGTAGACCGAGCCGTCGGCGATGCCGTCGACCACAACCTGCAGGAACCGTTCCACGTCAGCTCCCCAGGTAGGCGCGCCGGACCGAGTCCTCGGCCCGGATCTCGGCCGCCGGCCCGGCCAGCACGGTCCGCCCGGCCTCCAGCACGTGGGCGGTGTCGGCCAGCTCCAGGGCCAGGGCCGCGTTCTGCTCGACCACCAGCATCCCGGTGCCCTGCCCGGCCCGGATCTCCCGCAGCACCGCGAAGACCTCGCGGACCACCATCGGGGCCAGGCCCAGCGACGGCTCGTCCAGCAGCAGCAGGGCCGGCCTGCACATCAGGGCCCGGGCCACGGCCAGCATCTGCTGCTCGCCGCCGGACAGGCTGCCGGCCGGCTGCTCCCGGCGCTCGGCCAGCCGCGGGAACGTCCCGTACCAGAAGTCGAGGTCCTGCTGCACCCCGTCCTTGCGCCCGTACGCGCCGAGGCGGAGGTTCTCGGCCACGGTCAGGCCGCCGAACGTGCCCCGGCCCTCGGGCACGTGGGCGATACCGAGCCGGGCGATCTTCTCGGTGGCCAGCCCGGTCAGGTCCCGGCCCCGGAAGGCGACCCGGCCGGCGGTGCGGACCATCCCGCAGACCGCCCGCAGAGTGGTCGTCTTGCCGGCGCCGTTGGGGCCGAGCAGGGCGAACACCTCGCCGTGGTGGATGTCCAGGTCGACACCCGCGACGGCGACCTTGTCCGGGTAGCGCTTGACGAGTCCGCGGACCCGTACGGCGAAGTCGTTGTCGGTCATGGCTGAACCTTCCCGTCTGCACCGGACCGGCGTGAGCACCGTCCGGTGGACCGGCTGTCCACCGATCGGTGGACAGCGCCCGCCGCAGGTCCGTCGTACCGGCGGGAATCCGGAAGTCGACGCGCGAAAAGGCAGCGAACGGGGAGCGTGGCCGGTTAGCGTCGGCACATGAGTCAGGGTTAGCGTCGGCACATGAGTCAGACAGTGCGTGGAGTGGTGGCCCAC
>DATDKW010000420.1:0-2057 GCA_036519715.1 Mycobacteriales bacterium
GTCAGCGCCGGGCCCTCCAGCCCGAACACGTACGCCAGCCGGCCGGAGGCGACGCTGCCGGCGTTGCCGGTGGCGAAGTAGCCGGTCAGCGCCGCTGGGATCGCCGGCGCCAGCAGGCCGAAGTAGTCGTACGCGGCCACGCCGACGTAGACGCCGGTCCGGCTGCCGCGCAGCCCGGCCGGGTCGATGCCGGCGTGCTCGAACAGCTCCCAGCCGAGCTCCAGCAGCAGCCGCTGCTGGGGGTCCATCGCCAGCGCCTCGGTGTCGCTGATGCCGAAGAACCCCGCGTCGAAGTCGCCGGCGTCGGGGAGGAAGCCGCCCTGGCGGCTGGACGACGTGCCGGGGTGGTCCGGGTCGGGGTCGTAGAGCCGGTCGAGGTCCCAGTGCCGGTCGGTGGGGAAGCCGCCGATCGCGTCGGTGCCGGACGCGACCAGCTCCCACAGGTCGTCCGGGCCGCGGACGCCGCCGGGGTAGCGACAGCTCATCCCGACGACGACCACCGGGTCGTCGCCGGCCTCCGGACGGGGATCGGGGCCAGCCGGGGCGGCGGCGCCGGCGGGGTCACCGCCGACCCGGCGGGCCAGGTAGCCACCCAGCGCCCGCGGCGTCGGGTGGTCGAAGCCGAGCGTGAGCGGCAGCTCCAGGCCGGTCGCCGCCTCGAGCCGGGTGCTCAGCTCGACCGCGGCCAGCGAGACGAAGCCCAGGTCGACGAACGCGGCATCCGGGTCGACCTGCTCGGGCGAGTCGTACCCGGCGATGTCGGCGACCTGCGCCCGCACCACCTGCAGCCAGTCGCCGCCGCCCGCCACGTCCGCCATCGCCGGTCCCCTACCGTCGCACCGGTTGGTGCCGCAGCAGGCCCGGCCAGCGGTCCTGCAGGGACAGGTACGCCCAGCGCGCGCGGCCGCCGAGGTACGCCAGCGGCTCCGCCGGGTAGCGCCGGGCCTGGTCGCCGACGAACAGCAGCTCCGTGTACGCGGACCGCCGGTCCAGGATGAGGTCGCGCAGGACCTTGCCGACGGCGTTGGTGGTCGCGACCCCGTTGCCGCAGTAGCCGTGCGCGAAGAACGACCCGTCGCCGAGCGACCCGACGTGCGGGACCAGGTCGGGGGTCATGTCCACGCACCCGCCGTACGCATGCGTGAAGCGCAGGTCCCGCCAGGCCGGGAAGTAGCGGGTCAGCGTCCGGCGCAGCAGCGCGGTGGCGCCGGGGTTGTCCCGGTGCCGGTCGGCCATGTCGTTGCCGTAGTGGTTGACCGGCGGGCCGCCGCCGATGAGCAGCCGGTTCCGCGCGGTCAGCCGGCCGAACAGGACCACGTTGCGGGCCTCGACGAAGCCTTCCCGCCCGGGCCACCGGACCCGGCCGAGCTGCTCCTCGGTGAGCGGCTCGGTGACCGCCGCGTAGCTCCAGTACGGCCGGACCATCGACCGGAACGGGGCGAACCGGTGCTGGTGGGCGTTGGCCGCGTAGAGCAACCGCTCGGCCCGTACCGTGCCGCCCGGCGTGACCACCGTGTGGCCGGCCGGGCCGCGCCGCACGTCGACGGCCGGGCTCCGCTCGGAGATGCCGACGCCCATCTCCCGCAGCACCCGGGCCAGCCCGCGGGCCATCCGGTGCGGGTTGACCAGCGCCCCGCCGACGCGGAAGCCGGCCAGCACCGCCGGCGAGCCCATGACCTCCCGCACCCGGTCGCGCTCGAGCAGCTCCGGCGGGCGGCCCGCGCCCATCCGCTCGATCAGCGCGAGGTCCGTCTCCAGCCGGCGCCGCTGGGCGTCGGTCGTGGCGACCTGCAGGTAGCCGCCCGGCTCGTACTCGGCGTCGATGCCGTGCGTCCGGCAGAACCGGCCCAGCTCCACGATGGACCGGCCGACCACCGAGTAGGCCACCTTGGCGCGCTCGGTGCCGTACGCGTGCACCACCGAGGCCAGGCTGTGCCCGATCGTCGGGGTGACGAAGCCGTCGCCGTGCCCGGAGGCGCCGGAGCCGGCGTAGTCCGCCTCGACGATCTGCACGTCGAGCGCCGGCTCGGCCTTCTTCAGGTGGTACGCGGTCCACA